>NZ_JASFXA010000024.1:0-119360 GCF_030766805.1 Nocardia sp. CC213A
ACCCGCGCCGACAATCCCCACGCGCAGTGGACGATTCGCCGCGTTCATGGCTGGAACTCCAGGACGAAGGGCGTATCCACGCCGAGTTCCCCGAGTCCGGCCGCCCCACCGGGCGATCCGAGCGCCGTCTCCCGGCCCGGCAGCGGCTCGTCGAAGAACCGCGCGTTGGCCGCGACGAACGGCCGCTGCGCCGCGGGCAGATCGCCCTCGGCATAGATCGCCTCCACCGGGCACACCGGTTCGCACGCACCGCAATCCACGCATTCCGTGGGATGGATGTAGGCCATCCGACCGCCGGTGTAGATGCAGTCCACCGGGCATTCCTCCACGCACGCCCGGTCCATGATGTCGACGCACGCCGCGCCGATGACGAAGGTCATGATGCACTCCTGGTCTCGAGTTCGTCCGCGCCCGGCTCTCCGGTTTCGCCCAGCGCGGCGAGGATTTCGTAACGGCGGCGCGCGAATTCCGGCTGGAACTGCGCGCCGGGGGCGCGGGGTTCGTCGAGTTCGACGATCCGCAGAATGGTGGCCGGACGCGGGCTGAGCAGGACGATCCGGTCGGCCAGCAACAGCGCCTCATCCACATCGTGAGTGACGAACAGAACGGTCGTATGGTGGCGTTCCCACACCTCGACCAGCAGTCGCTGCATCTCGGCGCGGGTCTGCGCGTCCAACGCCCCGAACGGCTCGTCCATCAGCAGCACACTCGGCTGCGCGGCCAATGTGCGGGCCAACTGCACGCGCTGGCGCATACCGCCCGACAACCGACCCGGCAGATGGTCGGTGAAGTCCTGCAACCCAACCTGATTCAGCAGCTCCAGGGCCCGCGCCCGCCGCTGCCCGCGCGGCACCCCGCGCAGCGCCAGCGCGAATTCCACATTGCGGCGCGCACTGCGCCAGGGCAGCAGCGCGTCCTCCTGGAACACCATGGCGCAGCGCCCGCCGTCCCCGATCGGCGAGCCGTCGACCTCCGCACTGCCCGCCGCCACCGGCAGCAGTCCGGCCAAGGCCCGCAGAATGGTGGATTTTCCGCACCCGGACGGCCCGAGCAACATGACGATTTCGCCCGCGGCGATATCCAGATCCACCTGTGCGGCAGGCCCGTCGGCGTAATCGATGCGCAGCTCGCGCAGCCGGACCGGAGCTCCGGCACGGACCGCCGTGCTCATCGCGCCTCCCCGGGCAGCCAGTGGTTCACCCGTCGCCCCACCCGTTCGATCACCCAGGCGGTGCCGTAACCGAGCGCGCCGATGGTCAGCATCCCGGTCACCACCCCCGCGTAGTCGAGCAGCGAGTACGACATCCACGTCCAGTACCCGACCCCGAACTGCCCGGAGATCATCTCGGCGCTGATGACGCAGATCCACGCCACCCCCATGCCCACCGACAGTCCGGAGAAGATGGCGGGCATGGCACCGGGCAGCACCACATGGAACAGCACCTGCCACCGATTCGCGCCGAGAGTGCGGGCGGCATCGGTCCACACCTGCGGCAGCGCCTTCATGGCGTGGATGGTGGAGACGGTCACCGGGAAGAACGCCGCGAAACAGGTGATGAAGACGATGCCCTGCTCACTGGTCGGGAACAGCAGAATCGCGATGGGCACCAGGGCGATCGCCGGAATGGGCCGGGCCACCTCGAGCAGTGGCCGCAGCAGTGCGGCGGTGATCCGGGAGCGCCCGATGGCCATGCCCGCGGCCACTCCCAGCACGGCGGCGATGGCGAAGCCGCTGAGGATGCGGCGCAGGCTGGCCACCATGTGCTCGTAGAACACCCCGCTCTCCAGTTGCAGCCGCAGCGAGGCGGCCACATCCAGCGGGCCGGGCAGTTTGTCGAAGCGCAGCCAGGCGACCAGGTCCATCTCGGTCACCACATGCCAGGCCAGCACCGCGCCCAGGACGGGCAGCACCGGCAGCAGGTGCCGGGCGGGGCGCAGCCGCTGTCCGACGGCCCGCTCACGTGCGGGGGCTGCCGGTTCGGTGGTGGTGTCGGTCGCTGCCCGTACCCGGGCATCGGTGGTGGTCATAGCAACTCCCGTCAATCGGAGGCGGTCGCGGCCAGCGCGGCCTGGTAATCGAGCACCGTGGTGCCGGGGTGTGCGGCGGCGTAGGCGCGGGCGTCGCCGATCGCGCCGAACGGCAGCAGCCGCTGTTCGGGTGCGGCCGCCGGATCGAGCACCCAGCTGGCGTACTGCCCGAAGATGCGGGTGCCGGACCTGGCGTCGGGCACGTAGAGGGCCCGGAATTCGCCACCGGCCGCGACCAGGCGCAGCAGACAGGTGGGGGTGGCGGCCACGCTGGTGCGGTCGGCATCGGCAGGCCACGCCTCCGAGGCGGTCGCCGGATCGTCCACCGGCAGCCCGCACACCGCGTCGGTGCCGGTGATGGCGGCGGGATTGGCGAGCGAGGCGGTGGCGCTCTCGTATTCACCGCCATAGAGCTGCTCGAGCGCACCGGTGTCGACGAACGACGCCAGGTCGAGGTCCTCGAGCGCGCCGAGTTCCTTCAGGAACGGCAGCCCGGTCTCGACCGCGGCGATCAGCTCCGGCTTGATGGTGAGATCGAAGGTGACCACGCCGTTGGGTCCGTTGTAGTGGTAGACGACCTCCGGCGGCAGCCCGGTGGCGTCGGCGACCCGGACGGCGGCTTCCAGCGGATTGTCGTAGAGGTACTCGGTGGCCTCCCGCTGCGCCTCCAGAAACGCGGTCAGCACTTCGGGATTCGCGCTGGTGTAGCGCTCGTTGGCGACCACCCCGTGAAAGGTGGGCACCCCGGTGTTCCCGTCGTGCAGCAGCCGTCCCTGTCCGGCGAAGATCACCCGCTGCGGGAACGGCACGAACTGGGCCAGCGCGGCGACCTGCGCGGTCTCCAACGCGGTCACACCCACCGGCGGATCCTGGCCGAGCAGTCGCACATCTTCCGTGGACATGCCCGCCGCGGCGAGTGCGCTCACGAAATTGCCGTGCGCGGTGGATCCGAGGCTGGTGGACACCACCTGCCCGCGCAGATCCTCGATGTCCTCGGCGGTCGACGACAGCGGCACCACCACCTGATTGAGCGAGCCGCGCAGGTTGTAGCCCGTGGTGCTGACCCACCGGGTCGCCACATCGGGCAGCTTCGCGGTCTTCGCGCCATTGACCGACAGCGGATAGTCACCCATCGACCCGATGTGGACCTTGCCCGCGATCATCTCGGCCGTCAGCGGCGGACCGGAGGCGAAGTCGTGCCAGCTGACCTCGTAGGTCTTGCCGTTGCTCGCCCCGATCTCGGCGAGTTTGCTTTCCAACAACCCCAATTCGCGCAGCAGGGTACCGGCGGTGACGGTGTTGATGGTCTTGGACTGATAGCCGATGTTCACGGCGACGGTATCGGGATCCGCGTCGGATCCACAGGCGGCGAGCGCGGTCGCCAGGCTGACCGCCCCGAGTAGCAGGGCGGCGAAACGGGTGCGTGGTGTCCTCATCATCGTTGTGCTCCCGCCGGACTCAGCGCAACAGGTACGGGATGTCGACGGTCACCGCGTCCACCGGACAGCGGGCCGCGCAGGGACCGCAGTACCAGCATTCGTCGACGTGCATGTACGCCTTGCCGGTGTCGGGGTGGATGGCGAGCGAATCGAGCGGACACATGTCGACGCAGAGGGTGCAGCCGTCGATGCATTTCGCCTCGTCGATCGAGACGGGGACGTCGAGGCGGGTGGATGCCTGAGCCATCAGAGTTCCTTTCCGGAGTTGGCGATGCCGATGCGGGCGAAGGCGCGGACATCGGCGTCCGGGTCCTCCAGGGCAGTGCGGAGGGCGGCGACGACCTCCGAGTGGGCGGCGATGCGTTCGGCGAGACCGCGCACGGCCGCCTTGCGCACGTCGAGATTGGGATCGGTCACCGCGGCCACCAGTGCGGGCGCGGCGATATCGGGGTCGGCCACCGCCAGCGCGACGGCCGCGCCCTGGCGGACCTGCCAGGCCGGATCGGTGAGCGCGGCGACCGCGAGCGCCGCCGCCTCGTCACCGCAGCCGGTGTGGGCCAAGCCGGTCAGCGCGGCGGCCCGCACCAGCGGGTCGGGATCGGCGGCCAGGGTGACCAGGGTGGCCGAACCACGCGGATCGCTGACCGCCGCAATACCTTTGGCGACGCCGATGCGCACCAGCGCGACCGCGTCGGCGGCGGCCGCGTGCAGGTGTTCCAGTGCGTCCACCGAGGTGAGCCCGCCGATCACGGCCAGCCGTACCGCCGGGTCGGCGTCGATGAACCATCCGAACAGTTCGTGAGCATCGGTGCGCCGATGCCGCCACAGCGCCTCGATGGCGGCGGCGCGCACCTCCGCGTCGGCGGCCGCGACGGCCTCCCGCAGCGCCGCGTCGAATTCCGTTCCGGGAACCAGCACTTCGACGAGTTCGGTGAGCAGCCCGATGGCGGTGCGCCGCACGGAACCGTCCGGATCGGTGAGGCCGCGCGCGATGATCGGCGCGGAGTCTGCCCACTCCTCGGTGGTCTCGCTCAGCACCGACAGCGCGGTCCGCCGCACCTCGGGATCCGAATCGTCCAGGTAGGGGCGCAGTTCGGACAGCTCCGGACACTCCTCGGCCAGCTCCACGAGTGCCAGCAGCCGCGCGCTCATCGGCCGCTCCAGGCACCGGCGAGCACAGGGGCCGCCACATCGGCGACGCCGTCGGGGCGGACGAAGCCGGGCACCGGCACGATGTAGGGAGCCACCGGCCGGGTGCGGAAGGCCATCGCGCCGGTGTCGTCGCGGAAGAGGTTCAGGTGGCAGAACCATGCGGCATCATCGCGTTCCGGAGTATCGGCGCGCTGGTGGTACAGACCCCAGCGGCTCTCGGTCCGGCGCAGCGACGCCCGCGCCGCCATCTCGGCGCAGTCCCGGATGAAGGTCACCTCCGCGCAGCGCATGAGTTCGTGCGGGGTACGCGCGCCCATCCGGTCGATATCGGTGCGCATGCGCTCGAACGCCTCGAGCCCGAGGGTCAGGTAGCGCTGCGATTTCGGCGGTTGCAGATAGTCGTTGACGAAGCGGCGCAGCTTGTATTCGACCTGCTGCTGCGGCGGCCCGTCCGGATTGCTCAGCGGGCGGTAGATGAGGGCGTGCGCCGCCTCGATCTGATCCTCCGGCAGCGCCGGATGCGCGGCCCCGGCCGCGTAGTCGCTGGCGCTCTCACCGGCGATATCGCCGTAGACGAAGGCCCCGATCATGTAGTTGTGCGGCACCAGTGCCATGTCCCCGGCGGCGTAGAGGCCGGGCACCGTGGTGGCCGCGTACTCGTCCACCCAGACTCCGGACGCGGAATGCCCACTGCACAAACCGATCTCGGAGATGTGCATCTCGATGTCGCGGGTGCGGTAGTCGGTGCCGCGGCCGGCGTGGAAGGTGCCGCGGGTGGGCCGTTCGGTGGTGTGCAGAATGCCCTCGATCTGGCGGATGGTGGCATCGGGCAGATGGCTGAGCTTGAGGTAGATCGGCCCCCGCGCGCTGTCGAGTTCGCGTTTGACCTCGGCCATCATCTGCCCGGACCAGTAGTCGCAGTCCACGAAGCGATTGCCCTCGGCATTGACCTGGTAGCCGCCGAACGGATTGGCGACGTACGCGCAGGCCGGGCCGTTGTAGTCCTTGATGAGCGGATTGATCTGGAAACACTCGATGCCGGAGAGTTCCGCGCCCGCGTGGTAGGCCATGGCGTAGCCGTCGCCCGCATTGGTGGGGTTCTCGTAGGTGCCGTACAGGTAACCGCTCGCGGGCAGCCCCAGCCGCCCACAGGCCCCGGCCGCCAGGATCACCGCGCCCGCCGACACCGTGACGAATTCCCCTGTCCTGGTATCGAACCCGACCGCGCCCACCGCGCGCCCGCCCACGGTGAGCACCCGCACCGGCATCACCCGGTTGCTGATGGTGACCTTGGCGCGCACGTCGCGGGCGCGCAGCGTGCGGTAGAGCACCTTCTTGACATCGCGCCCCTCCGGCATCGGCAGCACGTAACTGCCGGAGCGGTGCACCTTGCGCACCGCGTACTCGCCGTGCTCGTCCTTCTCGAATTTGACGCCGTAGCCCTCCAGCCGCTGCACCATCTCGAAACCGCGGGTGGCGGTCCGATACACGGTGCGCTGGTTGACGATGCCGTCATTGGCGATGGTGATATCGGCGACGTAGTCCTCCGGACTGGCCTTGCCCGGCACCACGGCGTTGTTGACGCCGTCCATCCCCATGGCCAGCGCACCGGAGTGGCGGACGTGCGCCTTCTCCAACAGCAGCACGTTCGCGCCGCGGCGGGCGGCGGTGAGTGCGGCCATGGTGCCCGCCGTGCCGCCGCCGATCACCAGTACGTCGCAGGTCAGTTCCTGCCGGTGGGTCACCGGCGGGATATTCGCGGCCATCTCAGATCCTTTCCAGCGGTTCGGTCACACCGCGATTCGGTGTGACGGGTGCGCGATGCAGACGGCCCGACAGCGAGAAGCGGTCGCCGCGGTAGCGGACGTATTCGAGGTCGATGGGTCGGCCGGAATCGGTGTAGGTGAGCCGCTCCATCAACAGCAGCGGCGATCCGGGCCGCACCGCCAGCAGTCCGGCCACGGTCGGATCGGCCGCGACGGCTTCGATAGAGATGGCGGCCGAGCCCAGCGGCAGCCCGAGTTCGGCCTCCAACAGCCGGAAGACATCGCAGCCGGTGAGATCGAGCTCCAACAGCGGAGCACCGACGTCGGCGGTGAGATAGCTGGCGTCCAGGGACAGCGGCACGCCGTCGAGGCAGCGCAGCCGTTCCAGCGCGACCACCGGTGTCGCCGGTTCCAGTTCGAGGCGTTCGGCCACCATCGGGGTCGCGGGCACCACCTTGGCCAGCAGCACCGTGTTGAGCACCCGGTCACTGCCGGTGTCGAAGGTCTCCGCCAGCCCGCGCAGCCGGTCCAGCCCCTGGACGGCCTTGTCGGCCACCACGAAGGTGCCCGCCCCCGGCACCCGATCGACCATCCCCTCGTCGCGCAGCAGTGCGAGGGCGTCGCGCACGATATTGCGACTGGTGGCGAAATCCGCCGCCAGTTGAGTCTCCGACGGCAGCGGGCGATTTCCGTACACGCCGCTGCGAATACGGGCCCGCAGGATATCTCGAATGCGGCGTGCGGGAGCCGAACGGCGGCCGGTCGTGGAATTCACCACACCGCCGCGATCCGGCTGTCCGGAATACGTCTTGCCTGTCATGCAGCACATGGTGGAAACGGCTGGTTACATGCGGCGTTTCGAGTAATTACCGGCTCGTTACGCCAGTTACGGTTTCCAAGAAAACGCCCTCACCTGCGAAAACGATTGCGCGCCGGTGAGTATTACCAGTTGACTACGCGGCAGCGGACAGTTTCGACGGGATTCGGTGGGCGAAGTGCCGGCAGCTCATGAGTCCCGCTTATGAGCTCGTCGAATTTCAGTGGCTACCGCCCTATTTCGGGCCGCGCCAGGGTGATCGCGTGCTCACCATTCGCAAATCCCTGCCCGGTCTCGCGCTGGCGCTGGCGCTGGCCACCATCGCCACCCTGCTCGGTCACGCACTGCCCGCCGTCGGCGCACCGATTCTCGCCCTCGGCGCGGGAGCGCTGTTCGGGGCGGTGTGGCGACGCTCCGTCGAGGAGGCGGGAGTCCTCGCCCCCGGCCTACGCATCGCCCGACAGCGCCTGCTGGCCCTCGCCATCGTCCTGCTCGGCCTCGGCCTGCCGCTGCCGGCATTGCTCGCCGTCGGCCACCGCACCTCGGCGGTGCTGCTCGGCACCCTCCTGGTGTGTGCGGTCACCGCCGTCCTGATCGGGCGAATGCTCGCACTGGAGCGGGACTCGGCCATTCTGGTGGCGGCGGGCACCGCCATCTGCGGCGCGTCCGCCATCGCCGCCGTGGCCGCGGTGCTGCGTCCGGAGCGGGAGCGCCTGGCCTACGCCCTCGGCACCATCTTCGTCTTCAATATCGCCGCGGTACTGGTCTTTCCGCCGCTGGGCAGCGCGCTCGGGCTGTCGGAGCAGTCCTTCGGGCTCTGGGCGGGCACCGCCATCAACGACACCTCCTCGGTGGTGGCGGCGGGGGTGATCTTCGGCCCGGCCGCCGCGCAGTTCGCGGTCACCGTGAAGATGGTGCGCAGCCTGCTGATCGTGCCGCTGTGTCTCGGTGTGCACCTGACCGTCCGGCGGTCGGAGCGGGCCGCAGCGCCCTGGCGGGCGGTGCCGGTGTTCGTGGCGCTGTTCGTCGTGGCCTCGGTGCTCGCGAGCACCGGCCTGATTCCGACCGTATGGGCGGCGGCCCTCGGGTCGGTCAGCGCCTGGCTCATCGCGGCGGCGCTGGCCGCGATCGGAACATCGTTGAGCTGGAGTCACATTCGCATTGGTGGCGGCAGGCCACTGCTCTTCGGCGGCATTCTCGCCGTGGTGCTGTCGGTCAGTTGTCTGATATTGCAGTGGGCAACCGGCTGGTTATGAGCGCCGCGGCTGCCACAATGGAAGCGTGGTTGACTCGACCGGTCGCGGCGTGATCGATGTGAGGACCTCGGCGGGGGTATCCGCGGCACAGGCGTTCGAGGCGTGGGAAGGGGCGGTGAGCGCCGCCTATGTGCCCATGTCCGTCTCGCCGGTACACCTGGGGGATTTCCACGGGCGCGTGGACGCGGCCCAGTTCGGCGATCTCACCCTGTCCCGTGTCCGGGCCAGTGCCCAGGTGGCTCGTCGCACCCGCCGCCTGGTGGCGCTGTCCGAGGAGCCGATGCTGTTCGCCGTCATCCAGTGCGGCGGTGCGCCGGGCTGGCTCGAGCAGGGGGAGCGGGTACCCGGACCGCATCCGGGCGAGATGTACCTGCTCGATACCGGACGGCCCTACACCGTCTGCGTGGACGACTGCTGGGACCGCATTGTCGCGCAGGTGCCCCTCGAGCCGATCCTGGAGCGGACGGGTTTGCGCCCCAACGAGATTCGAACCGGTGTGCCGCTGCCCGGCACCGGCGCGGTGGGCGTCGTCGGACGCTTCTTCCGGGATCTGATCGACCTGCGATCCGAGGATTCGGCCGGAATGGAACTGCTGGCCGCGCACGGGATGGACCTGTTGGCCGCGGCGGTCCGCTTGGCCGCGAGCGAGCCGCGCTGTGGCCGTTTCGCCGAGGTGCTCGATCTGACCGACTACCGATCGCGCTGCGCCGGAACGACCACGAAGTAGCCCGCGCGGCTCGGTGTCACGCAGACGGCTTCGTATAGTTCATGCGGCTTCGTGTAGCTCACGCGGCTCTGGGCAGCTCACGTCGGCAGGGCCCGGCACAGCGCGTCGAGCGCGGCGGCATAGGCGTGCTCGGGCGGGGTGCCGTAGCCGATCACGAGGCCGTCGCGTGGTGGCATGGTGCTGTCGGGGTGGCGGTAGGACCGGAACCCGTCGAGTGCCAGGCCGAGGCGGTGGGCCGCGCGCAGCGTGGCCTCCTCCGTGCCGTCCGGCAGTTCGAGGACGGCGTGCATACCCGCCGCGATGCCGCCGACCCGAATGTGCGGGAAGCGCTCGGCGAGGATGCGGGTCAACAGGTCTCGGCGACGACGGTAGACGGCGCGCATGCGGCGCAGGTGGCTGTCGTAGCGGCCGGAGGTCAGGAAATCGGCGAGGGTGAGCTGATCGATGACACCGGTGGACAGTTCCCGCGGCCCCTTGGCGGCGAGCACGGCGTCGACCAGCCGGGCGGGCACGACCAGCCAGCCCAGGCGCAATGCGGGGGAGAGGCTCTTGCTGGTGGAGCCGAAATACACCACCCGGTCGGGGTCGAGGCCTTGGACCGCGCCGACCGGGTCCCGGTCGTAGCGGAATTCGCCGTCGTAGTCGTCCTCGAGCAGTAGCGCCCCGTGGGAGCGAGCCCAATCGACCACGGCCGCACGACGTTCCGGATGCAGCGGGCCGCCGGTCGGAAACTGGTGCGCGGGGGTGAGCAGCGCCGCAGTGGCCCCGGTGTCGGGAAGTTCGGCGATCCGGGCACCGTGGGCGTCGACCGGCAGCGGAATCGTGCGCAATCCGCACTCGTGCAGGATCTCCCGGTGGAATCCCAGACCGTAGGACTCCACGGCCACCGGTCCGGGCAGGATCGCACCGAGCAGCCGCAGCCCCTCCGCGAAGCCCGAACAGACGATCACCCGGTGGCTGTCGGCCCGCACCCCGCGGGCCCGCGCGAGATACTCCACCAGCGCCTCCCGTAGTTCGGGGCGACCTCGCGGATCCCCCACGCCGAAGGCGTCGTTCGGCGCGGCCGCCAGCGCGCGCCGGGCGGAGGCGAGCCAGGCCGTGCGCGGGAACGCCGCCGCATCGGGCGAACTCGGCAGCAGGTCGTGACCGAGGCGGCGCCGCGGCGGCGAGATCCGGTGCGGCTGCTCGGGTTCGCGAGGTACGGCGCGCTCGGCCACCCGGGTGCCCGACCCCACCCGCGCCGTGAGCCAGCCCTCCGCCACCAGTTCGGCATACGCGTCGGCCACGGTATTGCGGGCGATCCCGAGATCGCGGGCGAGGCCGCGGTAGGGCGGCAGCCGGGTGCCCGGGGCCAGACGTCCCGAGCGGACGGCCTCCCGCAGCGCCTCCATCACCTGGGCGCGGCGACTACCCCGGCCGCTGAGCTCCAGATGCAGATCGGCGCCCGCCTCGCGATTGACCCATGAATCTGGCACAGGATTGCACCCTACTCCGGGTCATTGCCACTCCTACGGTGAATGCACGGCCGTCCATCCGTCACCGTGTTCCACCGAAAGGAACTGTGCCGCCATGTCTCTCCTCGCGACCACCGCCACCGCCGACACTCCGTCGGCGGTGCGCGGATGGCTGGCCGTCTCGGCCGTCACCCTGGGCATCTTCGCCCTCATGACCTCCGAACTGCTCCCGGTCGGCCTGCTCACACCGGTCGCCGCCGACCTGCGTATCTCTGCGGGCGTCGCGGGCCTGATGGTCACCGTCCCCGGCCTGGTCGCCGCCGTCTCCGCGCCGCTGGTCACCCTCGCCACCGGCCGGATCGACCGGCGCGTCGTGCTCGCCGTCCTGGTCGGCCTGGTCGGTGCGGCGAACCTGGCGTCCGCCTTCGCCACCGACTTCACGCTGATCCTGCTCGCGCGGGTGCTCATCGGCGTCAGCGTCGGCGGCTTCTGGGCGTTGGCGGGCGGCATCGCACTGCGCCTGGTGCCGCCGCACCATGTCACGCGGGCCACGGCGGTCATCTTCGGCGGGGTCGAGACCGCCTCGGTCCTGGGTGTTCCCACCGGCACCCTGCTCGGCGACCTGAGCGGCTGGCGGATCGCCTTCGCCGCGGTCGGCGTGCTGGGCCTGATCTCCCTGGTCTGCCTCGTGCTGCTGATGCCGAAGGTGCCCGCGCGGCGCACCCTGGTATTCGGCGATCTGCCCCGGGTGTTCACCACCAACGCGGGTGTCCGGGCCGGAATCGCGCTGACCTTCCTGGTCGTCACCGGACATTTCCTGGCCTACACCTTCGTCCGCCCGGTGCTGCTGTCCCACGGCGTGGATGACGGCGTGATCGGCGCGCTGCTGCTGGTCTTCGGCGTCGCGGGCATCTGCGGCAACTTCATCGCCGGGGCGCTCATCGCGAAATACCTGCGGCACACCGTCGTCGGACTGGCGATCCTGCTGGCCGCGGGCATGCTGACCCTGCTGGCCGTCGACCACACCGTCGTGACGGCGGCCGTCACCCTCGTCATCTGGGGCCTGGGCTACGGCGCGGTGCCGGTCACCTTCCAGACCTGGATTCTCGACACCGCGCCGCGGGATCCGGAGGCCGCGTCGTCGATGTACGTCTCGGCCTTCAACCTGTCCATCGCGCTCGGCGCGCTGATCGGCGGTCTGGCCGTGAACGGCCTCGGGGTGGGTAGCGTGCTGTGGCTGGGCTCGGCGCTGGCGCTGGGCGCACTGCTGGTGGCGCGCCCGCGCCGAGTGAGTCACGAACTCGTGCGCTGAATCACCTCGCGGGCCAGGGCCCGATACTGATCGGCCCCCGAAGAGCGGGGTGCCCAGGTGGTGATGGGTTCCCCGGCGATGGTGGCGTCGGGGAACCGGACCGTGCGGGAGATGACGGTGTCGTAGACGCGGTCGCCGAAGACCTCACCCACCCGGGCCATGACCTGCCGCGAGTGCAGCAGCCGCCCGTCGAACATGGTGACCACGATGCCCGAGAGGGTGAGCTTCGGATTCAGCCGCTCGCGCACCTTCTCCATGGTGTCGGTCAGCAGGGCCAGGCCGCGCAGCGAGAAGAACTCGCACTCCATCGGAATGATCACCCCGTCGGCGCAGGCCAGCGCGTTGACGGTGAGCAGGCTCAGGGAAGGCTGGCAGTCGACGAGGATGTAGTCGTAGCGGTCCCGGACCGGGTCCAGCACCCGTCGCAGCGACTGTTCCCGACCAACCTCGTTGACCAGTTGGATTTCCGCCGCGGACAGGTCGATATTGCTGGGCAGCAGATGCATGTTGTCGACCCGGGTCGGCATCACGACCTCCTCGACCGGCGGCGCCGACTTGCCGAGCAGGTCGTAGATCGTCACGTTCAGGTCGTGGGGTGGCACCCCCAGACCCGCGGACAGCGCTCCCTGCGGATCGAGGTCCACCAGCAGGACGCGTAGACCGGTTTCGGCGAGCGCGGCACCGAGATTGATGGTGGAGGTGGTCTTGCCGACGCCGCCCTTCTGATTGCACAGGGCGATGACGTGGGCCTCGGTGCGCGGTAGCTCGTTCTTCACCGAGGGCTCGAACGCGTTGACCGTGGTCATGATCCGCACCCACCCTTACCCGAGGTCGCGCCGGATTTGCATCGACTGCAAGGCGGATCACTGAGATACCGGGTGTTTGCTGGCATGTCGCCAGGCTAGCGGGTGACCCGCCCGAAGGCTGACACCTTCGCTGAGTGATTCCTCACCGAGGTCCGAAATGGGCGAAATCGAAGCGCACATCGGTGAGCTTCTCGGACCGCTCCCAGAGTCGTTGGGCGAGTTCGCGATCGTAGGAGGCGTGGCTCGATGACGTTCGCATCGGATATCCACGCAAACCGAATAGTCTGTTCGGGCCGTAGTATCCACCCGGCTCGACCTCGGCGGTCGCCGCGAACAGCAGTGGCAGCGCGCCCATTTCAGGGCTCTGCCCCGGGTTCAGCCAGGGCAGCGCGGTGGTCAGACGGTGTAGCGGTGTGGTGACGAACCGCAGCAGCGTCCCGCTGCGGGTGACGATATCGGTCTCGGCGTATCCGGGATGCGCGGCGACCGACAGCACCGGCGCACCGGCCGCATCGAGTCGCCGCTGCAATTCGTAGGCGAACAGCAGATTGGCCAGTTTGGATTGCGCGTACGCCCCGTAGCGCCGGTAGCCGCGCCGCTGCCAATCCAGATCGTCGACATCCAGGCCGGCGATGAGATGGGTGTGACTGCTCATCGAGACGACCCGATCGCGCACCCGGTCCAGCAGTAGCCCGGTGAGGGCGAAATGACCGAGATAGTTGGTTCCGAGCTGTTTTTCGAAGCCGTCGACGGTGCGCTCGAACGGGATCGCCATCACGCCCGCGTTGTTGACCAGCACATCGGCATAGTCGACGGTCTCGGCGAAGGCGCGCACCGAGGCGAGATCGGCCAGGTCCAGCGGGCGGGCCTCGGCGCGCGTGCCGAGTTCGCGGGCGACCCGCTCGGCTTTGGTCATATTGCGGCATGCCAGGATCACCCGGGCCCCGGCATCGTGCAGGGCGCGGGCGATGGCGGCGCCGAGACCGCCGTTGCCGCCGGTCACGATGTGCACCCGGCCGTGCTGATCGGGGATGTCGGCGGTGGTCCACTTGGGCATGGCGGCTCCCGGTGTGGATCGGGGAGTCTCGCGGAACGCGTCGTTGCTATTCGGCGAAGGGCTCGAAACAGTACTGGACGTTCGCCAACCCTAACAATGCGGCGCGGATTCGACTGGCACTCAGCTATTCCGGCGCTGTGGTGCTCCGGAACTTCAGCCACTCCGGAACCTCACCCGACCGGGATCCCGGGAACTCCCGGTGCTACGAGGCGGTCTGCCCCGCGAACTCCACCTCCGGCACCGTGACCGGGTGCTCACAGCTGGCCGGCGGATCGACCAGTGCACAGTCCGACAGCGGCCGCACCGGGCGGTATTCGGCGGGCACGCCGTCGACCGCGATGATGTCGCGGTAGGTGTCGACGGCGTCGGTGGGGGTGCGGGTGAGGTTCGGGTCGGTGCGGACGTCGACGGTGTAGAGCCCGAAACGGGGTGCGTAGGAACCCCATTCGTAGTTGTCGGTGATGCTCCAGTAGTTGTAGCCGATCACGTTCATGCCGTCGGCCTTGGCGCGCTGAATCCAGTAAACGGTGTCGCGCAGGTGGTCGGATCGGGTGTAGCCGTCGGCGCGGGGTGCGCCGTCCTCGGTGGGCATTCCGTTCTCGACGATGTAGAGCGGCTTGTCCGGGAAGCGCTCCGCGTAATGGCGCAACGCGTAGTAGATGCCCTCCGGGCGCACCGGCAGCTCCCACATGCCCGCCGGGGGCGGCACCGAACCGTCGGTGGACGCCTCGGGAGCCTGAAGGCCGAAATAGTAGTCGACACCGATGATGTCGAGCCTCGCGCCGATGCGGTCCAGCAGCGGGCCGTTCACCTCGGCCTCGGCTCCGGCGACATAGCCGACATTGCTGGTGACCCGCGCGTCCGGCTGCACCCGGTGGATGTAGTCGTAGATATCGTTGTGCGCCCGCGCGACCAGGTCCAGCATCCGCCCGGCGTCGGTGCCGTTGTGGCGCACCTCGTGCATGATGTAGGCGACCGGCTCGTTCACCGTGACCCAGACCGGATTCCAGTCCGCGTACCGGTCCACCACCCGCCGCGCGTTGCGCAGCCAATCCTCGGCGATGGCGGGGTCGTTCCAGCCGCCGCGATCGGCCACCCAGCCCGGATACACCCAGTGATCGAGGGTGAGCATGGGCCGCATGCCATGGTCGAGAATCTCGGCGACCACCGCGTCGTAGAAGCGGAACGCATCCTCGTCCCACTGGCCCGGTTGCGGCTGCACCCGCGCCCATTCGATGCCGATTCGGAAGACCTTCGCGCCGAGATGGGCGGCGAGTGCGATGTCCGAGGCGTAGCGGTGATAGAAGTCCACCGACTGCCCGTACGGTTCGTAGCCCTTTGCCTCGATGTAGCGGGTCCAGTTGCTATCGGGGGTCGCGCCCTCGGACTGAAATCCCGACGCGGCCACGCCCCAGAGAAAATCGTCACCGAGCCCACCGCGCACGGACGGCGGTACGGCCGCCGCATGCGGTGCCACCAGCAGGCATGCCGCCGCGGTTGTCAGTCCGGTGATTACGCGGCGACGCAGCCTGGAGCGCATGCGAAAATCGTAGCTGTCAGATAGCTGTGACCCGGGTCAGGCGCGCCGATGGCGCCGCTCTCAGCGGGGGAGCGGCACCGGATCGGTACAGCTGGACGGCACGTCGACCAGTGAGCAGGTGGCCGGTGCGCGGGTGGGCAGGTAGTCGCCCGGGACGCCGCCGTCACCGACGATGGCGCGGTAGGCCTCCACCGCGTCGGTGGGGCGTCGCGTCAGGCTCGGATCGGATCGAACGTCGACGGTGTACAAGCCGAAACGCGGCGTGTAGGAACCCCATTCGTAGTTGTCGGTGAGGCTCCAGTAGTTGTACCCGATCACGTTCATGCCGTCGGCCTTGGCGCGCTGGATCCAGTAGATGGTGTCGCGCAGATTGTCGCCCCGGGTGTAACCGTCGGCGCGGGGCAGCCCGTTCTCGGTCGGCATGCCGTTCTCCACGATGTAGAGCGGTTTACCGGGGAACATGCGGTCGAAATGCCGCAGCGTGTAATAGATCCCATCGGCCTGTAACGGCATCTTCCACAGTTCGGACAGTGCGTCCGGGGAGATCGCGGGCAGCACCTCCGGGGATATGCCGTAGTAGTAGTCGATGCCCACGTAGTCGAGCCGGTCCGCGATCCCGGCCAGCATCGCGCCGTTGACCGCCTCGTCGACGGCGGGAATGTAGGCGACATTGCTGGTCACCATCGCATCCGGGCGCACCTGGTGGATGTAGTCGTAGATGCCGTTGTGGGCGGCGATGAGGCGGCTCTGCATGAGCGGCAGTTCGGCCGCCGACAGACCGCCGTTGCGGACCTCGTTCGTCATGTAGATGGCCGGTTCGTTGATGGTGACCCACAGCGGATCGCGAGCGGCGTAGCGGTCCACGACTTTTCGCATATTCGTCAGCCAGTCGTCGAGCATGGCGGGATTGCGCCAGCCGCCGCGATCGACCTGCCAGCCGGGGTACACCCAGTGGTCCAGCGTGAGCATGGGCCGCATGCCCGCGGCCACGATGGCGTCGATGACCGCGTCGTAGAAGCGGAAGGCGTTCTCGTCCCAGACGCCGGGCTCCGGCTGGAGCCGGGCCCATTCGATGCCGATGCGGTAGGTGTTCACGCCGAGTCGCCGCGCGAGCGCGATATCGGAGGCGTAGCGCGAGTAGAAGTCGACGCTGTTCAGATACGGGTCGTAGTCCGGATTCCCGGCGATGTAGCGGGTCCAGTTGCTGTCGGGCGCGTGCCCCTCCGACTGGAAGCCGGAAGCGGCTACGCCCCAATGGAATCCAGGCCCCATGGGTGGCAGCGGCGCGGACGCGGGCGTCGCTGCCGCCGGAGCCGTCACGGTGAGTAGCGCGGCCCCGGTGAGGGCGGCGAGGACCTGGCGACGGGTGCGGGGGCGCATGGAACTCCTCATCCGGGCAGTGGAATCCGATGGGGCAATGCTGGTCGGTCGACCAGCATTATGCACGGATCGCGGAATCGTGTGGAAGCAATTGAGTTCTCAGCGCGTCGACCGCCCAGTCCTGCCAGGCGGATTCGGACCACCCGCGTTCACCGACCAACAGGTGGTAGGTCTCGGGGGCGAGTACGACCATGGCGATATCGGCGGCCCTGGCGGCATCGAGACCTCCGCGCAGTGGCGTCTTCGCGGCGAGCGCCTCGGCCAAGCGCGCCTGGACGGTATGGCGCTGGGCCAGATTGGTCTGCCACAGCTCCGCGATCTCGGCATCGTCGGCGGCCGCCGATCGCACCACCTCGAGCAGTGGAGTGACGCGCCCCAGGATCTGTCCGGCGGCGACCACCTGGAGGCGCAGCTGTTCCTCGGGTGGGGCCGCCACCGCCTCGGCGAACCACGGCCGATCGAGGGTGGCCACGGGTTCGGCATCGCCCGCGATCTCCACATCCAGGAGTTCGGTGAGGATGGCACGTTTGGTGGCGAAGGTGAAGTACAGCGTCTGCACGGCCATTCCGGCCTGTTCCGCAATGGCTTTCATGGTGGTCGCGGTGTAGCCGCGGGTGGTGAACAGCTCCCGCGCGGCGCTGAGCATGCGGGTGCGATTGGCCGAGGCGCGGGCCGCGCGCACGCCGGTGGTCTTCGCGGTCATGGCTCACATCCTACTTGACTAGAGCAGGGCTCTAGTCAATCCTTTCACTAGATCGACGCTCTAGTGAAAGGATATCGGCAATGCGGGGTACGGGGCGTCTGCAACTACTGCTGATCACCGTGGTGGAACTGGTGATCTTCTTGGATACGACGGTGCTCAACGTGGCGCTGCCCGCGATCGGGCAGCGGTTCGGGCTCGGTGAGGCCGGGCTCGGCTGGGTCACCAACGCCTATCTGCTGGCCTTCGGCGGGTTCATGCTGCTCGGTGGGCGGGCCGCGGACCTGTACGGTCCGCGGCGCATGTTCGGCGTGGGCCTGGCGGTCTTCACCGCTGCGTCGGCGCTGGCCGGATTCGCCGGAAGCCCAACGGTATTGATCGCCGCCCGGGCACTGCAGGGCGTCGGCGCGGCGGTCGTGATTCCGGCGCAGCTGGCGTTGCTGACCGCGACCTTCACCGATCCGGCCGCGCGGCGGCGGGCCTTCGGCGTTTGGACCGCCATGGGTGCGGCGGGCGCGGCCATCGGCACGGCCGTCGGCGGTCCGCTCACCGATGTGTTCGGCTGGCCGTCGATCTTCCTCATCAATCTGCCCGTGGGCGTGGCGGCACTGGCGGGACTCGTGCTGCTGCCAGGGGATTCGGCGCGGTCGGGCGGACGCCTCGACATACCCGGCGCGGTCACCGGAACTGTGGCACTGCTGATCCTCGGCTACGGCATCGGCGCGTGGGGCGATCCGGACGCCCGATCGCTTGCGGCCCCGCTGACCATCGCCGGGCTGCTCGGCGTGGCGGCCTTCCTGCTGATCGAGGCCCGCATCCCGCATCCGCTGCTGCCGCTGCGACTGTTCCACATCCGCCGGGTGAGCGGTTCGGCCGCGGTAAACACCCTCGTCGGCGCGGCGCACGTGCCCGCTTTCGCGCTGCTGGCGCTGTATCTGCAGAACACCCAGGGCTACAGCCCGACCCTGTCCGGGCTCGCGGTGCTGCCGGTGGCCGTGGTCAATATCGTGGTGTCCCGCACCGTGATTCCCTACGCCCTCGAACGGCTCGGCTCGACCGGGGTGCTCGCGGGCGGCCTGGCCCTGCAGGCGCTCGCACTCGGCTGGCTGGCCCGCCTGCCCGAACACGGCGACTACCCGATGGACGTGCTGCCCGCCGCCGTCGTCTTCGGCATCGGCCTACCCGCGGCCTTCGTCGGTGTCACCGCCCCCGCCGTCGAAGCGGTGGCCGAAACCGACCGCGGCATCGCGGCCGGCACCGTGAACACCGCCCAGCGCGTCGGCTCCGGACTCGGCGTCACCGCCGTACTCCTGCTCGCCCAATCCGTCACCGACGCCACTCACGACCATGTCCAGGGCCTCCGCGCGGGCTTCGCCGCCTCGGCGGCCCTGGCGCTGCTCGGCTGCCTGCTCACCCTGGCGATCCTGCGCATGCCGCGCCCGAACGGAGACGAGGCGGCGATGGCTGTCGCCGACAGGTCGGCTCCGTAATCGCGACGAAGCCACGGCTCGGCCGCGGCGGCCTACCGGAGCTCTCCGCTGACGACCCAGAGATGGCCGAACGGATCGCGCACTCGGCCCTGGCGTTTGCCGTAGGGCCGGTCCTCGATCGGGATTTCGAGCCGGGCCCCGTGCCGCAGCATGTTCGCCGCGGTGGCATCGGGGTCCGGCACGGTGAGTGTGAGCAGGACGGGGGAGCCGCCCACCGATTCGGGATCGCGCCATCCCCACTCCGCCACGCTCTGGGCCAGCGCGAAGACGACATCGCCCAACCTGAGTTCGGCGTGGTTGACGACACCGTCGTCATCGGCCACGCGCAGGCCCGGTTCGGCACCGAGGGCTTGGATGTAGAAGTCGATCGCGGAGTCGGCGTCGGAGACCAACAGTTTGGGGTGCAGTTCGGAGTTCATGCAGCCATGATCACGAGGAGGCGCGCCGCCAGCCTTGTAGATTTCGGCCCTCTTCCAGCAGCCACCCGGACGGCGTGGTGTTCATGAGGTCGCGAAAGTCGTGCACGAGGTGACTTTGATCGTGGTATCCGGATTCGGCCGCGACCTGCGCCCAGGAATCCGCGCCCGTGGCGGCGCGGTGTACGGCGGAGGACAACCGTGCGATCCGAGAGGCGAATTTGGGCGTGATGCCCAGCGACTGCCGCATGACCTCACGCAGCCGCCGGGGGCTCAGGTGTGCGGTGCGTGCCAGGTCCGCCACCGAGGCGCTGCCTCCGCTGGCTCCGATCCGCGCCAGGGTGTGGAGCGCGTCCTCGGCCCCCCGGACGGAATCGGCCCGGGACAACTGCTCGAGCAGCCGGAGGCGGGTGACGGCGGCGCGGTGCTCGGGCGGCTGTGCGGCCAGTTCCATGCCGAGCGAGCGCGCCCACGGGAGCACGGCGCCGGCATCCACCCCACCGGCGTTCACCTCGCTGAGCGGCACTCCGGTGAGCCGCTGGAACGCGGTGGGTGACAGTTCGGCATACACGGTCGGCTGCGCCGACCGCAGCGTCAGGGCCGGAGTCGCGACACCGGGGCGCAGGAATCCGGCCACGACGGCCTGAGCGGTCTCGACGCGCCCGTCGTAGCGCACCTCGAGCGGAGCGCCCAGGCTGATCACCAGCCGCGCGGACAGGGCAGGGACGGCCCGATGCGGTCGCGGTGGTCCGCGGTGGTCGCTGACGGCCACCACGCCGATACCCGCGGCCCGGCACGCCTGACTCAGATCCACCCCCGCATTGTCACACGAGCGGCATCGCGGCTTTCGACGCGTTACGCGGGCGGCGTCCGGCGAGTGTGATCGTGATGCTCCGGGTGCGGGGCGGGCATGCTCGAAAAGTGCGGCACGGGTGGCATTTTCGGTGGCATCGGCATATTCGGCACGGGTGGCATCGCCGGGATCGGCGGCATCGGCGGGGGTGGTGGAACGGGCGGGAAGGCCGCGTCGGGGCCGCCGAACCGCTGGAACGCCGCCTGTCGCGAGGTGCCGAACAGCTCACCGATCTCCGCCCAGGTGTGCCCCTCCACACGCGCCTGCTGCACGAGCATGCGCAGCACGCTGTCCACCACGCTGTCGAGACTGCGGGCGGCTTGTAGAGCGGCGATCACGGACGCGGCGGGCTTGCCGTCGGCGGGGTGCAGCACCTCGGCGACGAGTTCGGCATTGGCGGACAGCAGTTTCGCGAACACGGCCCGCTCATCGGCGGGGTCTCGCTGCGGGGATTCATCCATGTGTAAATGCTGCCTTGACAACACCTCGCGTGTCAAGGCAGCATTTACATGCTGGCCGGACTACCGCACCGAGGCCGCTGCCTGAATACTGGCGAGGTGACGGACGTATCCGAAGACATCGGTGATGACAGCCTGCGGGCGGTCGAGAAGGTCGTGGGGGCCGGCGACGCGGTGCGAGTGGGGTCGTTCCGGATGGAGTTCGCCGACCAGCGCTGGGAATGGTCGGACGAGATGGCGCGCCTGCACGGGTACGAGCCCGGTGACGTCGAGCCGAGCACGGAACTGCTGCTCTCGCACAAGCATCCCGACGACCGCGACCGCGTCGAAGCCGAACTGGTCACCTCGGTGCGCGACCACGCGCCGTTCTCCAGCCGCCACCGCATCATCGACACCGACGGGGACGAGCATCAGGTGGTCGTGGTGTCCGAACCGATCACCGACGACGACGGCATCGTCATCGGCACCGGCGGCTACTGCGTCGACCTCACCGACAGCCTCCCCGAATCCGTCGACCTACTCGGCGAGGTCCTGCCCGAGATCGTGGAACAGCGCGCCGCGATCGAACAGGCCAAGGGCATCCTCATGGCGATCTACGCCCTGTCACCCGATCAGGCGTTTCAGGTCCTGCGCTGGCGCTCCCAGGTCACCAACACCAAACTCCGCGACCTGGCCGCGGCGCTGGTGGCCGCGACGACCGCCACCCCGCCCATGGACGTCCGCGCCCGCACCCGCTTCGACCACGTCCTGCTGACCGTGCACGAACGAATCACCGATGACCGGTGACGCAGCGGAGTTCCCGCGTCCGGGGGCAATCAGTTCGCGGGGCAGTGCGTGTCCCGGTCGGGTCGCGTTCCGGCGGTGAGGAAAGCGGTGGCGATGTCGTTGGCGCAGGTGTTGGCCCCGAATGGATAGACGCCGTGCCCGCCCTGGTCGACGGTCACCATCCGGGCACGCGTGCCCAGGCTCTCGCGCATTTCCCGGGCACCGATCAGCGGTGTACCGGGGTCGCGCTCGTTCTGCAGGATGAGCACGTTGGAGGGACCCCGATCCGTGATCGGCACCCACGGCGCAGTCCGCGTATCGGGCCAGTACGCGCACGGCACGATATTGCCGGTGGAGCCCCCCATCATCGGATACCGCTCGCGATCCGCGGCGGCGCTGCGCTGGTAGTCGCCGATCTCGTGTGGCCAGCGTGAGTCCGCGCACAGCACCGCGTGGCGGCTGGAGATGAGGTTGTCGACGTCGCCCGGCGGCGGCGCTTCGGGCGCGGGCTGTCCGTTGTCGAGTGCCCGCCAGGACGCGGCCAGGGCGGGCAGGGCGGCGTCGCTGAACAGATAGTCCATGGTCATCCCGCGAAACCGGGTGCCGTCGATGCCGCCGATCGGGTCGGCGTCCAGGCGGGCGGCGAGATCGTCGAATGCGGCCTCGAGCTCGTCCAGGGTGCCGCCCAGTCCGTATTCGGGGTGTGCGGCGACGTACGCGGCGAAATCGGGGAAGCGCTCCTGCACCCCGCGCGCCAACCGCCGGAAGGCGGTGTGGTCGTAGCCGCCCGGACCCAGCGCGCTGTCGAGCACGATCCGGTCGCCGCGCCCGGGAAAGATCGTCGCGTACACCGCACCCAGCGCGGTGCCGTAGGAGTGGCCGAGGTAGGAGATCGTGTCCTCGCCCAGCGCCGCGCGGACGCGGTCCATATCGCGGGCGGTGTTCGCGGTGGTGGTGTGCGGCAGCAGCCACGCGCTGTCGGAGGTGGCGCACTGATCGGCGACAGCCCGCGCGAACTCGGCCTCCGTCGTGACGTCGGCGTCGGTGTGGGCGTAGGCGGGCAGATTCCGGCGCTGCCGCTGGGCTTCGCTCAGTCCGCACGTGACCGGCGTGGACTCGCCCACACCTCGGGGGTCCATACCGATCACGTCGTAGGCATCCAAGACCGACTGCGGCAGTTTCGCAGCGGCCAGCAGTGCCGGATAGCCCAGACCCGCGCCGCCGGGGCCACCGGGGTTGGTGAACAGCACCCCTCGGCGTTTGTCGGGGTGCGCGCTGGGCAAGCGTGAGATCGCGATGTCGATCCGGCGGCCGTCGGGGTCGCGGTAATCCAACGGGACGGTGAGCCGTGCGCACTGCATCCGATCCGCGGCGGCGGATTCGGGACACGCACCCCAGACCGGGGCGGCGACCACCTCGGCTGCGGTCGTCGGCTCGTCCCTCGACACCCACACCACGGCACCCGCCACGAGCACCGCGGCGGCAGCGGCGGCGAGTCCGACAGTCAGGGCCTTGCTCGGCATGGCGGGTCCTCCTCGGCGTCGTCGATCGGTGCTGGGCTACCTCGCGGTCGAGCATTACTCATCGCCGATACCGAGCACATCCGCCTTACGGTTGGACCCGAACGCGACTTGGGTCCCGGGTGGGTACGCCTGTGGTCGCACCTACCGAGCTCGCGGCGATGTGCACGATCGCTACAAGCCGAGTTTGGTGACGGCGTTGTCCTCCAAGGGATTCGCGGTGCGGATGTAGCCGTGCACGGTGCGCGGATTGGACCAGCGGCCCTGGCGCATGATCTCGCGGTCGCTGGCTCCGCCCAGGGCGGCCTGGGTGGCGAAACCGGCGCGCAGGGAATGGCCGGAGAACAGGTCGGGGTCCAGACCCGCGCGGGCGGCATAGCGTTTCACCAGTTCGGCGACGGCTCGGCCGGACATGGACTGATCGCCGATCCCGCCGTGGCGGTTGACGGTGGGGAAGAGCGGCACGTCGGCGGACTCGGCGAGGGTGGTGCCGGTGAAGCCGTGGCAACGGTGGATGTCGCTGTCGGGCAGCCGGTCGGCGAGGGCGCCGCGGACCGCGACAGTTCCTCCGGCCGTGTGGATTTCGAGGAGACGCACCCAGTCGGCGAAGGCGCACACCGGGCAGGTGTGCGGGCGCTGCCCGCGCGGCAGCGCCACCCGCTGCTCGGCGACACCGGTCGGGTCGGTCTTGGTGGTGGGCAGGTGCACGAGCAGGACCGGTTCCCCGGTGGTGTGATCCTGCTGCACCCGCACGTCCGCGATCCGGAGCCCGGCGAGTTCGCTGCGTCGCAGCGCGCCCGCGAAACCGATCAGCAAGGCCAGGCGATCGCGCCGCCGCGCCGGTTCGGCCGGCCACCCGGACGCGGGCAGCTGGGCCAGCAGCTGGTCGAGGGTGTGCAGCAGTACCGGACGTTTGCGGGTCGGGGGTGTCCGGCGGGTGCGGCGAATACCGCGCAGTGTCAACCGAACCACGTCCGACCGGGTGGGCGAGGGCAGCCCATTGGCCGCGTGCACCGCCGCGATGGCCGCCGCCTTGCGCTCCAGCGTGGCCGGGCTGAACGCCCATTCGCCGGTATCGCGCCGAGCGTCCGCCGCGGCGGCCAGATAGACCGCCACATCCAGCGCGTCCGCGGGCAGCGCCTGCCGCCCCTCGGCCGCACACCAGGCCGCCCACCCGATCCAATCGGACCGGTACGCCCGCACCGTATTTCCCGACTGCGACGCCTCCAGATACCGGCGCAACGCCCCCGCCTGCGCACCGTCGAACCGCTCCCGCACCAGCCGCAGCGCCGCCGCGTCCACCAGTACGCTCCCGACACCGCGCCGCAACTCGCCACGCACCGCATCGGGCACGGCGACAACAGCATTCGGGGTGCCGCCCACCTCGGGGGAAACGGTCACCGTGTCATCGCCATTGACCCCGGAGTCGCTCACAACAGACCAGCCTAGGCGCAATCCGCCCCTTATCCGGCCTTCCGCGCCGACTCGCGCGCCCGGTCAGGACCGGCCCAGCACACCGAACGGAGCCTCCACCGGCCCGCCGCCCAACGGCATGGTCCATCCCGGCGTGGTGTACGGCGGAACCTCGCATCCACACGGTGTCGGCACCTCCCAGGTCGTGGCGGGCGGCCCCGAATCGCACAACATCACGCACCCACCCGGCAACCCCGATCCAGGCTGCGGATAGTCCGAACTCTGAGACCCCCCGAACGCCACCGCGGGAACTGCGGCGGCCGACACGACCCCGACCCCGATTCCGAGCAATACCGCCATCGGCCACTCCCTTCGATCGCCCTCCGATCCCATCGACCCGGACACTCCGGGCATCGACCGCCATAACCCCGGCCCCCACCCGTAAACCCGCCCGGCGAGTCCCCACACCGACACGCCAATTCACCTGAGCCCCCAGCGAATTCCCGTTAACGTTCCCTCCGTGCCCTCCTATCTGCACGAAGGCCTGGTGGAACTGTTTCGTAACCGCCCAGAGCTGGCGGCTGGCTACCTCTCCGAGGTTTTCGGCATCCGTCTACCACCATTTCGCGACATTCGCTCCGAACCGTGCGACTTCACCGACATCGGCCCGAAGGAGTTCCGCGGCGATACCGCTCTTTCCCTGGTCGACGGTGCGGGCGAGGCGGTGGCGGGCATCGTGGTGGAGGTCCAGCTCTGCCGCGACGAGAGTCGCCGTTGGGCGTGGCCCGTCTACGCGGCCACGCTGCGCTCCCGCCTGCGCTGTCCCGTCTTCCTCCTGGTTGTTTCGCCGATTCCGGAGATAGCCGAATGGAGCCGGACCGGAATAGCCATGGGGCACCCCGGCTGGGTGCTGCGGCCCATGGTGCTCGGACCGGACGGAATTCCGGCGGTCACCGACCGCGATTCGGCGGTCGAGGTGCCGGAGCGCGCCGTGCTCTCGGCCATTGCGCACGCCGAGGGGCCGCAGGCCGACAAGGTCCTGTTCGCGCTGCTCGAAGGGTTGCGACAGGCCGATGACGAGCGCGCCAAAATGTACTATGACGTCGTACACGCCGCACTGTCGGTCGCAGCGCGGAACCACTTGGAGGTACTGATGAGCACGGCGTATGAGTATCAGAGTGATTTCGCTCGGAAGTATATCGCCGAGGGCAGGAGCGAGGGGCGAGCCGAAGGGGAAGCGACGGCCGTATTGACCGTGCTGGAGACCCGAGGGATCCCGATCGGCGCCGAGGTGCGTGAGCGGGTGTTGGGGTGTGCGGATACCGAGCGGCTCGAGGCGTGGTTGCGGCGGGCTGTGACGGTGGCGACGGCCGAGGAGCTGTTCGGCTGATCTTCTCTATCCTGGTCGGATGGGCGCGGTCACGAGTTCGTTGGTGCTGGTGGGGGCGGATCTGGATGCCGTGACGACGGTGGGGCGGGAGGACGAGCCCGGGGCGGCGGGGCTGAGCGGGACCGATGTGGACGGCATCTGGGAGGCCGTGCGGGAGTGGTACCGGATGGGGACCACTCCCGCGATCCAGGTGTGCGTGCGGCGGCACGGGCAGGTCGTGCTGAATCGGGCGATCGGACACGGGTGGGGGAATGCGCCGGGCGATGGCGATACAGGCGATGGTGATACAGCGGAAAAGGTGGTGGTGACCACCGAGATGCCGTTCTGCGGCTTCTCGACCGCCAAGGGCGTGTCGGCGGCGCTCATGTTCATGCTCATCGAGCAGGGTGCGTTCGCCCTCGAAGATCCGGTGAGCCGCTACATTCCGGAGTTCGCGGCACACGGCAAGGACCGCATCACCATCGGCGATGTGCTCTCGCATGCCGCGGGGGTGCCGTTCATCACGCCGCCGTACCGGGGTTCGGAACTGGTTCTCGACGAAGAACTGGCGGTGCGGGCGCTGCGCGACCTCGAACCGAGTTGGCGACCCGGCCGCCTGCGCGTGTATCACGCTCTGACCAGCGGATTGATTCAACGACTGCTCGTGCAGCGGGCCACGGGCGCCCGGATGCGCGACCATTTGCGGGAGCAGGTGCTCGAACCGCTCGGCTTCCGGTGGACCAACTTCGGGGTACGGCCCGCGGACGTCGACCGGGTAGTGCCGAGCGTGCGGGTCGGGCCGGGACCGTCGCGGGTGTGGCGCTATCTGGCCGGTCGTGCGCTCGGCGGCGGCCTGTCCGGGCGCACCGATGCGGCCGCCGAGCGGGCATTCCTCACCGCGGAACTGCCCTCGGGCAATCTGGTGACCACGGCATACGAACTGTCCCGGTTCTACGAAATCCTCGCGCGCGGTGGTGAATTGGACGGTGTGCGCATCATGCACCCGGAAACGGTCCAAGCCGCCGTCCGTCCGGCCAGGTGGATTCCGAGTATCGCCGGTCGAGTCTCGGTGGCCGGGTACGAACTCGGCGGCCGCCGCTCGAAGTTCGGCCGGAACACCGAATCCCATTTCGGCCGCAGCGGACTGACCACCCAGTACGGTTGGGCGGATCCGGCGCGCGGGCTCGCGGGCGCGATCCTCACCAGCGGCAAAGCCGTCGCCGACACCGAACGCCCGTGGCGACTCGTCGCCCGTATCTCCGACACGGTCCGCCGTCCTTGATCAGCGCACGGCGAGCAGCATCACGATCGGCGCGTTGATCAGTCCGTGCATCAGCAGCTGCACCCACGGATTGCGGTGCCGCGACCACAGATAGCCCAGGAACAGCCCGTCCACACCGAGTTTCGCCACGGCCGCCGCCAGGTCCACCCCCACCCCGGCGATACTCAGCAGCGCGGAATGCCAGGACGCCCACAACACGCTGGCCACCAGAATGGCGGGCCACCGTCCGTAGCGGGATTCGAGCCGGGTCTGTAGCCAGAACCGGTAGAACACCTCCTCGATCACCGCATTGAGCAGGAAGACCAGCGCGATCGTCACCACATCCGGTACCACGCCATCCGACTCCGGCCCGGTCAGGGAGCGGACCAGTTCGAACGCGGCCACCGCGGCCAAGGGACGCAACCACCGGCCGCGCGTGCTCGGTGCGGTCCATTCCCGCCAGGTCACCAGCCGCGACGCCCACGGAATCGCGACCAGCAGCACGAGTTTGAGCCCAACGAACCACAGGTCGGTCCGCGGCGCGAGATGCAGCCCCACCGTGAACGCCACCCCCAGCCCCGCCAACACGACCGCCTGTCGGGTGACCCGGCGCGGATCCGCCGCCGCGAAGGGATCCCGCGCCGGTTCGCGTGGCGGAATCGCCCAGGCCAGCGCCAGCCCGGCGAGTGCGGGCAGCCACAGCAGCCACAGGGCGACGGTTTCGGCGTCGTCCCCGGAGTAGCGCACCGCGGTGTGGCCGGTGCCGATCAGGACGACGAGCGCCGCGACGTACGCGGCGATCCCACCGACCAGCAGAGCGGTACTCGTTCGGGACGGGGTGTGCACCCCGCCCACGGTAGCCGCCGATGATCATCGACAGCCATTCCGCCAACCCGACCGGCCGGGCGGGGTGAACCTCGTAGACTTGCCGATGTCAGCGGCACGGACCCGATCGAAGGGTGCCAACATGACGACGATCGTGATGACAGGCGGCAGTTCCGGTTTCGGCGCGATCACGGCGGAACGGCTCGCGCGCTCATCGGGGATACGGCTGATCACGGGGGAACGCTCCCCGTCCGCCGATGCCATCGCACTCGATCTCGCCAGTCTGGAATCCGTGCGGGCTTTCGCGACGGCGGTGCGGGAATCGCTGGGCGAGAACATGATCGATGTGCTGATTCTCAACGCGGGCACGATCCTGCCCGATGCCGCGGGACGCACGGCCGACGGCTACGAAACCTGTTTCGCCGTCAATCATCTCGCCCACTATCTGCTGCTGCGGCTCCTGCTGCCGTCGCTGGCGGAGAAGGGGCGAATCGTGTTGACCACGAGTGGAACCCACGATCCCGCGACCGGAGCAAGCCTGGCTCTGCCCCGGCATGCCGATGCCGAACTGCTCGCCCACCCGGACCGGGATCCGGGCCGCCACCCGAACGCCCGCACCGCGGGCCAGCACGCCTACACGGCATCGAAACTGTGCGCCGTGCTCACCGTTCGCGCCCTCGATGCCCACGCGGACATCCGGTCTCGCCACATCACCGCCCTCGCCTACGACCCGGGGCAGGTCTTCGGCACCGGGCTGGCCCGAGATCTGGCGCTGCCGCTGCGGATCGCGTGGTCGGTCCTCGGCACGCCGGTCGGCGCTCCGCTGCGCCGGTTCAACCGCAATCTCAATACCCGCGTGGCCGCCGCGAACGCCCTGGCGGATCTCGCGCTCGGCACGGTCACACCGCCGCCGGGACGCACCTACGCCGCGCTGCGACACGGCGAGCTCACCTGGCCGGACCCCTCCGAACTGGCTCGTCGCGACGATCTGGCGGCGGCACTGTGGGATGACAGCGCCCGTCTGGTCGGGCTAGCCGACTGAACGGGAGCATCCGTCGGGCACCAGCCGTCCGGCGATCAGGTCGTCGGCCCACCGGGCGAGCGTGGGGACAGCGAACGCACCGACCATGAAGTGCTCACCGGGCAGGACCTCCAGCCGTACCCGTGCACCGGCCCGACACCAGTTGTCGTACACCTCCCGCGCACCCGCGAGCGGAATCCAGAATTCGTCCACTCCGTGGTAGAGCAAGACCGGAATCTCCGGTGCGAGCGTGCCCAAGGTGTTGTCCGCCACGACCTTTCGCACCATGGGCAGTGCGAAGGGGTCGGGATGGTCGGTCAGCACGTCCAAGGTGATGGGGGCGATGAACCCGAGCGCCGCCTCGACGGCGACGCACGCGTCCCGCAGGGCGTGCGCCAGCCGCCAGCCGTTGTCGTTGAGCAGTGTCAGCAACTGGGGGTATTCGCGGGCGAGACCCAGTGTCGCCGCGAGGAAGACGCCCGTGGCGGCATTGCCGCTCATGGTGCGCACGAGCTGGCCGTAGTCGGCGGGGAGTCCGCCGATGAGGGCACCGGCTAGGGCGAGTTCGGGTGCGTAGGCGGGTGCCAGTTCCGCCGCCCACCCGGTGGCGATGGCGCCGCCGGAGTAGCCGGACAGCACGATCGGGCTCTGCGGGGTGAGGTCGGGCAGCCCGAGCCGGACGGCGGTGCGCACCGCGTCGAGCACGGCATGTCCGCCCATATGCCCGGCGGCGTACGCCTGCCGCGGACCCTGGTGGTCCGGCACGAGCACGGCGTAGTTCGCGGCGAGCAGCAGCTGGATCGACCAGAGATCGGCCTGGATGCCCTGTTTGAGCTGATACGAAGGGGCGCAGGTATTTCCGAGGGAGCTGGTTGGGATGTTGTAGGAGATGAGCGGGCGCGGGCCGGGGCGTACCCGTGCCGTGGTCGGCGTGTACAGGGTCGCGACCACGGGTGCGGGTCGGCCACGCGCGTCCGTGGATCGGAGCAGCAGTTCGACCGCTCGCACCGGGGTCGGAAACCAGTGCTGGACCGACCGCGCCGCCAGCAGTCCGCCCGGTGCGAGCTCTTCCCACCCGGGCGGCGGCGTGTAGAACGGGTCATCGAGCGGAGTCGGCAGCACCGACGCGAGCCGGCGCGGCGGATCGACGATATCGCGGCCGGGATCGGCGTATGCGGGCAACGCCGGAGCCAGTACGGCGGCCACGGCGGCGAGGGTGGTCCACACGCGGGCGCATACCCGCTGACGACCTTGCATGCCGAAATCCTGGCATAAGTACTGATCGGTCTTCTTGTTACACACCGGCGTGCCGCGCACAAGTTACAAGCATTCGTTTCAGTCGGGTAGCAGGGGAACGGAGAAGCCCTCGCCACGCCGCAGCAGCGCTGCTCGCGTCACCGCGCCCGCACCGAAACGGTCGTGCAGTGCGTCCAACGTCGAGTCGAGCGTGGACTCCGCACGCGGCTCGAACGGCAGCGACAGCTGCATACTCTCGGCATGGTCGAGATTCGTCAGTGACAGTCCGATGAGGGTCACGCCACGCTCGTGAATCATCGGCAACGCGGCCGCGAGGAGGGCACGGGCGGCCCGCAGCACGACCGCGCCGCTGTCGGTCGCCTCCGCCAGGGTGTGCGAGCGCGTGCCCCGGCTGAAATCGTCGAACCGCAAGCGCAGCACCACGGTTCGGCATACGCGGTGCGCGGCGCGCAGGCGGCGGCCGAGTCGGTCGGCCAGACCGTGCAGATACGCCTCCAACTCCTCGTCACCGCGCGAGCGTCGGCCGAGGGCGCGCTGCGCACCGATGGATCGCCGCCGTCGACCGGTGTCGACACGGCGCGGATCGCGCGCCCAGGACAGCGCGTACAGATGCCGTCCGGCCGCGGGGCCGAGCGCCGCCGCGAGCGCGCTCTCACCCATCTCCGCCAACTGTCCGACCCGGGTGATGCCGCGCTCATGCAGCTCCCGGGCTGTCACCTCGCCCACGCCCCACAGCCGCTCCACCGGCAGCGGGTGTAGGAACTCCAGTTCCTGGTCCGGCGGAACCTCCAGCAGCCCATCGGGTTTGGAAACGGCGCTGGCCACCTTGGCCAGGAACTTCGTCCGCGCCACCCCCACCGAGATCGGCAAACCCACCTCGTCGCGCACCCGGGCGCGCAGTCGCCGCGCGATTTCCACCGGGTCCCCGGCGATCCGCCGGAGTCCGCCCACATCCAGGAACGCCTCGTCGATCGAGATCCCCTCCACCTCCGGAGTGGTATCCCGGAAGATCTCGAACACCGCCTTGCTGGCCTGGGCGTACGCGCCCATCCGCGGCGGCACCACCAGTGCGTGCGGACACAGCCGCCGGGCCTGCCGCCCGTTCATGGGCGTGCGCACCCCGAACGCCTTCGCCTCATAGCTCGCCGCCAGCACCACGCCCAGGCCGACGATCACCGGCTTTCCGCGCAGTCGAGGGTTGTCCCGCTGTTCGACCGAGGCATAGAACGAGTCGAGATCCGCGTGCAGAATCGACGCCCGCTCGGGGCGTGGACCAGGTGTTCCGGATCTCGACACGAACATATGTTCGCATACCAATCTGTCTGTTTTCTACCCTTTGGCGCGGCGGCTCCATGACACAGGTCACTCCGGGGCGGGTGTCACGGATACGGGCCGGGCGGCGTCTGATGCTCGACCGGCTGTCCACCTGGCACGCCGGTAGGCATACCGAAGGAGAAGAAGCACATGAACCTCGCCCTCTGGATCGTCGCCGGGTTGCTCGCCGTGCTCGCGCTGTTCGGCGGCCTCACCAAGGCGTTCATGAACAAAGCGAAACTGGATGAGCTGGGGAGAAGTCCGGTGGCGGCTGGACCATTCATGCGAGTACGGGATTCGTCCGGACACTCGGAGCCCTGGAGTTGCTGGCGGCGGCCGGATTCGTGCTGCCCGCCGCGCTCGATATCGCACCGGTGCTGGTGCCGGTGACCGCCGTGTGCTGGATTCTGCTGATGATCGGCGCGATGATCACCCACGGACGCTACGGGCAGTACAAGTTCGCCGCGGTGAACTTCATCTACCTCGCCATGGCGGCCTTCGTCGCGTGGGGCCGCTTCGGTCCCGAATCCTTCACCGGCTGACGCGGGTAGGCCACACCGTTACCGGGGCGATCCGGTAACTGGACCGTACCCACGTACCCTGAGCAGTATGAAGCTCCAGGTGGAGCAGGACGACGGACCCTTCTACGACGGCGGTGAGGCACCCGCCGAGGAGGCGGCGGGCACCATCGACTCCGAGGCGGTCGTCGTCAACGTCCCGCCCGTGGAGCCACCGGAGCCGAGGAACGAATCCGAGGATTCGGTCGGGGGATTCGCCGCGGAGCCCGATCTCGCCATCGTGTTGGACCGACGGTTCAACAACACCACCCGGCGTGAGGAGTTCCGGCTCACGCGGCGGATCGGCTACTACGACGACGCCCCGGAGGTGGGTGTCGGTCGCATCCTGGTACCCGCCGACCTGGAGAACTGGACCACCGATCTCACCTCGGTCCCGGCCTTCCTGACCTGGTTGGTCCCCAAGACCGGCGCACATCTGCCCGCAGCCATCCTGCACGACGGTCTGGTGCTGTCCAAGAACGAGCCAGCGAGCTACATCGCCGAACGCGAGATCCACCGCGACGAGGCCGACCGCATCTTCCGCGACGCCATGGGCAAGACGGGTACCGGGCTGATCCGCCGCTGGATGGTCTGGTCGGCGGTCACCGCCGCGACCATCTACCACGCCCGCCAGGTCGACTGGTCGCGAAAGCAGAAGTGGCATTACCGCGGTGCCCTGTGGGGCAGCCTGCTCGCGATTGTCCTGCTGGGCATCTGGTCCACCCTCGACCTGCTGAACATCGACGGCATCCCGGGCGTACCGTGGATCGGCGAACGCCCGATCCCAGCCCTGATCGGCGGCTTCGCCGGCGCGATCCTGATCCCGCTGCTCCTCGGCACCGCCTGGGGCAAGTTCCGAACGGCCGGATGGATCATCGGTCCGCTGGTCGCCTTGATCGTCCCCGCGATCGTTCCCATTCTGCTGATCGGTGTGCTCTACATCGGCGTCGAGCGGCTACAGGAATTCAGCCCACCCCTGGCCAGAGCCCTGGCCATCGTCTTCGTCGCGGCGCTCGTGGTCGTCTTCGCGCTGTCGTGGTGGTACGCCTGAGGCCGTTCACCTCAGGACCACGCGAATCACCTTCGTACGCAGCGGGAAATCGAATTCGCCGCCAGCGGTCTCCGGGTGCCCGCCGAGATAGGTCGCAATCCTGTCCAGCACGTCGGCGCGCTCGGCTCGGGGGAGGACCAGCGTATGTGAATGCGTCCCGATCGTGGTGGTGAGACTTTCGGCCGTACGTCGCTGCATATGGGGGAACTCCGCCCGGTTCGGAGGATGGAACAGCGGATGGCCGACCAGACTGTCATCCATGCCCGGGGCGGTCGACACCGACGAGCGCGCGATGCGATTCAATTCGGCGATCCACTCGATCGACGTGTCCGGGGAATTCCAGAAGGCCGCCACCACGCCACCGGGGCGCAGCACACGGGCGAACTCTGGGAATGCCCGAGCTTGGTCGAACCAGTGGAACGCCTGACCGGCCAGCACAGCATCGACCGAGGCATCCTGGAGCGGAATCGATTCCGCCGCACCCGCCATCGTCGGCACCTCGGGGTAGCGGCGTGCCAGCACCGCCCGCATCTCCGCATCCGGTTCGACCGCGGTCACATGCGCGCCCGCAGCGAGGAGCACGCCGGTGAGCTTCCCTGTGCCCGCGCCGATATCGAGGATCCGGGGCCGTCCGCTCACCGGTTCGAGCGCCCACCGCACCGCGTGGATCGGATAGTCGGGCCGGTGCTCGTCGTAGGACTCCGCCGCCGCGCCGAACGAATTCGCTCGCCTCGCCAGTAGTTCCGGCGGCTGGGATCCCCATTCGTTCGCCTGAGTCATTTGATCATGCTACGGCGACTCCGCCGATGTCCGGCTTGTGCCAATGCTGCTCAGGTCTGGCACGGGGGTACCACCGAGCACAGTTTTCGTAGAGTTTCGTTGGGGTTTCGTATCGTTTGTGCAAACTAAACGGAAACGTATTGTTTGCGCGGTGAATCGGGGGAGTGAGTAGCATCTGACATCCGATAAGGTTCACTTATCGGAGGTCAGAACGGCGTGAGTTGATTTGCGGAACTGAGGGATTCGTTTCGTGTCGTTCCGTTGGAAATGACGAAACAAACGCTACGATTCTGTTCGTGTCGAGCATCTGCAACTATCCAGGCTGCACCCGCCCCATCCATCGCGGCGGCGGGCCGGGACGGCCTTCCGAGTACTGTGACCATCCCGAGCACACGCGCTGGCGGGCGTGGCGGGAGCGGCAGCGGTTGCAGCAGGCGGAGGGAGAGACCCCGGCCACTAATGTCACTGTGACGCAACAGGGGCCGGTGACGGTGGCGCGGATGCGGGCCGATGAATTGCTCGTGCAGTTCCGTGGGCTCGCGGAGCAGTTGGGGACGACGCTGTCGGCGGCGGTGGCGGAGATGTCCACGCTGGCCGATCCATCCGTCGCGGAGGCTCAGGTGAGGGCGGTGCAGGCGGACGCCGCGCACCGAATCGCGGAGGCCGAGATGGCGGCAGCCGCGGCCGAGCAGGCGCGGCGAGACAGCGAGGAGGCGCGGGCGGCGGCGGAATCGGCGGCCGAGGACGCGGCGACCGCCGCCGAAGCGGCGGAGGCCAGGATCGCGGAGGCGGTCGCGGCCCGCGATGACGCCCTGCGCGAGGTCGAACGGATCACCACCCAGGCCGCCGACGACGTATTCGCCGCCCGCGCCGCCGCCGAGACCGAGATTCGGGAGGTGCGCCGCGAAACCGCCGCGGAGATCGAGCGGATACGCGAGCAGGCCACCGAGGACATCGACCTGGCTCGCACCAAGGCCGCCGCCGAAATCGAACAGGTGCGCCGCGACGCCGCCCAACGCGTCACCGCCGCGGGCGCCGAACGTGATCTCGCGGTGCAGCGAGCCGCCGATGCCGACCGCGCCATCGAGCGCGCCGAAAACGCTGTCGCCGAACGCAATCAGGCCCTCACCGAAACCCGCGACGAACTCCGGCAGGTTCGCGCCGAACTGGAACGCACCCGCACCGAGTTCACCGAATCCCGCCGCACCGCCGCCGCCGATATCGCCGCAGTCCGCACCGAGGCCGCGGCCGCCCTCGACAAGGCCCAGCACGACGCCGCCACCAAACTCGCCGCCCTGGACGACGCCCGCGCCCAAACCCTGGCCCGAGCCGAACGCGCCGAACGGCAACTCGACGAACTACTGGCCGCTCGCCGCGACGGCCCGGCTCTGTCCGCTCGGTCACCGAAAGCAGATCGGGTCGGATGAAACCCATCTCGCGTGGGCTCCCGATCTCCGCGCAGATCTCGGTCGGCACGGTGAATTCGCCGTGCGTATGGCGCAAGTACGGTCACAAACGCCTACCGCCGGCCGCCTGCGCCGCAAGGTTTTCTCTCAGAGTCCTAATTGGCGCAAGAGATGCTCGATCTGTGGCGCTACAGTAATCCAACGTCCAGATTGCAGTGACGCGTAGATGACGCGTGGTTCCACCCTCGAGGTACGGAAGTCCAATGCGAACGGCTGGTCGTAGCCGAGATCTCCGATCAGTACCGACAGGGCGGGATCGATATCTCCGGGTGGGGTCGACTCGTCCGGGTGGCCGCGCAGGGCCGGTGCCTGAGCAGCAACATCGATCCAGTGTCGGTTCTCGGTTCGCATGTACTCGAGCGAGTAGAAGTTCGGCTGCTGCGGCTCCTCACCAAAAACCTGTTTCAGGAGCCGCGTGTCCGGCGCCTTCCATCGGCCTTCCCCGATCGCCCCCACCAGGGTCTCCGGCAACGGCAGACCATTGATCTCTGTCACCGTCATACGTCAGACTCCACCTTTCTACCAGTGATTTCATGTAGAGTTCTCATGATTTCCGGACGCAAGTCCTCCGGGACAAACGGTCCGTCGAAGCTACGGTTGTCACCATTCACCGACCTGGATGTCCACCTACAGCCAAGAGAGCCATCCTCCCGCAAGACCGCACTGAACCCGACACTCTCGCCGTAATCACGATTTATCGCTTGCAGAAGTTTGTCCTCAACATCCACATGACCTCCGTACCGGGGTACCAGGTTCGTTGGCTCTCCTGGGATATCGAGCCTTGTCGTATCACCACTCGGGTAGGCGAGCATTTTCCGGGTGCCAGGGTGGTAGACGCCGCTGAAACCCGACCCCGGACCAAAGGCGCGGAGCCGGTCGGCACTGAACATGGCAAGGTTTGTCAAGGAGTTCTCGACATCGTGGGGTGACAGCGACGGTGCCGGTGGAACGGCGCGGCCTGTGCCCTCGATAGGATGCTTCACCTGTTCGGCAGCCAACGCGTCGGCGTCACCTGCCCCACGGCTGACAGTCCGAAGGCCGGTCGCACCGAACGGTCCGCCGTAGCTCCTTTCGATGTACTCGGCGATGCGTGGTATCTGCTGGCTGCGCAATCGATCGGCTACGCCCTTGAAGAACTCCGGCAGCCTCGACCCCGTCAACGGTCCTCACATGCTGCTGCTCCGCACCAGCCACGCCGAAATCCGCCTCGGCGTAACGGTTTCGTCAGCATCCACTCGGATCAGGCCGCTGCTGTCGGCGATACCGGTCGGCACCCGACCCCGCGATCGCCTGCACCCGATCCCACGTTCACGCTCGCCATGGTGAAACCGTACCGGAAGTTGCTTCCGCACGCCGGTCTTGACAAGGACGAGCAATAGTGACCCGGGACAGCATGGCCGCAGCGCATCAGCTTGCTAGCACGGAGCGCACGCGCCGGAGCATGACTTACCCGTGCGACTAGCTCTCCGGTCCGGATACCCTCATCCGCATGGACGACTACCGCGAACGGCTCATGCGCGATCCGGAGCTGGAACCGCACAACATGCTCGAGGAGGGGCCCCTCTACCGTGGACCCTCCACACGCGTGCGGTTGCTGGCGGCGGTCGTCGCGGCCTCGCTCTTCCTCGGTGCCGCGGCCACCGTCACGCTGCTGGTGCTGTCCTGAGCGGTATCAGTCCGCCAGGGTAGACGGGAGTGAGATGGACCAGGATCCATCCGCCTCGATCTGGAGCGTGTGCGTGTCGGTGGGGAGGACCACGCTGCCGCGATAGGTGCCCACCTCGTCCACGAGCCGTTCCGGCCGGTCCGTGTGGGCGATGATCCGGAACGTGTCGGATCCGGCGTGCCGCACGCGAATCCTGGTGTGTACGAGTCGATATCGGGAGGGTATCCGGAGCACCGCCGGACCAACGCCGGACATCAGTCCCGTCCATTCGGGTGCGGCGCTCACCCGGTCGATCGTCACGCGCCACCGGATGTGGGTTGCCGCGTCGATCCGCAGCGCCACCGGTACCACGCCGAGATCCAACGGCAGCACTCCGCGGTAGTCACCGATCGAATCCGCCAGCACGGCTATTTCGCTCCCGTCCGCGCTCCGCGTCGATACGAGGAACCGGGTGTCGCCGCGGATATGCAGCCCCACCGTATGCCCGACCCCTGACGCCAGTCGCAGGGGCAGAACGGCGGATCCGCCGCCGACGGCGATTTCGGGCAGTTCGCCGGAACCGAGTGGTGGGGGCCGGTAGTGGCGTTCGGGCGCACCGGGGATCCGGCCGTCGACGATCTGCGGCCGTGGCAGGGGCACGGTGGGCCGATTGTGTTCCTTTCCGCGAGTCGACCTGGCGCGGCGGGACAGCCGCGGCAGCAGCGCGGGCATGGCCGCGATCTGGCCGACGGTCACCCACATATCCAGCGCCGTGCGCACCCGCTCGTCGATGAGCGGGTGCAGCTCCTCGTTGTCGAGCGCCGGGTGCAGTCCGACGAGATAGTCCGACAGCACCGCCGCCTGCCCGGCCAGTGAGCGAATGCGGCGCAGTTCGGCCTCATACTGGGTGGGCGTATCGATTTCGAGGGTGTACACCGCCGCTTCGGCGAGCTGCCGGGCCGTGGGCACCGCTGCGGCCATGGCGTGCCGATGCGGTCGTGAGGTATTCCGGGCCACCGGGCCGACCTGGAGCGAGGTCGGCACCTGGATGGCAGCGGTGATGTCGAACTGCGGATCGGTGGTGGCGGCGCGCGCGTGTACGAGCCACTGCTCCACCACATTCAGCCATCGCCAGACCTGGTCGAAGGTCTCCGGCGGAACATACCCTGCGGTACGAGGATCGACGGCGTACACGGTATCCAGTACCGATTCACTGAGCGTCTGCCATGCCGTCGCGGACCAGGCGGCGAGCAATCGCGCCTGTGTCGCCGCGGTTGCCTGCCAGATGCTCTGTCCGGCAACCGACAGTTCCGCGCGCATCTGATCGGCCAGCAACTGCTCCTGATGGGCGGCGCGTCCGGCCTGTCGCAGCGCCTCCAACACCCCCGCGTCCCGCTCGCCCTGCCGCAGTGCGCGCAGCCGGGTCCACAGGTTCGGCCGCGGCCCCACCATGACTGCCCCTCCTTCGAACACTGACACCGTAGCCGATCTTGCACCGGCACCTTATTATTCAGACCATTCGGGCATTCAACCGCAGGTCAGCGCTCTCGTGCGGTCTGCGCGATGAATCTTCACCCCGAAGATTTCAATGCCGATGGAATCCCGGGCTTGCACCTGTATCGTCAGATGCGAACGACTGCTCCACACGGACGCGATCTGGAATGATCTTCTGTCGTGGTTCCGCCTACCGGCGAGCTGCCCGTGCGATCATCGACCGCTGGTGCACGGAAGGGTAAAGGGGTTGCGAGACTTGAATATCAACGCCATGCGGGCACGGCAATCACGGCCGAGTGTGGCGCGCGTGTACAGCTACGTGCTCGGTGGGCGCGACAACTACGGGGTGGACAAGGACGTCGGGGATTTCTTCATGGGCGATCTCCCCGGGTCGGAGATGCTGGCCATTACGAATCGTCAAGCCATCCTCCGCGCGGCCCGCGATATGGCCTCGGACGGCATCCGGCAAGTCATCGATATGGGCTGCGGACTGCCGACCGACGAGAATGTGCACGATGTGTTGCGGCGCAAGGTCCCCGATGCGCGTGTGGTGTACGTCGACAACGATCCGTTCGTGGTGGCGCACGGGCGGGCGCTGCTGGCCATCGACGAGAACATCGCGGTGGTGGAGGCCGATGTCGGCGACCCGGCGGCGATTCGGGAGCATCCCGATGTGCAGCGGCTCATCGATTTCGACGAGCCCGTCGGCATCATCTTCGGCGTGGTGCTCAGCTTCCTCGATGACGAGGCCGATCCGGCCGCGGTGGTGCGGGACTGGTCGCAGCGCCTCGCGCCCGAAAGTCGCGTCTACATCTCGCATTTCCGCACCGGACGTACCCGGGAGGCGGTCGCCACCGAGCGCAAGATCCGGGACGCCTTCGGGGTCGGAACCTGGCGCGACGAGGAGAGGATCAAGAGCTTCTTCGGCGATCTCGAACTGCTCGAGCCGGGAATGGCGCCGTGCGCCCGCTGGCGGCCGGAACCGCCCGCACCGGGAAGCGATCCGGTGCACAAGGATTTGAGTATCTGGGAGGACCTCATCGTGGCGGGGATGGCCCGCAAGCGCTGAGTTCCTATGCGGTCGGATCGGTGAACAGTCCCTTCCGGGGTGAGACCAGCGGCAGCGGGCCGAGCATGCTCTGATGCCCGTTGGTCACCGAGCAGAACCGGAAGGGTCCGTTCGCCGCGAGTAGTCGGGCCATCTGCGGGTCGGCGTGATCGAGGAACCACACGCTCAGTCCCGTGCGTGAATCCAGGCGGTAGTGCTCCCAGGCCCGCCACAGCACATCCAGCCGCGCGACCGCCTCCGCGTGCTTCCACCATTCGACGCACCACGCCTGGTTCGGGTCGTTGATCACGTCGCGCCGGTACACCACGCTGAGGTAGTTCTCGACGAACTCGATCACGGACGGGTAGACGTACGGTGAACTCCAGTCACTCATGCCGTCCATTCAACATCAGAATCGACCAACGTCACTGTGACGCAGGAAAGTTCGCCATAACGTCGACGTCAATCCGCCTGATCAGCGGGTTCCCGCCACATCGACCAGACCAGCGGACCGCCGTCGGTGAAATCGTGCTCAGCGGTCTGAACGAATCCGAAGCGCTCGTAATAGGGGACATTGTCGGCCTTGCTGGATTCGAGGTAGGCGGGCACCCTCTCGGCGTCGCAGCGGTCCAGGCGCGAGTTCAGCAGCGCCTGACCGTATCCGCGCCCACGTGCCGTGGGCAGGGTGCCGATGAAGGCCAGGTACCAATGCGGTTCGCGAGGGTGTACGTCCGCCATGCGTTCGGCCATCCGCCCGGCGAGGCGGATGCGGCCGCGGAAGGCGCGGATCATGTTCGGTGCGGCCCGCAGGGTGGCCGCGGTCGAGGCGTGCCAGTGTCCCGGCGGAGCCCAGACCGCCGCGCCGACAATGGTTCCCGCATCGTCCTCGACCACGTCTACACCGCCGTAGCGCAGGAAATGGGTGCGCGTCAGCGTGGCGTACATGAGCGCCATGCGGTCCGCCCGCACGCCGGCATCGGGAACGAAGTAGGTGGCGACGGGGTCGTCCAGGAAGGCGATGCCCAGGACGCGGGCGAGTTCGGGGATATCCGAATCGGTTGCCGGGCGAACAGTGACCTGCATCAGCTCAAACTACAACCAAGATCGCTCTCCGGCCACTGCCGGGCCCACCGCCGAGCGGGTGTTCACCGACAGCGGAGGCGCACCGAGGCCCGCACGTCACGACGGTGCGGCCGGAGCGCGCACGGTGATCCGCGCCCCGCCCGCGGGCACATGGGTGATATTGCGTATGCGCGTCCGCTCCACCGACCCGTCCTCGGGCAGTTCGAGGGCGAAGCGGCCGAGGACCTCCCGCAGTACGACGGCGCCCTCCATGAGTGAGAAGCCCGCGCCGAGGCACCGGCGCACCCCACCGCCGAACGGCAGCCAGGTATTCGGTGCGACGCTGCCGTCCAGGAACCGGTCGGGCCGGAAACGGGCGGCGTCCGGATAGGCGTCGAACCGCTGATGCGCCAACAGTATCGAGGTCGATACGACGGTGCCCCGCGGCAGCTCGATGCCGCCGATGGTCATATCGCGGGTGATTCTGCGCCCGGTGGCGGCGATGACGGTACGCCGCCGCAGCGACTCCTTGAGCACCGCCTCCAGGTACTTGTCGTCACCGTCGTGGGCGGCTCGCCGGGCGGTGTCCTGGACCTCCGGATTCGCGGCCAGCTCCTGGAACGCCCAGGCCAGCGCGGACGCGGTGGTCTCGTGCCCGGCCAGCAGCAGGGTGATGAGCTGATCGCGCAGTTCCGCGTCCGAGAGCGGCTGATCGGCCGGATGGTCGCCGGACCCCACCGCCAGCAGTCGAGACAGCACATCGGCGCGCTCGTCGATATCGGGGTGCGCGCGGCGGCGGGTGATCTCGTCGAACAGCAGGGCGTCGATAGCGAGCTGGTTCTCGCGGAAACGCCGCCATACCCCGACGCGCGCCAGGCGCGGATACTTCCAGCCGAAGAACACGATCGGGTTGATGTTCACGATCCGGCGCAGTCGCGGTGCGAGTTCGCCCCGCCGCCGCTCGTCGGTCATGCCGAAGACCACCTGCATGATCACATCGAGGGTGAGCTCGTTCATGCGATCCAGGGCGGGCAGGGTGGTCCCGGACGTCCACCGGTCGGTATGCGTCTTGGCGATCGCCTCCACCATGGCCCGATACCCGTGCAGCGCCGATCCGGTGAAGGCGGGCATGAGCAGTCGCCGTGCGCGGGCGTGCTCCTGTTCGTCGGTGAGCAGCACCGAACGTTCGCCCATGATGTGCACCAGCAGCCGATTGCCTTCGCCCGCATGCAGATCGGCCGGGTCGGCGGCGAAGATCTCCCGAATGTGCTCGGGCCGCGAGAATATCACCACGTGCTCCGCGTAGGGCGGCACCAAGCGCAGGCTGAACACGTCGCCGTAGCGGCGAGCCGCGCGCTCGAGCAGGAAGCCGCGCCATTTCGCGTACAACACGGTCTGAACCATCCTCGGCAGCCGAGGACCCGGGGGATGGGCGGTGGGCACGGGAAATCCTTTCAGGCCGCGGGCGGCGGCGACCGCCTCTCGTCCACGGTAGGGCGCGAGCGGCCGCCGCGTGCAGATATGTTCGGCCAATTCAGCGCACTGCCGCGGTGCAGCGGCGGGCGAGCTTCTCGATCTCGGCGACCAGTTCCGGCGGTTCGGTGACGGTGAAGTCGGTGTCGAGCGAGGTCAGCATCCACGACAGGGCCCAGGGCGAATCCGCGCCGAGGTGCAGCAGACAGCTGGTGTCGTCGACCGCCTCCAGGACGCCCATGCCCGGCCAGATCTCGTCGGCGAGTTCGGCCGCGCCGCGGTGCAGCGTGACCGTGGCCTGATACGGCCAAGACGACTGGGACAGCCGTTGGGACAGGTACGCGACCACATCGCCGTCGGGTGGTTCGCGGGGTGTGAACCGGGGGCCGGTGGGGATGCGCGGGCGCAGCCGGTCCACGCGATAGGACCGCCAGTCGTCGCGCGCCACATCCCAGGCGACCAGGTACCAGTGCCGGTTGAAGTTCACCACCGCCTGCGGTTCCGCCTCGCGGATCGTCTGTCGCCCAGCGTGATCGGTGTAGTCGAAACGCAGTCGCTCGTGCCGGTCGCAGGCGTCGGAGAGGGCGATGAGAACGTCGGGGTCGACGCGCGGCGCGGCGGCCTCCACGCGCACCAGCGACCGCGTCAATCCCGCCAGCCGGTGACGCAGCCGCGACGGCAGCACCTGTTCCAGCTTGGCCAGCGCCCGCAGCGAGGCCTCCTCGATGCCGGAGACGGTGCCGCCGGTCGTGGTGCGCAACCCGACGGCCACCGCCACGGCCTCCTCGTCGTCGAGCAGCAGTGGCGGCAGGGACGAGCCCGCGCCGAGTCGGTATCCGGCCGTGCCCTGGACCGCGTCGACCGGGTAGCCGAGTTCCCGCAGCCGGTCCACATCGCGGCGCACGGTGCGGGCGCTGACGCCGAGTCGATCGGCCAGCTCGGGACCGGACCACTCGCGATGGGTTTGCAGCAGCGACAGCAGTCGCAGCAGTCGTGCCGAGGTTTCCAGCATGGCCCCAGATTGCCACATGCTTAGGCCAGAACCTGACCTAAGGGGCTTCTAGCGTGGGAACCATGACGACCATCGAGCCCTTCCGCATCGACATTCCGCAGCGCGAGATCGACGACCTGAACGCCCGCCTCGCCCATACCCGCTGGCCGGATGAACTGCCGGGGGTGGACTGGAGTTACGGCATCCCGACCTCGTATGTGCGCGAACTCGCCGACTACTGGCGTACGGAGTACGACTGGCGGGCCGCGGAGGCCGCCCGCAACGAGATTCCGCAGTTCGTCACCGAGATCGACGGGCAGCGACTGCATTTCATGCACATTCGCTCCCAGGAGGCCGACGCGCTGCCGCTGGTCCTGATCCACGGCTGGCCGTTCGCGGATTTCACCGACATGATCGGCCCGCTCACCGATCCGCGTGCGCACGGCGGCACGGCGAGCGACGCCTTCCACCTGGTGATCCCGAGCCTGCCCGGGTGCGGTCTGTCGGGTCCGACGCGGCGGCCCGGTGACGCCGCCACCGAGCGCGCGGCCGAACTCATCGCGAAACTCATGGCGATGCTGGGATATTCGCGCTACGCCGCGCAGGGCGGGGATGCCGGTTCCTTCATCGCCCCGCAGGTGGGTCGCATCGATACCGAGCATGTGGTCGGCGTACACCTCAACGATCCGATCACCATCCCGTCCTGGGACGACGACGGCTCCGACTACGGTCCGGAGGATCAGGAGAGGTTGGCCGCGCTCCAGGACTGGTCGAATCAGGATCACTCCGCGTACGCCATGCTGCACTCCACCCGGCCGCAGACCCTCGCGCCCGCGGTCTCGGATTCCCCGGCGGGCATGATGGCCTGGGTTCTGGACGTCGTGCAGACCTACACCAACCCCACGAAGTCCCGGCCGGATGAGGCCATGGACCGTGACCACCTGCTGACCAACCTGTCGCTGCTGTGGTTCACCAACACCGCCGCGTCCTCCATGCGGCTGTACCGGGAATCGCAGCAGTGGGGCGGGGAGGCGACGAACTCCGGGGTGCCGACCGGTGTCGCGATCTTCCCGGGCGGGAACACCATTCGCGGGCTCGCCGAGAAGCAGAACACCGTCGTGCACTGGTCGGAGTTCGACCGCGGTGGGCATTTCGCCGCCATGGAGGCGCCCGACCTGCTCACGGCCGATCTGCGGGAGTTCTTCCGCGCGTTGCGCGAACCGGCGGCCTAGCGCAGGGTGTCGATCCACCGCCGCGTATCCGCCGGGTCGATGACGTCGTCGAGTTCCAGCACGGTCGCGGCGGTGAGCGCCTTGCCGTTGGCGTAGGCGAGTCGCACCAGGTTGTCGAAGGCGGCGGCGCGCTCGGCCGGATCCTCGATGGCGGCGAGCTCCTTGGCGAAGCCGAGCCGCACCGCGCCCTCCAAGCCCATACCGCCTATCTCCCCGGTGGGCCAGGCGACGATGAAGCGCGGGGCGCGGAAGGAGCCCGCCGCCATGGCCTGTGCGCCCAGGCCGTAGCCCTTGCGCAGGATGACGGTGCCCCAGGGCACCGTCAGCGCCGCCGCGTCGATGAACAGCCGGCTGAACTTGGTGACCGTGGCGTGCGTCTCGGCCTCCGGTCCGACCATGAATCCCGGTGTATCGCAGAGGGAGACGATCGGCAGCCGGTGCGCGTCGCAGAGTCGCAGGAAGGCGCTCAACTTGTCGGCGGCGGGGGCGTCGATGGCACCGCCGAGATGGTGGCAGTCGTTGGCGATGAGCCCGAAGGGGCGGCCCTGCACCCGCACCAGCGCGGTCACCACGCCGACACCCCAGTCGCGGCGCAGCTCCAGCACCGAGCCGATATCGGCGACGGCGTCGATGGCGGCGCGAATGTCGAAGGCGTGCAATCGATTCTCCGGCACCACATGCCGGGACAGGCGCGGGTCGGGTGCGGTCCACTCGGTGTCCGCGCCCTGGAAGTAGGCCAGGTACCGGCGGGCGACGGCGACCGCCTCGGCCTCGTCGGCGGCCACCACGTGCACCACGCCGTTGCGGCGCTGCACCTCGACCGGGCCGATGTCCTCGGGCGCGTACACGCCCAGCCCGCCGCCCTCGATCATGGCCGGGCCGCCCATGCCGATAGTGGCGTCCGGGGTGGCGATCACGACATCGCACATGCCGAGCAGGGCGGCGTTCCCGGCGAAGCAGCGACCGGACACGATGCCGATGAGGGGGACCGTGCCGGAGAGCGCGCCCATGGCGCGGAAGGTGGTGACGTCCAGGCCGGAGATACCCGAGTAGTCGGTGTCGCCGGGGCGTCCGCCGCCGCCCTCGGTCCAGAACACCACCGGAAGTCGTTGTTCCCGAGCCAGTTCCAGCATGCGGTCGGTCTTGGCGTGATTGCGCATGCCCTGGGTGCCCGCCAGCACGGTGTAGTCGTAGGACATGACCACCGCGCGGGCCGCCTCGGTGCCGAAGCGGTCGGCGTTGACGGTGGCGACCCCGGCGACGAGCCCATCGGCGGGGGTGTTGGCGATGAGGTCCTCGGGGCTGCGGCGCAGCCGCTGGGCCGCGACCGCGAGGGCTCCGTACTCGATGAAACTGCCCGCGTCGACCAGATCGGCGACGTTCTCCCGCGCCGTGCGCCGACCGAGACGGTGCCGTTTCGCCACGGCCTCGGGGCGCGCCTCGTCGCGGGTGCGGCGGTGGCGTTCGTGGACCTCGGCGAGGTCCTCCCGTACCGCGTCGAGGTCCGCCGCCTCGAGATCGGCGATCGCGCCGTCGTGGTCGGCCGCGGTCCAGATCAGCAGCGGCGTATGGGGATCCACCACGCTGCCGGGTGCGACCAGGGCGCGGCGCACCCGCAAGGGCTGTTCGGCGCGCACCACGTGCTGCATCTTCATCGCCTCCAGCACCGCCACCTCGGCGCCGGCCGCGACCAGCGTGCCCGCCTCGGCCACGGTGACGACCGTGCCGCCCAGCGGGGAGCGCAGCGCCTGGTCGGCATCGGCCAGCTCCGGTTCCACGGCCACCGGTCTCGGCGTCGCCGCGGCGACGCCGGCGGGCGCGATATCGACCGCCCGGGACAGGAGTTCGCCGACCTGCCGCTCGAACCACGCCGTCGACACCACCGCACCGTCGGCCAGCGCCTCGAGCACCGCCCGCTGTAGTGCGATGGTGGTGTCGACGCCGTCGATGACGGTCTCGGCCAGTGCGTCGGCGCAGCGGCGCAGCGCGGCCGGATACGACGGTCCCCGGGCTATGACCTTCGCCAGCAGTGAATCGAATCGCGCGCCCTGTCGCATACCCGGATAGGCGGCGGTATCGACGCGCACCCCGATGCCGATCGGGGGTGTGAACCGGTGCAGCTGTCCGGTGCTGGGCAGCACCTCGCCCCCGGCGGTGACGATCTCGGCGTTGAGCCGCGCCTGCACCGCGTGCCCGCGCGGCGGGGTCGCCTCGATACCGAGGTCGTCGAGCGTGTGCCCCTGGGCCAGATCCAGCTGGAGGGCCACCAGGTCCAGGCCGGTGACCTCCTCGGTCACGGTGTGTTCGACCTGGAGTCGCGGATTCACCTCGAGGAACCACGCGTTGCCGCCCGAGACCAGGAACTCGACGGTGACCACGCCCCGGCAGGCCACCGATTCCGCCAATCGCACCGCGTGGTCGTGCAGTGCGGTCCGCAGCGGCGCGTCCAGATTCGGGGCGGGCGCGATCTCGAGGAGTTTCTGCTGCCGCCGCTGCACACTGCAATCCCGGTCGCCGACCGCGACCGCGCGCCGCCCGTCCGCGACGATCTGCACCTCGATATGCCTAGCCTCGTCCACCAGCGCCTCGGCGTAGACCGTGTCGTCCCCGAATCCGGAGCGGGCTTCGGCCCGGCAGTGCTCGTACGCCTCGGCCAGCTGGCCCGGGTCGCGCACCACGCGCATACCGCGACCGCCGCCGCCCGCGGCGGCCTTGACCATGACTCCGCCGGGATGGTCGGTGAGCAATGCGCCGATCTCGGCGAGGGTGGCATGTGCGGCGGTGGCGGGCAGGACCGGCATGCCCGCCCGCGCGGCGGCGGCGCGGGCGGCGACCTTGTCGCCGAAGACGCGCAGCACGTCGGGGGAGGGGCCGATGAACACCAGGTCCGCCGCCGCGCAGGATTCGGCGAACGCGGCGCTCTCGCTGAGGAATCCGTAGCCCGGGTGGACGAGGGCTCCGGATCCGGCCGTGCGGGCCGCTTTCACGACGGCATCGATGTCGAGATAGGCGGCGGCCCCGTTGCCGGGCAATTCCAGGGCATCGTCGGCCAGCCGCACCCACAGGCCGTCCGGGTCGTCCGTGCTGTGCAGCGCGAGGGTCGCGGCACGGCGTTCCCGCGCAGTCCGCATCACCCGAACGGCCACTTCTCCCCGGTTCGCCACCACGATGTGCATTCCGACAGTCTCATCGACGCCGCCGTCCGCGTCACGCCGAGCGGCGGCCAGCTACCGACTGGACGGCCGTTTCCACAGCGGGTGCCGACATGCCATCGATGCAAATGTCCAGGTAATCCGACTTTCCGGTCATATCATTGCTCTATGCCCACCAATCGGATCGAGGGGCGTACCGCGGTGTTCGCCGAGTGGGCTTGGCAGACACTGCTGGTGATCGGCGTGTGCTCCGCCGTGCTCGGGCTGGCGACGGCGGTCTGGCCGAACAAGTCCACCACCGTGGCGGGCACCCTGTTCGGGTTGGTCCTCCTCGCCACCGCGGCGGTGCAGGCGATCGTTGCATTAGGTGCGAACATACCGACCGCGCTGCGGTTCCTGGAGTTCTTCAGCGCCCTGCTGGCGGCCGCCCTGGCGTACTGGTGCTTCGGCAGCGGCGAATGGGTTCCGCTGCTGGGCATGTGGGTGGGCATGGGCTGGATGGCGCGCGGTGTGGTGCTGGCGCTGGTAGCGGCCTGGTCGGACGAACTCGCGGGCGCGGGACGGCAGGAAGCGGTCGGACTGACCACGACGGTCGTCGGCATCGCGGTGGCCGTGGTGCCGTTCCAATCCATCGCCACCCTGTCGGTGGTGGTCGGCCTGTTCACCCTCGCGCTGGGCGTCTCCGAGGTGCTGACGGCCGTGCGGCTGGAGCGCACCGCCGATCAGATCGTCGGTACGTACTGATCCGTCCCAGCGGGGCCTCCGGAGATCCTTGGGATGCCCAATGGTTGCGGGTAGCGTTCCGGGCGAGATCGCGATCCGGTGACCGACCACCATCCATCAGACGGAGGAACCCTTGCCGACCGAAACGGCGTACCGCACCGAACAACCGGTGATCGACTTCCCGCTGCCGCCGCGCCCGGACGGTGAGGCGTACGAGGCGAGTTGGGCGGTCCGCCTGGCCGACACCGATACTCGGGAGCGGCTGCGTCTCGACGGCATCGCGCGCTACGCCATGGATATCGGCTACGACCAGTTGCGCGCCGCCGAGGACGGGCATCTGCATCCGGCCTGGCTGGTGCGGCGCACGGTGATCGACGTGCTGCGGCCCATTCGGTTCGGCGACCGGGTGCGGTTGCGGCGCTGGCCGTCGGCGCTGTCCAACCGCTGGTTCAACGCGCGCATCCAGATCCACAGCGATCAGGGCGGCGTCGTCGAGGTCGAGCAGTTCCTGATCAATGTGGACCCGCAGGCGGGACGTCCGGCCCGCATGACCGACCGATTCATGTCGCCCATGCTGGCGGTGACCACCGAACACCGGCTGCGCTGGAAGGCCGCGCTGCACGAGCAGACCACCCCCGCCACCGACGCCCGCCCCTTCCCCCTGCGCGCCACCGATTTCGACCGCCACGACCACGTGAACAACGCCGTGCACTGGCAGGCCGTGGAAGAGGCCCTGACCGACCATCCGGATTTGCACGCGCGACCGCACCGCGCCATCGTCGAACACGTCGGCCCGGTCATGTCCGGCAACGACGTGACCATGCACAGTTGGCGCGGCACGAACGACCTGCACATACAGCTCGAAATCGACGGCACCGCACGGACTCTCGCCAGCGTCGCCGCCCTGCCCTGAGGATTGGCATCACCCGCCGGGCACGGATTCCGGCTGGTGCCGCAGTGGGGTGGACCGGGGATGCGGTCCGATTGCCAGCCGTTTAGGGTGCGTGGGTGGCGTCGACTTCGTCACCGGCGACCTCGCTGCCTGACCAGTTCGATCACAGCGACAGGAAACCTCGATGAGCGGGTCTGGCGGCGGCGAGATCATCGCGCGAATGCTGCACGCGGCCAAACGCCTCGCCGACGCGCTTGTCGCCAGAGCGGCTCCGCGAATCAGCGCGATGTACGGCCAATTCCCGCAGGAGACACGGGTCGCCCTGGAAGGGGCCACAGCCACGGACAAGCAGCTCGCATCCGAGTTGGACCGGAGTGATTCGGGGCCACACACGGACCGGAATACCGCTGCCACACAGCCGGACTCCGAGCGGCCGCAGTCCTCGTCCGGTGTGCCGGACGTAGATGCGGACGGGCCTCTCATGCTCAGCGGGCGCCAGGCGTTGGAGGATCTGGTCGCACGATACGGCGACCGGATCGTCTTCCACGGCACCCGCGACGCGATCCGCACCCTCGAACCGCGTCAGACCAGCTGGGGTGACGAGGCCGGAAGACGCTACCCCGACGGTCCACCCGCCGTCTGCGCTGACACCCATTTCGACATACCCATCTTCATGGGGCTGTTCAAGGGACGATCCCTCTTCGCATACGGTCTCGACGAGGATGGCGGCGGATACAAGGTCAAAGGCGCTGGCACCGACGACTTCCGCGACCTCACCGCCCATGTCCACGTCATCGACAGGAGGCACTTCCAACAGGTCGAGTTGGGCGCTCCCGAGGGCTGGCCGCATCCCCTGGACGTGTCCCGCCCCCCCGGAACTGAGGGCGACGACCGAGGTCGAGCCGTTCGCTATCGTCAAGGTGACGATGGCCGACTTTCCCTACCCGATCGGTGACTTCGACACGTGAGCCGTCCTGCCACCAGCGGCACGCCGCCCGCACTGCCGCGTGCGCTCGTATCTCCGAATGCCGGCTCGTCGCACGGTCACTCGGTCGCCGTGAACGCGCCGATGAGCCGCCCGGCGAATTCGGGCGCGTCGGTTCGGGTCCCGTTGTGCGCCCCCGGGAATTCGACCAGCTCGCGGCCGAGACGCTCGGCGATCAGCTCGGCCGGACGGTACGGCAGGCAGCCTCGGGTCTCCCGTCCCGCCGCCAACACCAGTCGCTCCGACACTGCCGCCAGCGCGGCGTAATCCGGGACGTAGGAGGTGAATTCGCGCAACTCGTGCTCGATCATGCGCGGAGCGTTGGCCGCCAGGCGATCCCAGAGGGCCGCGGCGCGCGGACTCAGCTCCGAGACCTCGGGTGCGGGCTTCATAGCCGGGCCGATTCCGGCGAGGAAGCGGGCCCCGGCGGCGGCGACACCTTCGACCCGCAGGAGGTCGTACACCTCGTCGGTCATGGCGCGATGGACCTCGGCATCGGGCAGCACGGCGAAGCATGGCGGCTCGTGTGCGACCAGTGTCCGCACCTGCTCGGGATGGCGGGCCAGCAGGTCCAGGCCGACGATGGCACCGTTGCTGGTGCCGAAAACGAAGGCGGGCTCATCGCTCAGGTGCGCGAGCAGCCGGTGGGCGTCGTCGCTCTGCACGGCAACCCGCTGTCGCTCCGGGTGACCGCTGTCCAGGGTGCTGCGGGAGTAGCCGCGCGGGTCGAGTGCGGCGACGGTGAAATGCCGCTCGAGGACCTCGGCCATGGCGTCGAAGACGCCCGCGTCTCCACCGCCGCCGGGGATCATGAGCACCAGCGGTCCGCTGCCGCGCACCTCGTAGTAGATGGTCGCGCCGGGGGTTTTCAGGGTGCCGGATCGAACCGTCCCGGATCTCATTGTCCGTGCTCCTTATCGGTGTGCCGCCACTGCTCGAGTGTGCGGTGCAGGGCGTCGAGGATGTGTTCCCACGACGTGTCGGTGGGGCGGGGGTGGGCGAAGCCGCCGGCCGCCTCCAGGGTGGCGAAGCCGTGGAAGGTGCTGCGGAGCAGGCGAACCGCGTCGGTGGCCGCGGGCTCGTCGAGTCCGTACCCGCGCAGCAGGGCGGTGGTGAGTTCGATCGTGCGCAGAAAGGCGGGGTGGTCGCCCACCTCGGCAGGGTCCAAGCGCATCTGGGTGGCGGCGTAGCGGCCCGGGTGGTCGAGCGCATAGCCGCGATAAGCCCCGGCGAACCCGAACAGCGCGTCCCGCCCCGACCGTCCCGCCACCGCCGCCGCGATGCGATCGGCCATCTCACCCGATGCCAGCAGCGCGATACGCACCCGCAGGTCGTGCAGATTGCGCACATGTGCGTACAGGCTCGGGTCCTTGACGCCGAAGCCCCGCGCGACGGCGGACAGGGTGACCTTGTCGAACCCGATCTCGTCGGCGAGTTCGGCCGCCGCGCTGGTGATTCGCTCGGCGCTGAGCCCTGCGCGCGGGGACATGCGACCCCCTTCTTCCTATGACTATTAGGTTTCAACCTAACACAATTAGGTTCGAAGTATGCGTGCCCTGCCGCATGTCGAGGGTGCGGCAGTGCCGCACGACACACCTGTCGGGTTGCTGATCTAGGACAGTTTCCGACCTGCGGCGACTCTAGGTTGAGGTCATGAACGCCGACATCATTCCCTTCCGGATTCAGATTCCGCAGGCTGAGCTCGATGATCTGCGTGACCGTTTGGCCCGCACCCGTTCGCCGTATCCGGTGCCCGGCGCGGGCTCGCGGTGGGACCACGGCATCGCACCGGACTACCTGCGCGAGCTGGCCTCGTACTGGGCCGACGGATTCGACTGGCGCGCACACGAAGCCGACTTGAACACGCTGCCGCATTTCGTGACCGAGATCGACGGGCAGACCATCCACTTCCTGCACCTGCGCTCACCCGAACCCGACGCCACCCCGCTGCTGCTCAACCACAGCTATCCGACCTCGTTCGTGGAGTTCCTCGCCGCGAGTGGGCCGCTGACCGATCCCCGCGCCCACGGCGGCGACCCGGCGGATGCCTTCCATCTGGTGATTCCGTCGCTGCCCGGATTCGTGTTCTCGAGCCCGCTCTCGGCGGGCGGCTGGAACCTCGACCGGACGGCGTCGGCGTTCGGGGAGCTGATGACGCGGCTGGGCTACGACCGCTTCGGTGTCGAGGGCGGCGATATCGGCGCGGGGGTCACCGGCCGAGTCGCCGCGCTGCTGCCCGCGCGGGTCATCGGCGCCCATACGCACGGTGACCGGCTCCAGGTCGGGATGGTCGGCGAGGACCTCCCCGTTCCCGTGGGACTCGACGCCGAGGAGCGCAAGCAACTCGAAGCGGCGCAACGGAGTTGGGCACAGATGAAGGGGTATCGGGTGCTGCATTCGACCGAACCCAACGCGCTGTCGGCCGGGCTGGCCGATTCCCCGATCCTGCAGTTGGCGTGGATCGCGGAGAAGTTCGTGGAGTGGGCCAATCCCGCGACCCCGATCAGCCGGGAGAACGTCCTGATCACCGCCAGCCTGTACTGGTTCACCCGGACCGGGCCCGCGGCCGCCGACTTCTACTGGGAGATGGCGCATGCCGAGAACACCGGTTGGGGCGGGTCCTCGCCGGTGCCCCAAGGCCAGTCCCTGTTCTACAGCGATCCGTTCGTACGTAAGGTTCTCGGCGCCGGTGACGCCGTCGCCTTCTTCCGCGCACACGCCGAGGGCGGGCACTTCCCCGCCTTCGAAGTCCCCGATCTGTTCGTCGACGACATCCGCACCGTCTTCCGGCTACTGCGCCGGTGAATTCCGGTGGCGACGGGTGCTCAGGCTGCCGGGCGCATCGCGCTCCGGTATCGGCGGGACCACGGTGTGCGCGGATGGCGGGCCAGCAACTGGATGCTGAACGCGAGGAACTCGGCGCTGGCCTGCGCGTTGCGCGACAGTTCGGCCGGCGCGAGCCCGACATGGGAACGCGGCACCCCGGGCGCGAACCGTGCCAGCCGTGGCGGCGCGGCCGCGGCCGCAGGGGAGTGACCTTCTTGTTGAAGATGCGGGCGAAGTCCATGGCGAGCGCGTCATCGCGGGCGGCGAGCTCGAACAGGGCATCGGCCGAACCGTCGGGCAGCTGCGGTTCTCCGAGAAGTGATTTGGCCCAATACATCTGCCAGGCGTCGCGGTCGCGCCAACGCCACCATGCCGCGAGTTCCTCGTCGAGGTCACCGCCGGGTGACAGGCCGTCGATCAGCCGCTGGGCCAGGTGTTCGGCTTGGCGGAACGCATCGGACTGCCCCTGCCCCAGGGAGTAGTCCTTGAAATGCCCGGCGTCGCCGACCAACGCCCAGCCGGGCCCCGCTGACGCACGGAAATAACTGTGCCACTTCTGCAATACCCGGATCGGTCCGACGCGCGTCGCGCCCTCGACCGCGGCGGCCAGTTCGGGAACTCCTTCGTGACCCGGCGCGCACCCACGAAGAAGCGACATCACGCTCCGTGGTCCACACCGACCGGCAAATGTGTTGCAGACAGTCACACATAAGAGTGCGGTGGGCAACCCCGAACCGATCACAAAGCAATCGCTGCTGGTCCGGCCCCATGTGTTGGCTTCCGCGCGATTACTACCGGAACCCCTTCATATGCGGCTCGTAGTCCCGAGGTATCAGATGGCGGTGTCGCGGTTGACCCGCGCGGTGGATGTGAGAGTGGGTGGTGGGACATAGCGTTGCCCCATGTCCGGTTCGCCTGCCGCATCGTCCAGTGTTCGCCGTATCGGAGAAATCGATATTCTGCGGGGATTCGCGTTGTTCGGGATCCTGATCACCAACGTCGTGGTCCTCACGACGGTGCTGTCGTTCACCGGCACGGACGACGACCCGCGTCACCTCTACGACGGGACGATCGACCGGTTCGTCTACGCGATCGTCGACGGGCTGTTCATCGGCCGGTTCTACCTGCTGTTCGCCTTCCTGTTCGGTTACTCGTTCACGCTGCAGATCACGGCGGCCGAGCGGGCGCGAGCGCGGCCGGTGCCACGGCTGCTACGGCGGTGCCTGGCCCTGTTCCTGATCGGTCTCGCACACGTGATGCTGCTCTGGTTCGGCGATATCCTCACCCTCTACGCGGCGCTGGGGCTGATCCTGGTGCTGCTGCGCAAGATCCGGCCCCGGACGGCGTTCATCGCGGGCGTGGTGCTGTACCTGGTGTTCGTGGCGTTCTCCTTCCTGCCCGGCAGCGGCGAAATCGAAGGTCTGCGTGCCGTCTTCGACCTCCAGGCCATGCGGGCCGGATACACCGGCAGTCCCGCCGACACCTTCCACGCCCAACTCGACATCGCGCCGGCGTTCATGTTCCTCATCTGGCTCACGCAGGGCGTTCCGAGCCTGGGCATGTTCCTCATCGGCATGGCGGCCGGGAAGCGGCGGATCTTCGAGAACGCCGACCTGCTGCGCCGCTGGACGCGCGTAGGGCTCGCCGCGGGCGGGCTCGTCGGGCTGCCGGTATCGCTCGCGACCCTCTTCTTCGCGGCCACGGACGGCAGTCTGCCCCCGCACTGGTACGGCGTGCAGGAGTTGGTGAATCCGGTGGTGACGCTCGGCTACATGGCAGCCGTCGTCTGGTTGGCGCGCGGCCGCTGGGCGGGCGGGATCGCGTGGCTGGCCCCGGCCGGTCGCATGGCGGCGAGCAACTACATCCTGCAATCGGTGGTGATGATGCTGGTGTTCACCGGGTACGGGCTGGCCTTGGCGGATCGGGTCGCCCCCGCCGTCGCGGTGGGTATCGCGCTGTTGACCTACCTGATGCAGCTGCGGTTCAGCGCGTGGTGGTTGCGCGGTCACGGCTACGGTCCGGTCGAGTGGTTGCTGCGCGCGGCCACCTACCGGGAGTGGCCGCGCTGGCGACGAGAGGTCGCCGCCGCGCCGAACCGCTGATTCGGCCCGTATCCGAGACCGCGTTCGCCCGGCGCTGCCTCGGCGCGATGGGTTTACGCTGCCCGCGCACCGACGCAGCCATCCGCGACGGGCTCGACAGCCCTTTCCCCGCGATATCGAGATCCCGGACGATGTCGTCGTCGATATCCGCGCCATGACCTACACGTCGTTCACCGACTCGGCTGCGGAGTCCAGGCGCTATCGCGGAGCACGTCCGATCCCGAACCGGTTGGCGGGCATGACTATTCCGATGCTGGTCGTCTTCGGAGTCGAGGACGGGCACACTGACGCTGGCCGACGTCGGTCACACCCCCATGCTGGAGGATCCGGAGACGATCGCGACGCTGCTGCTGGCCTTCGCCGCCACGGTCGACGTCGGCTGAGCATCGCCGCGCCGACCTCCTATCTGCCCGACACGTGGAAACCTCGATCCGCTGCGGGTATGTTGAACAAGCACAGGTAGTTCGAGCCGCCGTGCCGTATCGCGGCGATGGCTGCGGACTGATCGCACAGCGGAGGGATAGGGGCGTGTGATGGGGCGCGCCGACGAACCGGGCCCACATATCACCAAGTGCAACGGCCACGAAGCTCGGTGGTGCCGGATCGACGGTGAGGTGCACGTCTTGAGCGTGCATCTGCAGAATCAGCCGGAACAGGTGTTCCCGGAGCCGGTAATCCTGGGCACCGCTTACGATTTCATGCCGCTCGCGCTCTGGAAGCAGGTTCAGCGGGACCGGGGTGCGGACCTGTCCTGACGAGCGTCGGCCGGGCGCGGTGGCCGGATGGGAGCACCGTGAACGAACCGCTGGCGGATCGGCAGCCAACCAGTCACGAACGCCGGTCGGGCCTGTCCTGGGACGAGTCGTATCGGGACGAACCCGCCCCGTGGGACACCGGTCGCCCGCAGCCGGCAATCGTACGGCTGGCGGCGGCGGGGGCGTTCGGTCGCACCGTCCTCGACGCGGGCTGCGGAACCGGTGAGAACACACTCCACATCGCCGCTGCCGGGGCCGCGGTCCTGGGCGTGGACGTGGCCGAGACCGCCATCGCCATGGCCCGGCGCAAGGCGACCGCCCGTGGACTCCACGCCGAATTCGCCGTGGCCGACGCCTTCCGGCTGCACCTGCTGCACCGCACCTTCGACACCATCGTCGACAGCGGCCTCTTCCACACCTTCGACGCCGACGAGCGAACGGCCTACGCGCACAGCCTCACATCGGTGACCACCCCCGGCTCCCGACTGTTCATCCTCTGCTTCGGCGACAACGGCCCCGACCTCGGCCCGCACCCCGTGAGCCGCGACGCGCTGGCAGCCCCCTTCGACCACGACCCCGACTGGCACGTCGCCGACATCGCACCGGAGATCATCGAAACCCGATTCACCCCGGACGGCGCACCCGCCTGGCTCGCGACGGTCGAACGGCTCGCGGGATAGGCCACGCCGCCGAAACACCGTCGCTCGGTGGCGCTTCCGGCCGGGTGGCGCAATCGCTGCCCGATGGCGAGCTGATGCAGCCGCAGCAGGCCGCTCCCGACATCGGATTCGGCGTATCCGGCTCCGAGAACGGCGATGCGGGGTTCAGGACACGGCTCATCCCGGTCTGAACGAGGGTTCACTCGGCGAGGTAGCGCAGCAGTACCGCGGTGCTGAAGTGTCGCGTTTCGGCCAAGCGCAGCGGGATGTGCTTGTCAAGGGGCGGGAACATCGGAGTGCCGCCGCCGAGCAGGATCGGCGAGACGAACAGTTGGTACTCGTCGATGAGGCCGTGGGGGAGCAGTGCGGCGGCCAGACTCGCGCCGCCGACCTCCATGACGCCGTCGCCTCCCGCCTTGAGCGCGCGGACCTCCTCGACCCCGTTCTCTCGAACCAGGGTGCTGTTCCAGTGGACTTCGGTCAGGGTCCGGGAGAAGACGACCTTCGGTTTGCCGGTCCAGAGCTCGGCGAAATCGCGTTCGATGGGTGGAGCGTCCTCGGGGACGTGCGGCCAGTAGTCGGCCATCAGCTCGTACATGCGACGGCCGTGCAGCGAGATCTCGAGCTCGCGGAAGCGGTCGTTGTGGAACTGGTGCAGTTCGTCGTCCGGGGTGGTCCAGCCGATGCCGCCGTCGCGGTCGTTCATGTAGCCGTCCAGGGATACACCGTAGGTGTAGACAAGTTTCCGCATAATCCGGTAGACCTCCCGCGGGCTCGACATTCATCGGTGCTCGTGCAACCTCCCGTGTACATCATCGAAGCGTGAGGTGGGTTTCGGAGTCGACGTGGGTGAGTTTGCGCGGATTGCGGACATAGAAGAGGCCGGTGATGTGCGCATCCTCGACGTGGACGGCGATGACGCCGTCGAGTTCGCCGTCCGCGTACAGGGCGAGTGCGGGACCGCCGTTGACCGTGGCCGGCTCGACGGTGATCGTGATATCGGTGGTGGTGAGCGTCTTGGTGAGCCCGCCGACGATGAAGCGGGATACCTTGTCGGCGCCGTGGATCGGCCGCGGAGACGCCTGTTTGATGCCGCCGCCGTCGCTGATCGCCACCACGTCGGGGGCGAGCACCGCGAGCAGTCCGCTCAGGTCCCGCGTTTCCAGGGCGTGCCGGAATGCCTCGACGGCGGCCTCGGCCTGGTCGGCCGTGACCGTGCGGCGCGGACGTCGGGCCTCGACGTGGCGGCGGGCGCGATGGGCGATCTGATGCACGGCCGCGGGGGTCTTGTCCACCGCGGCCGCGATCTCGTCGTAGCCGATCCCGAAAGCCTCGCGCAGCACGAACACGGCCCGCTCGGTCGGGGTCAGCGTCTCGAGTACCAGCATGAGCGCCATCGAAACGCTTTCGGCCAGTTCAACATCCGCCGCCACATCCGGGGTGGTCAGCAGCGGCTCCGGCAGCCAGGACCCCACGTACGATTCCCGGCGGCGTTTCAACGACCGCAGTCGGTTCAGTGCCTGCCGGGTGGTGATCCGCACCAGGTAGGCACGCGGATCGGCGACCTCCGCCGCGTCCACCTTCACCCAGCTCAGCCACGTCTCCTGGAGCACGTCCTCGGCGTCGGCGGCCGAGCCGAGCATTTCATAGGCGACGGTGAACAGCAAATTGCGTTGGGCGAGAAAGGTCTCCGTCGCGGCGACGGCGATGCGGGGGTCGGCGGGCACGCCGGACCGCCGGGGTCGGCCGGGTTCGCGCGTGGTGTCCATCGGGTTCGCTCCCGTCCTATGCGACGGGTGCCGTGGCGTCGCCGCGCTGGGCCAGCAGGGCCGGTCGATGCCTGCCGTCCTTGGGCCAGTGGTGCGAACCGGGCTTGTCCGCCTCCGTCACCAGATGTTCGACGCTGGCGGCGCAGGAGAACTCCTTCAGTGTGCGGCCCGCGAATCCGGTGAAGTACAGCGGCAGTGCGGTGTCGTCCTTGCGACCGAGCTGGAAGATGCCGGCGCGGCGGCCGAAACTGATGCACATGGCGGGGAAGGACAGGTCGATCGGCGTCGGCCGCTCACCCGCGATCCGGTGCAGGACGGTGTCGGCGGCGTGCGCGCCCAGGCAGCCCGCCGCGTAGGCGCTCATTCGGAACGGCAGATCCGAGGGTGCAGACGCGTCACCCGCCGCGACGATCCGCTCATCGTCCACGCTGGTCAGAGTCTCGTCCGTGAGCAGTCGCCCCGCGGCATCGGTGCGCAGACCGCTGCGCGCGGCCAGCTCCGGCACCCCGAACCCCGCGGTCCAGATGGTGACCCGGCTCGCCAGGGTGCGACCGTCCCGCAGTTCCACGGCGTCCGACGTCACCGCGGCGACCGCGGTATCCGGACCCTCCAGCAGGCCGACGCCGAGCTTGGTGAGGTACGTGCGCGCGGTGCGGCGCGCCCGCGGGTGCAGATACGGCCCGAGGTCACCACCGCAGATGAGGGTGACGCTGCGCCCCTGCTCCGCCAGTTCCGCGGCGGTCTCGATCCCGGTCGGCCCGCCCCCGACCACCGTCACCGCCGCCGACATCGGCGTGTCGAACAGCGCCGAGCGCAAGCGCCGCGCCGCCTCCAATGTGGCTATCGGATAGGCGAACTCGGCCGCGCCCGGTACCCGCGGCCCCGCGCTGCCGCTGCCCACCGCGTAGACGAGATAGTCGTAGCCGATCCGGCCGCCCTCGGCCAGCGTCACGCCGCGTCCGGCCGCGTCGATGCCGGTGACGTTGTCGACGACCAACCGGACGCCCTCGGCGAGCACGTCCCGGTATTCGACGACCGCGTCGTGGGTACCGCCCACCAGCTGATGCAGTCGCAGCCGCGGAACGAAGACCGACCGTGGATTGATCACGGTCACCGTCACGTCGTCGCGCTGGGTCAGGCGATTGGCCGCCATGATCCCGGCGTACCCGCCGCCGACCACGACCACATCGATGTTCTCGCCCATGATGTCTCCTTCACTCCGAGGGGTTCACGCACCAGACACCGCAGTCCCGAGTTTCCTGACGCGATGTGACTCAGATCACTCGCGGCACCGACGCGTGTTCACGGGGTTCCGGACCGGCGGGTTTCGATCATTCACCGCTATCGTTGCCCCATTGCGGTAATGCCTTGGAAATTTCTTCGACCAAGAAGGCATCGAGTTCGGTGTCGGAAAGTTCACCAGTCCCATCCGTCCACCAGCCCCCGATGCACTGAACCGCTGGGTAGGGTAGGGAGAATGCGCTCCGCATCACATCCATCAGTTCGGGTGTCGATACGTTCGGGTAAAGGCTGATGATCTCTCGCAGAATTCGAGAGGGGGACAGGCCCCCCTGGTGCATCTGGATTACCAGTGCAATTGTCCGCTCGCCTATTTCCCGTTTGTCTAAAATCGGATCACGATCGTTCATCGTGTGAACTCTACCTCCACGGTTGTGTACGATCCAGGATCGCCCTGAGCGTTCAGGAGTCGTACTGCTCGATAGCCTGCGCTTGCTGCCTGCTTCCCCGTCCATGTCTGCGCCGCCGCGACCTCTGATGACAATCCGCGAGCGGTGAGTTCGTTGAAGCGGGCGAGATTTGAACCCCACTGCCAGTTCCCCAGTATCGAGGTGAATTTACCTTCAAAGAATTTCATGATGGCCCGGAACTGCTCTGCGCCCTTCAATAGTTCCGAGCGCTGCCCATTTTCCAGTTGGGTTCGAATGGTCATGTAGAGCTCGCCGCCCGGGCCCACTGTGCCTTCGGAATAGAGCCGCGGACTCGTCGGATCTTGTTTATAGTACCGCTGACCTGGAATGGACCGGTCTATCAGAAGCGGCGGTGCCGGGGCACTGTCTTCGAGTGGATTCGATCCCGTGCCATCGGGACTCAGCCCCTCACCGGCTTTCTCGATCTCACGCCCGCCCCGCTCGGCGGCACTGGCGATTCTGCTGCGTGCCGCGCGGACCTCCTCGGCCAGGTCGCCCAGTGTGCCGTGCAGGTGAGGACCGGTCTGGCGGCTGAGAAGTATGACCATGTCGGCCGCTATCCGCCTCAACTGCCGCAATACCTGTTCCCCAGGCCCACCCGTCATCACCGACCGCCGTCACCGTGGACTACGGGTCCGGGTGCGGGCCTCATCTGCCGACGAATGTGTCGCTCGCTCATATTCCATCGGGCACCTAATTTCCGAAGTAGTTGTCAGACAGTTTCTGATAGAAGGGATAGTATTCCTGATACCAAAACGAATTCGGGTGGTTGATGCTGTCGGCGATTATGAGACGCGCCTCTTGGCGGGATATCGCGCCACTGGCATGGCTATTGTAGGCGACCTCGACGGCGAATTGTATGCCGTCTCCGCCTCTGTCAAAAGGTCGGATATCCGGACCGCCGTTCTCCGAGATTTCTCTCCGCACCTGCGCGGACATTAGTTCAGCCTCGGCTTCATCGACGAATGCATTGTACAGATGCTCATCTATCCACTGCTCGCGTGTCATATCCTTTGTAGGAGGCTTTATCGAAAGGGTTACGTCGCTCTTCCTGGCGTGTCCGGCCTCATGAGCCAGGTAATCTGTCAGCAGCAGATTGTCTCCCTTCACAGCGATGTCGATGTTGATCAACTTTTGATCTCGTACCGCGTAAAATCCGCTGCCTTTCGGTCCCCATCGAATGATCCAGCCATCCGCTTCCAAATCCTGCAAAGCCTTCTCCAGCGTGGGAGACAATTCGACGAGCGCGTCCACTTCCTGAACCGGTCCGTCGCTGGAAGGTCCCGCCTGTCCTGCGCTGTCACTGGCCAGGATCTGGTAGCCCCACAATCCAGCGGAGGTCGTCCATGCGATCGTCGAAGCACGCTCCCAGGTGAACTTCGGTGCATTGCGTTGATCAGCGCTGTTCAGCCCGGTAGCCGTGTTGCGCAGTCCGCCGCTGCCGGCCCGGTAGCGGGTGACGAAGCCCTCGCCGGCCCGCCGCAGCAGGTTGCTGGTACGGCCGGCGATTTCTTCGACGAGTTGCGAGACTCGGCTCATGGCGTCTCGTGCACGCTGATTGCGCGAAGCGTCCTAGCTCCCGCGGTGAACTGTAGGTACAGCGTTCTGGGACCGCGCCTCTCCTGGAACGAGATGATTCCCTCTGGTGGTATCCGAGGGTTGACGCTGACCTGCTCGGAGGAAAGGTGGAAACGAGTCGTGAGATCGGTCTGGGTGATTCGGCATCCCGCCGAGACATGCATTGTCACCAAGCCCTTCGGGGGACCGGACAACGTACGAGATCCACGGAAGGTGATTGTCGACAATGGACCCGTCTCGGGGTGTGCCTCGAATTCGCGCACGTGAGGATTGGTGCAGGGCACCTCGAGCAGCGTGACCGAGCACGCCTCGGAGAGAGAGTCCGGCGTGAAAGGACCCTGTACGGCCAGAATCCGGTCGACAATCCTGCTGATCTCGCCTGCGCCTCCGGGCGTCACGATGCGCCTCGACGAGTGTGCGGCAAAGCTGGATCACTTGATTCCGACAGTGAAATCCCATCCCGACGAAAGCGGTTTATCCGGGATTCGCCGGGCGCTTTGCGCGACGGACATCCGGCAAGTCGGATGTCTGCAACTCGCGGCCACCTGGCACGCTGCTGCGGCTTCAGTTCTCGCATGGCGCCCGCTCGATCTCGGACTCATGACGACCCAGCAGCGTCGATACCGCGGCCCAGCAGCCGATTTCGAAATGATCCACAGCAACCCCATCCCTCCGGCACTACCCGAACGAGACCGAATCCTCGTCTCGAGGAGGCCGTGCCATGCACCTGATCCTCCCGCAGGAGGGGCGATCTCAATCCGTCGGCGCTTCCCAGCGCCGGGAAGCGCTGATAGAGAAATGGCGGCTTCTGAGGCGGCTTTTCGCGCGGGCCTTGCCCATGCCCTCGCGGGTGCGTAGGTGGTTGAGGTTGGCCTCGAATCCTGCGACCATCGCGAGGGTTTGCAGGAACAGCGACGCAGCAACACCGTTGCTACTTTGCCCAGCAAACTCAGGTGACCACGTGGTGGCTACAGGCGTAGCGCCGAGCGCATCAAAGTGTCCAATTCCTTGCCCAGTTCGCGGATGTCGAAATCATTCTCGAAAAGCACCGCTACTTCACCGACAGCCAGTTCGGGCGACGAACACAAGGCGGTGTCGAAGCCGTTGCCTGTCAACCACAGCATCTCTGTCGAGTCGATGACATCCTCGCGGTTCCAGTCGGGGATGGCACCCAGCCAGCCCGCCCATGTTGCGAAAGTCGACATATGCGACGGCTGGGCAAGGCCGTAGGATTCGCCGTCGAGCATGGTGAACCCAGGGTGCACATCCGTGAGAAACCGGTGCACCGCCGGTGGCAGCGTCTCCCAGAACGGTGGCGTCGGTCCGGTGAAGGTGTGCGGATCCCATCCCACCCATACCACCGTGTCGCCATCGGCGTCTTCGACGAAATAGAGCAGAGCCTGACCCTCCGAGTGCCATCGGCAGACGTGCACGTCACATAGTCGGGCATGCAGTTCGGCGGCGAAATCCGGCACCAGGTCCAGGAAATCGGAATTCCAGCGTCGCAGCGCCAACCGTACTCGCTCCTCACGATCGCCTGCCGTGTCGATCTCGTGGAACGGTTCGGTCGCATGGGCGTCCGGCACATCGAACATGAACACGATCGGGCCGTCGCCTCGATCGCCACCCAACAGTTCCTCGAGTTTGTGCGTGCCCGAGACCATCGTTGGGGCACCGTATTCGAGCTGGTCGAGCAACTGCGACTCGCCTGCGGCGGCCGATGAAACTGCGCGGTGCAGGTCCGATCGCACCCGGTTCTCCAACTGCACCTGCTCGACCTGGTAGTCGGGGTCGATCCCTGTCAGCATTGCGGCACTTCGGCCGCGTTGCATCCAGTACACCGGCCGTGACACCCACTGCATGTTCGCTGACGTGTGGGTGACACGCCACATCTGCTCCGGCGTGAGATCGATGAATCCTGGGATATGCATGAGCTCCGACAGCGGGATGATGCGCGCCGCGACGACTGCGGAGTCGAACTTGCCCGGGCCGATATTCCCCCCCGTACCGCAACTGCCCCTGCATAACCTCGAACCTTTCTCCGACTGACAGCGTCACGACGGAAAGGTTGTCAAGATGGCCCGAACGCGCCGCGTCCTCCGCTGCTTGCGGCCCATTGTGGCAGCACCCGACACTCATTCCCTGAGAGACCTTCCCAGCCATGGGGGCCGTATCCCTTCGAGCTGCCTAACCGCTGTCACCCGATCGTGCAGCAGTCCCTTTCGGCTTCGGAACGAAGTGTGGTCGCTGCCGGTATCCCCGGCTCACACCATTTGCAGCGCACACCCCACGGCCCAGCGGCGGCTGTGTGAGGATGGGCGGCGTTCGTTCAGCTCGGTACGTGAGGAGCAGTTGGTGAGAGTTCGATACCTCGTGGGATTGCCGGTGGCCGTCATGGCCATGATGCCGATGTTCGGGTTCGCCGCCTCGGGCACCGCGCAGGCTCGGGTGCAGACCTACAGTTGCACCGCCGAGTCGTGGGGCGGCGAGCAGCTCGGTCCGTTGACCGTCGAGTCGAAGTACGGTGTGCGCGCGGCCAAGGGGCTGGCCAAGACGGAATGGCGCGGGGAGGCCAAGTACTCCAGCATCGAATGCACGCCCGTCTAGTGCAGCCGGCACCGCCGTCGAACACATCGGGCCCGCCGCGACGATCGCGGCGGGCCCGATGTGTGTGTGAGAGAGGCTAACGGGTGAACACCGCCGCCTGCTCGGCGAGATCCAGCAGAGGCTGCGGGAAGATGCCGAGTACCAGGGTGGCAGCCGCGGTGGCGGCGATGACGGTGGTGGTGAGGGTCGGGTAGACGAGCGTCGGCGGGTCCTCCGGCGGGTCGGTGAAGAACATGAGCACGATGACGCGGACGTAGAAGAACGCCGCCACCGCGCTGGTGACCACGCCGACGATGACCAGCGGGGTGGCTCCGCCCGACGCCGCCGCCTCGAAGACCGCGAACTTGCTGATGAAACCGCTGGTGAGCGGGATGCCCGCGAAGGAGAGCAGGAACAGCGCGAAGATCGAGGCCAGCCAGGGGGAGCGGCGGCCGAGCCCGGCCCAAGCGGACAGCGTGGTCGCCTCGTCGCCGTTGCGGTCGCGGATCAGGGTCACCACGGCGAAGGCTCCGATGGTGCCCAGGCCGTAGGCGGCCAGGTAGAACAGCACCGACGAGATACCCGCGGTATTCGCCGCCACCAGCGCCGTGAGGATGAAGCCCGCGTGCGCGACCGACGAGTAGGCGAGCATGCGCTTCATATCGGTCTGGGTGATGGCCAGTACCGCGCCCACGATCATGGTCGCGATGGCGACGGCCGCGAGGATGGGCCGCCAGTCGTCCCGCAGCCCGGGCACCCCGACGTACAGCACGCGCAGCAGCGCGCCCACCGCGGCGATCTTGGTGGCTGCGGCCATGAAGCCGGTGACCGGAGTAGGCGCGCCCTGGTAGACGTCCGGCACCCAGGACTGGAACGGCACCGCGCCGATCTTGAACAGCAGGCCGACCGCCAGCATGGCCACGCCGAGAATGGCGAGCGTGCGCTCACCGCCGTCGCGCGAGATCGCCTCGGCGATGCCGGACAGGCGCACACTGCCCGCGTAGCCGTACAGCAGGGCCATGCCGTACAGGAAGAACGCCGACGAGAACGCCCCCAGCAGGAAATACTTCAGCGCCGCTTCCTGGGAGAGCAGACGCCGCCGCCGGGCCAGCCCACACAGCAGGTACAGCGGCAGCGACAGCACCTCGAGCGCCACGAACATGGTGAGCAGGTCGTTCGAGGCCGGGAAGAGCATGAGCCCGCCCACCGCGAACATGGCCAGCGGGAACACCTCGGTGGTGGCGACACCGGCCCGCGCGGCCGCGAGTTCGTCGCTGCTGCCGGGAGTGGCGGCGGCCTGCGGGGTGAAGGCGTCCACGCCCTGGGACGCGGCCAGGCTCCAGGTGCCGGGGCCTTCCCGGCGCACCGGATTCCGGTCGGCGCGCCGCTCGGCGAGCAGCAGCAGGCCGAGGATGGACACCACCAGGATCGTGCCCTGGAGGAACAGTGTCACCCCGTCGATGGCGACCGCGCCGACCACGGCGGTGGCCTCGGTGCCGCGCAGTCCGATGACCGCGCCGAGCGCCACCGCCAGACCGCCGAGGCCGAGCGCCAGATGTGAGCCATAGCGGAACCGCCTGGGCAGGAACGCTTCCACCAGCACCATCACCACGGCCACGCCGAAGACGATGAGCATGGGGGACAGGTCCCGGTACTCGATGCTGGGCGCGGGGACGGCCGCGGCGAGCCGCGCTTCGGATACCGCGGCGAGCCGCGCTTCGGATACCGCGGCGAGCCGCGCTTCGGATACCGCGGTGAGCCGCGCATCGGATACCGCGGCGAGCAGCGAATCAGGTACCGCTGCGAAAAGGGGAGTACCGCTCACTTGTGTGCACCTCCGCTGTGCGTGGATTCGGTCGCGGCCTCGGGCTGCACGGCCGGTGCCGGATCCTGCTTTCCGATGGTGGTGAGCGTGCGCGCCACGGCCGGGTCGATGGCGTCCAGCGCCGGTTTCGGGTACGCCCCCAGGAAGATCAGCGCTCCGATCAACGGCACCACCACCGCGAGTTCACGCGGCAGCAGGTCGTAGATCTTGTCGCTGCCCTCCTTCACCGGCCCGGTCATCATGCGCTGGTACATCCACAGCACGTACAGCGCGGCGAGCACCAGTGCGCTGGCGGCGAAGACGGCCGCGACCGGGTAGCGCGTGAAAGTGCCGACGAGCACCAGGAATTCGCTGACGAACGGCGCCAGTCCGGGCAGCGACAGGGTGGCCAGTCCGGCGATGAAGAACGTTCCGGCCATGATCGGCGCGACCTTCTGCACCCCGCCGTAGTCGGCGATGACGCGGGTGCCCCGGCGCGACACCAGGAATCCGGCGATGAGGAACAGCGCCGCCGTCGAGATGCCGTGGTTGACCATGTACAGCGTCGCCCCGGATCCGGCCTGGCTGGTCATGGCGAAGATGCCCAGGATGATGAAGCCGAAGTGCGAGATCGAGGTGTAGGCGATGAGCCGCATGACATCGGTCTGCCCGATGGCCAGCAGGGCCCCGTAGATGATGCCGATGACCGCGAGCACGCTGATGATCGGCGCGTAATCCGAGGCGGCGGTGGGGAACAGCAGCAGGCAGTAGCGCAGCATGCCGAAGGTGCCGACCTTGTCCACGATCGCCATCATGAGCACCGCGCTGGCCGGGGTGGCGGCCACGGCGGCATCGGGCAGCCAGGTGTGCAGCGGCCACAGCGGGGCCTTCACCGCGAAGGCGAACATGAAGCCGAGGAAGATGGCGTTGAGCACCGCCGGTCCGGCCCCGAGCTGTCCGGTGTTGGCGGCCTCCATGACGGCCCGGAAGTCGAAGGTGCCGTTCTCGCCGCCGATGCCCTCGCGCACGGTGAGCACGTACAGCCCGATCACCGCAGCCAGCATGATCAGCCCACCGAACAGGTTGTACAGCAGGAATTTCACCGCCGCCCGGGAGCGCTGCTGCCGCAGTGCCACATCGGTGATGCGCGGCCCGAATCCGCCGATGAGGAAGTACATCGGGATGAGCATCACTTCGAAGAACACGTAGAACAGCAGGATGTCCAGGGCCGTGAAGGACACCAGCACCATGGCCTCGACCACCAGGGTGAGCGCCATGTAGTAGTGCGTCACCCGGGGTCCGCTGCCCACCGCGCGTTCGTCGTTCCATCCGGCGAGGATGAGCAGCGGCACCAATCCGGCGGTGAGCAGCACCAGCACCAGGGCGATGCCGTCCATGCCGACGGTGTATCCGGCCCCGAAAGCCGGTATCCACTCGTGTGATTCGACGAATTGGAAGTGCTCACCACCGGGCACGAACCGGGTGGCGAGCCAGATCCCGATGCCGAGGGTGCCGAGCGAGACGAGCAGCGCCCAGGCGCGGGCGGCGGTGCGCCAGGCTCCGGGTATCAGCAGGGTGAGCGCGGCACCGGCGAGCGGTGTCACCCACAGCGTTGTCAGCCAAGGAAACTCGCTCACAGGTACCTCACCGCCAGCAGGGCGGCGGCCACCAGGGCCGCGCCGGTGAACATGGACAGGGCGTAGGACCGCACGAATCCGGTTTGCGCGCGCCGGATTCGAGCCGACAGGCCACCGATGACGGCGGCGGTGGTGTTGACCAGGCCGTCGATCCCGCGATTGTCGACGAAGACCAGCGAACGGGTCAGGTGCTGGCCCGGCCGCATGAACGCGGCCTCGTTGACGGTGTCGTGGTAGAGATCGCGGCGCGCGGCCACGGTGAGCGCGTTGCCCGCGGGGGCGAGCACCGGGATCTCTCGTGTGGCGTACTGGTCGTAGGCCACCCACACACCCGCCGCGACCACCGCGAGGGCGAAGAAGGTGATCATCCAGATCGGCAGCACGGGTTCACCGTGATGCGATCCGACCACCGGCGCGAGCCAATTCTGCAGTGATGAACCGAAAGCCAGCATCGCGCCCGAGGCGACCGAGCCAAGCGCCAGCAGGCTCATCGGCCCGGTCATGCTCACCGGCGCTTCGTGCGGGTGCGCGTCTTCGTGCCAGCGCTTCTCGCCGAAGAAGGTGAGCAGCATGACGCGGGTCATGTAGAAGGCGGTGACGCCCGCGCCGACCAGCGCCGCGATACCGGTCACCCAGCCGCCCCAGCCGCCGTAGGCGAAGGCCGATTCGATGATGCGGTCCTTGGAGAAGAAGCCCGCGAACGGCGGCACCCCGATGATCGCCAGGTACCCGAGTCCGAAGGTGATGTAGGTGATCGGCAGGATCTTGCGCAGGCCGCCGTAGCGACGCATATCGGTTTCGTCGTTCATGGCGTGCATGACCGATCCGGCTCCGAGGAACAGCCCGGCCTTGAAGAAGCCGTGCGTCAGCAGGTGCATGATGGCCGCGGCGTAACCGACCGGCCCCAATCCCGCCGCCAGCACCATGTAGCCGATCTGACTCATGGTGGAGGCGGCCAGGGCCTTCTTGATGTCGTCCTTGGCGCAGCCGATGATCGCGCCGTAGAGCAGCGTCACCGCACCGACCGCCATCACCGCGGCCTGCGCGCCGGGTGCCAGGTCGAAGATGGCGTTGGATCGGGCGATCAGGTACACACCGGCGGTGACCATGGTGGCCGCGTGGATGAGCGCGGACACCGGGGTCGGGCCCTCCATGGCGTCCCCGAGCCAGGATTGCAGCGGCACCTGCGCGGATTTGCCGCACGCGCCCAGCAGGAGCAGCAGGCCGATGGCGGTGAGGGTGCCCTCGCCCGCCGCCGACGCGGCCCCGAACACGGTCTGGAAGTCCACGCTGCCGAAGGTCGCGAACATGATCATGAGCGCGATGGCGAGGCCGATATCGCCGACCCGGTTGACCACGAACGCCTTCTTGGCGGCGGTCGCGGCCGACGGCTTGTGGTACCAGAAGCCGATCAGCAGATAGGAGGCGAGGCCGACGCCCTCCCAGCCCAGGTACAGCACCAGGTAGTTGTCGGCGAGCACCAGCACCAGCATGGCGGCGAGGAAGAGGTTCAGGTAGGCGAAGAAGCGCCGCCGCCCCGGATCGCCGTTCATGTAGCCGACCGAGTAGAGGTGGATGAGCGATCCGACTCCGGTGATGAGGAGTGCGAAGCACATCGACAGCTGATCGAGTTGCAGGGCGAAGTCGACATTCAGCCCGGTGACCGGCACCCAGCTGAAGAAGGCGTGGTGCACGGCACGGTCGCCGTCGGCGCGGCCGAGCATTTCCACGAACGCCCACACGGCGACGCCGAACGAACCCAGCGCCAAAAGGGTGCCGACCCAGTGGCCCCACCTGTCGCTGAATCGTCCGACCAACAGCAGGAATACGGCACCGGCCAGCGGCAGTGCGGGCAGCAGCCACAGCGTCATCGTCTGCGTATCCATATCAGTACCGCAGCAGATTCGCGTCGTCGACCGAGGTCGAGCGGCGGGCACGGAAGATGGTCATGATGATGGCCAGGCCCACCACGACCTCGGCGGCGGCGACCACCATGGTGAAGAAGGCGAACACCTGCCCGTCGAGATTGCCGTGCTGGCGGGCGAAGGTGACGAAGGCCAGATTCACCGCGTTGAGCATCAACTCGATGCACATGAACACCACGATGGCGTTGCGCCGCACCAGCACACCGGCCGCGCCGATGGTGAACAGTAGTGCGGACAGATACAGGTAGTTGTCCGGATTCACCGCGTGCCTTCCTCGTCCGAACTGTCGGAGTGGTTGTGGCCGTTGCCGTTCCCGTCGCTGACCGAGAGCGCGGCGGCTTCGTTGTGGGCGCGCCGTCGGCGGTGCCGCAGGATGGTGCTGACCGACTGCTCCTCGAACGAGCCGTCGGGCAGCCGGGCCGGGGTGTCGACGGCGTTGTGGCGGGCGTACACGCCGGGCGTGGGCAGCGGCGTGACCCGGGTGCCGTCCCGGAATCGCTGCTTGGACAGTTCGCGCTGATCGGTGCGCGGCCCGAACTTCTCCCGGTGCGCCAGCACCATCGCGCCGATGGTGGCCGTGATCAGCAGTGCGCCGGTGAGTTCGAAGGCCCACACGTACCGCACGAAGATCAGTTCCGCGAGCTGGGCGACGGTGTAGTCCCCGCCCAGTCCCGGTCCGGTGGCGGCCACGCTGGTCTCGTTCATGCCGCGCGAGATGGCGGCCATGAGCAGCAGCCCGAACCCGAGTCCGACCACGATCACGGCGATCCGGTGGCCGCGCAGGGTCTCCTGCAGCGACTCGGCCGAGTCCACGCCGACCAGCATGAGCACGAACAGGAACAGCATCATGACCGCACCGGTGTAGACGACGATCTGCACCACGCCCAGGAACAGCGCGTCCTGGGCGATGTAGAACACCGACAGGGTGATCATGGTGGCGGCCAGGCACAGTGCCGAGTGCACCGCCTTGCGGGCGCACACCATGCCGAGCGCCCCGGCCACCGCGACGACGGCGAGAATCCAGAACATCACGGCCTCACCGGTGGTGGTGCGGGTGATGATCGGTTCCGCCTGGGCGAGCAGAGCACTCATCGCGCCTCTCCTTCCGCGCCGACCGCCGCGGGCGTGCGGGGCTCGGATTCGGTTGTCGCGCCGGGCACCTCACCCCGGTAGTAGGAGCCCTCGTCCGCGCCCGGGTACATGGCGTGCGGCGGGGCGAGCATGCCCTGCCGCAGCGGGGCGAGCAGATCCTGCTTCTCGAAGATGAGGTCGGCGCGATTGTCGTCGGCGAGCTCGTAGTCGTTGGTCATGGTGAGCGCTCGGGTGGGGCACGCCTCCACGCACAGACCGCAGCCGATGCAGCGCAGATAGTTGATCTGGTACACGCGGCCGTAGCGCTCGCCGGGGGAGAAGCGTTCGTCCTCGGTATTGTCCGCGCCCTCCACGAAGATGGCGTCGGCCGGGCAGGCCCAGGCGCACAGTTCGCAGCCGATGCACTTCTCCAGGCCGTCCGGATGCCGGTTGAGCTGGTGGCGTCCGTGGTAGCGGGGCGCGGTGGGCACCTTCACTTCCGGGTACAGCTCGGTATTCGGCTTCTTGAACATGGTGGAGAAGGTGACCCAGAATCCGGCGAGTGGTTCCAGTAGACCGGGTTTGGCGGCGCGGGCGCCGGTATCGGTCGGCATGGGCGGCACCGGGAAGTCCGAGTACATGCGGGTGGCGTCGGGATCGGGTGCGGCGGCGGCGCGGTCGTCGCCCGCGTGCCCGGCCCGCAGCACCAGTCCGATGAGCACGATGGCGACCACGATGCCGCCGATGACCATGCCGGGGGTCTGCACGTTCATGCCCTCGAGCTGGAGCACCCGCAGCGTGGCCACGAACATGACCCAGGCCAGCGACACCGGGATGAGCAGCTTCCAGCCCAGATTCATGAACTGGTCGTAGCGCAGTCGCGGCAGGGTGCCGCGCAGCCAGATGAACACGAACAGGAACGTCCACACCTTGGCGGTGAACCACAGCATGGGCCACCAGCCGGAGTTCGCGCCCTCCCACAGGCTGATCGGGAACGGTGCGTGCCAGCCGCCGAAGAACAGCGTGGTGGCCAGCGCCGACACCGTCGCCATATTGATGTACTCGGCCATCATGAACATGGCGAACTTGAGCGAGGAGTACTCGGTGTGGAAGCCGCCCACCAGTTCGCCCTCGGCCTCGGGGAGGTCGAAGGGCGCGCGGTTGGTCTCGCCGACCATGGAGACCGCGTAGATGAGGAAGGACGGCAGCAGCAGGAAGACGTACCAGGTGCCGTACTGGGCGTCCACGATGCCGGAGGTGGACATGGTGCCCGCGAGCAGGAACACCGCCGCGAAGCACAGCGCCATGGCGATCTCGTAGGAGATCACCTGGGCGGTGGAGCGCAGCCCGCCCAGCAGCGGGTAGGTGGACCCGGACGCCCAGCCCGCCAACACGATTCCGTACACGCCGACCGAGGCCATGGCCAGCACGTAGAGCACCGCCACCGGCATATCGGTGAGCTGCAACTGCGTGGTCTCGCCGAAGATGCTGACCTCGGGCCCGAACGGGATCACCGCGAACGCCATGACCGCCGGGATCAGCGAGATGACCGGCGCGAGCACGAAGATCGGCTTGTCCACGATGGCCGGGATGATGTCCTCCTTGAGGAGCATCTTCACGCCGTCGGCGATGGACTGGAGCGTGCCGCGCGGGCCGACCCGATTGGGGCCGACGCGCATCTGCATGAACGCCACGATCTTCCGTTCCGCGTACACCGCCAGCATGGGGGTGAGCAGCAGGAAGACGAAGATGCCGAGGGATTTGACCAGCACCAGCCACCAGGGGTCGTGGCCGAAGACACCCAGGGGGCTCGCGTCAGGCCCGGAGGCGGCAGCTTGCGTAACCACGGAGGGCCCCGCGAGCGCCCACATCGAACTCAGCTCACTCACGGTGGTCCTCCCGTCGGATGCGCACCAGGTGGCCGGGTGTCGTGCCGAGCTGCACGAGCACATCGGACCCGGGCGAGTTCATGGGCAGCCACACCACGCGATCCGGCATATCGGTGATCACCAGCGGGAGGGTGATGTGGCCGTGGTCGGTGCCTGCGGTGACCGGATCGCCGGTGGTGGCACCGATCTCGGCGGCGGTGTGCGGGGACAGGCGCACCACGGGGGTGCGGGCGGTCCCGGCCAGATTGGGTTCGCCGTCCTGGAGACGACCCCGGTCGACGAGCATGCGCCAGCCCGCCAGGACGGCGGTGCCGGAGGAGGGCTGCGGTATCGGATGCGGCCGGTGCACGGGGGCCGCGGCGGCCGGTCCGGACCAGATGCCGAGATCGGCGAGTTCGGCGCGGGCGTGGGCGGCATCGGGTACGCCGAGATCGATACCCAGTTCCGCCGCAATGGCATTCAGCACCCGGTGCTCGGGCAGCGGGGCCGCCTCGCGGCGCACGGTGGCGTCGCGCAGTGCGGCCTCGAACGGCCGGTGGCGGCCCTCCCAGGTGAGGAAGGTACCGGCCTTCTCCATGGCGGAGGCCACGGGGAACACCACGTCGGCGCGGCCGGTGATATCGCTGTGCCGCAGTTCCAGACTGATCACGAAGCGGGCGGAGTCGATGGCGGCCAGCGCGGCGTGCGGATCGGGCAGGTCGCCGACCTCCACTCCGCCGACCACCAGCGCACCGAGTGTCGGTGCGGCGGCGAGGATTCCGGCGGTGTCGCGGCCGGGGACGGCCGGGAGGTCGTCGATGTTCCAGGCGTCGCGCACCTCGTGTCGGGCCTGCGGATCGGCGACCGGTCGGCCGCCGGGCAGCAGTACCGGCAGGGCTCCGGCCTCGATCGCGCCGCGCTCGCCCGCGCGGCGTGGCACCCAGGCCAGGGCCGCCCCGGTCTCCTCGGCCAGCCGGGTGGCGGCGGAGAGTCCACCGGACGCTCCGGCCAGTCGCTCACCCACCATGATCACCGCGCCCGGCTGCCGCAGCAGGTCCGTGATGCGCTGTGCGACAGCGGGATCGACGAGTCCGGCGGTGTCGCCGCCGCGCAGCGCCTCCAGGATGTGTGGTTCGGCGCCGGGGGCCGCCGGCACCAGGGTGCCGGACATCTTCTCCAGCCCCGGGGTCAGGAAGGGAGCGAGGCCGAACACCGCCGTGCCGTTCTTGCGGGCAGCCTTGCGCAGCCGCAGGTACACGATCGGCGATTCCTCTTCCGGCTCGAATCCGACCAGCAGCACCGCCGGAGCCTGCTCCAGCGCACCGTAGTCGACGCTGATGCCCTGTCCGGCGACGCGGGCCGCCAGGAAGTCGGCTTCCTCGGCGGAGTGGTCGCGGGAGCGGAAGTCGATGTCATTGGTGCCCAGCACGACGCGCGCGAACTTCGAGTACGCGTAGGCGTCCTCGAGGGTGACGCGTCCGCCCACCAGCACCGCCGCATTGCCGTGCGCCCCGGCCATGCCGGCGGCCGCGGCGGCCAGCGCCTCCGACCAGGAGGCGGGGGCGAGCCGACCGTCCCAGCCGCGCACCATCGGGGTGGTGAGCCGGTCCCGTTCGGTGGCGTACTGGAAGGCGAAACGGCCCTTGTCGCAGTTCCATTCCTCGTTCACCTGCGGATCGTCACCGGCCAGGCGACGCATGACCTTGCCGCGCCGATGGTCGGTGCGCTGGGCGCAGCCGGAGGCGCAGTGCTCGCACACCGCCGGGCTCGAGACCAGGTCGAAGGGTCGCGCACGGAACCGGTAGGTGCTGCCGGTGAGCGCGCCCACCGGGCAGATCTGCACGGTGTTACCGGAGAAGTAGGAGTCGAAGCTCTCGCCCTGGGCGATGCCGACCTGCTCCAGCGCACCGCGCTCCATGAGTTCGATGAACGGGTCACCGGCCACCTGCTGGGCGAAGCGGGTGCAGCGGGCGCAGAGCACACACCGCTCCCGGTCCAGCAGAATGGCCGAGGACAGCGGAATCGGCTTGGGGTAGGTGCGCTTCTCGCCTTCGAAGCGGGACTCCGCGCGGCCGTTGGACATGGCCTGGTTCTGCAACGGGCATTCGCCGCCCTTGTCGCAGACCGGGCAGTCCAGCGGGTGGTTGATGAGCAGCAGCTCCATCACGCCCTCCTGTGCCTTGGCGGCCACCGGCGAGGAGAGCTGCGTGTGCACCACCATGCCGTCGGCGACCGCCATGGTGCAGGAGGCGACGGGTTTGCGCTGTCCCTCCACCTCGACGATGCACTGGCGGCACGCGCCCACCGGCTCGAGCAGCGGGTGGTCGCAGAAGCGCGGGATCTGAATGCCGATCAGCTCGGCCGCCCGGATCACCAGGGTGCCCGCGGGCACGCTGACGGTGGTGCCGTCGATGGTGACGCTCACCAGATCGGCGGGTGCGGTGTCGCTGTCGTTGCTGCTGACTGTCGCGGTCATCGCGCTCCTTCAGCCGTATCCGCCCAGACGGTGGTCCGGGACGGGTCGAAAGGACATGCGCCGTACCGGATGTGGTCGGCGTATTCGTCGCGGAAGTACTGCAGCGAGGAGACGATGGGGCTGGCGGCGCCGTCGCCGAGGGCGCAGAAGGATTTGCCGTTGATGTTGTCGGCGATATCGGCCAGCTTGTCCAGATCGGTGCTGTGCCCCTGCCCGCTTTCCAGGCGTTGCAGCAGCTGCACCAGCCAATACGTGCCCTCGCGGCACGGTGTGCACTTTCCGCAGGATTCGTGGGCGTAGAACTCGGTCCAGCGCAGCACCGCCCGCACCACGCAGGTGGTGTCGTCGAAGATCTGCAGCGCCTTGGTGCCGAGCATGGAGCCCGCGGCGGCGACACCCTCGTAATCCAGTGCGACGTCGAGGTGTTCGGCGGTGAACAGGGGAGTGGAGGAACCGCCGGGTGTCCAGAATTTCAGCGTGTGGCCCGCACGGACGCCGCCCGCGTAGGACAGCAACTCCCGCAGGGTGATTCCCAGGGGCGCTTCATACTGCCCCGGTCGCGTCACGTGACCGGAGAGCGAGTAGATGGTGGTGCCCGGCGATTTCTCGGTGCCGAAGGACCGGAACCACTCGACGCCACGGGCGAGGATACCGGGCACCGACGCGATGGACTCCACGTTGTTGACCACCGTCGGGCAGGCGTAGAGCCCGGCCACCGCGGGGAACGGCGGGCGTAGACGCGGCTGCCCGCGCCGACCCTCCAGGGAGTCCAGCAGCGCGGTCTCCTCACCACAGATGTACGCGCCCGCTCCGGCGTGCACGACGATCTCCAGGTCGTAACCCGAGCCGAGAATATTGCGGCCGACATAGCCCGCCGCGTACGCCTCCGCCACGGCGGTCTGCAGGCGCCGCAGTACCGGCAGTACCTCACCGCGCAGATAGATGAAGGCGTGCGAGGCGCGAATCGCGTAGGCGGCGATGATGACGCCTTCGACCAGCAGGTGCGGGCTGGCCATCATGAGCGGAATGTCCTTGCAGGTGCCCGGTTCCGACTCGTCGGCGTTGACGACCAGGTAGTGCGGCTTCTCGATGCCGTCCGGGCCGGGGCCCTGCGGGATGAAGCCCCACTTCATGCCGGTGGGGAAGCCCGCGCCGCCGCGGCCGCGCAGCCCCGCGTCCTTGACGGTGGCGATGACCTCGTCCGGGTGCATCTTCAGCGCCTTGGGCAGGGCCCGGTAGCCCTCCTGGCGGCGATAGGACTTCAGGGTCCACGACTCGGGCTCGGCCCAGTGCCGGGTGAGCACCGGCGTCAATGTCGTCACTGAGCGCCTCCGTCGGTCGGATTTTCTTGCACCGCATGCACACCCGCGAGGGTTGCCGGTCCGGGCGCGCCGTCGTTCGCGCCGGGGCGCTGATCCGGATAGCCGGCGAGGATGCGGGCGGTTTCGCGGAAGGTGCACAGCGGTGCGCCGCTGCGGGTGCCGGTGACCTGCTCGCCACGCCGCAGCGCGTCGACCAGCGCCCGTGCCGATTCCGGCGTCTGGTTGTCGAAGAACTCCCAGTTCACCATCATGACGGGCGCGTAGTCGCAGGCCGCGTTGCACTCGATGTGCTCGAGCGTGACCGCGCCGTCGGCGGTGGTCTCGCCGTGCCGGATTCCCAGATGCTCCTTCAGCGTCGCGAGGATCTCGTCGCCGCCCATGACCGCGCACAGCGTATTGGTGCACACGCCCACGTGGTAGTCGCCGGTGGGTGTGCGCCGGTACATCGAGTAGAAGGTGGCGACCGCGGTCACCTCGGCATCGGTCAAACCCAGCTGCCCGGCGCAGAATTCGATGCCGGTGCCGGAGACGTAGCCCTCCACCGACTGCACCAGGTGCAGCAGCGGCAGCAGCGCGGAGCGCGGATGCGGGTAGCGCGCGATGATCTCGCGAGCCTCCACCTCCAGGCGGTCGTGCACCTGTTGCGGGTAGGGAATCGGCCTGGTGGTCAGGTTCAGCAAGATCTCGGTCATCGGTCCACCCCTCCCATCACCGGGTCGATACTCGCCACCGAGGCGATGACGTCGGCGACCATGCCGCCCTCGCACATCGCCGCCACCGCTTGCAGATTCGTGAAGGAGGGATCGCGGTAGTGCACCCGGTACGGGCGGGTGCCGCCATCGCTGACCATGTGCACGCCGAGTTCGCCGCGCGGGGATTCCACCGCCGTGTAGACCTGTCCGGCCGGCACCCGGATACCCTCGGTCACGATCTTGAAGTGGTGGATCAGCGCCTCCATGGAGGTGCCCATGATCTTGCCGATGTGCTGCGGCGAGTTGCCGAGTCCGTCCGGACCCAGCGCCAGATCCGCGGGCCAGGCCACCTTCTTGTCGCTCACCATCACCGGGCCGGGCCGCAGCTTGTCCAGGCACTGCTCGACGATCTTGAGCGATTCCTTCATCTCGTTGACGCGAATCAGGTAGCGCCCGTAGCAGTCACAGCCGGTATCGGTCATGACATCGAATTCGTAGTCCTCGTAGCCGCAGTACGGCTGGGACTTGCGCAGATCGTGCGGCAGGCCGGTCGAGCGCAGCACCGGACCGGTGATGCCCAGCGCCATGCAGCCGGTGAGATCCAGATACCCGACATTGCGGGTGCGGGCCTTCCAGATCGGGTTCTCGTTGAGCAGCAGTTCCAGATCCCGCAGGCGTTTCGGCATGATGGCCAGCAGTTCGCGCACCTTGGTGACGCCGTCTTCCGGCAGATCCTGCGCCAGGCCGCCGGGGCGGATGTAGGCGTGGTTCATCCGCAGACCGGTGATCGTCTCGAACACATCGAGGATGAGTTCGCGCTCTCGGAAGCCGAAAAGCATCGGGGTGAGCGCTCCCAACTCCATGCCACCGGTCGCGAGGGCCACCAGATGCGAGGAGATGCGGTTGAGCTCCATGAGCATGACCCGCACGACGCTGGCGCGCTCGGGAATGTCGTCGGTGATGTCGAGCAGCTTCTCCAGCGCCAGGCAGTACGCGGTCTCGTTGAAGAACGGCGACAGGTAGTCCATGCGGGTGACGAAGGTGACGCCCTGCACCCACGGCCGGTACTCGAGATTCTTCTCGATGCCGGTGTGCAGGTAGCCGATTCCGCACCGGGCCTCGGTGACGGTCTCGCCCTCGATCTCCAGAATGAGTCGCAGCACCCCGTGTGTGGAGGGGTGCTGGGGACCCATGTTCACCACGATGCGCTCCTCGGCGACACCGTCGAGCGCGGCGGAGATCTCGTCCCAGTCGTTGCCGACCACCGTCACGGCGCGTTCCGGCTTCGGATCGTGCGGTGAGACGGGTGTTTCCGGCGCACCTGAACCTGTGCGCCGGGTGTCGATGTCGTTCATCAGGAGTAAGCCCTCCGCTCGTCGGGCGGCGGGATGCGCGCGCCCTTGTACTCGACCGGGATTCCGCCGAGCGGGTAGTCCTTGCGCTGCGGGTGCCCGCGCCAGTCGTCGGGCATGGAGATGCGGGTCAGCGAGGGATGACCGTCGAACAGGATGCCGAAGAAGTCGTAGGTCTCCCGCTCGTGCCAGTCCGTGGTGGGGTAGACGGCATAGAGCGAGGGGATGTGCGGGTCGGCGTCGGGAGCCGAAACCTCCACCCGCAGACGGCGATTGTGGGTGATGGAGTTGAGCTGGTAGACCGCGTGCAGCTCCCGATCCTGGTCGTCGGGATAGTGCACGCCGCTCACGCCCAGGCACAGCTCGAACCGCAGCGCCGGATCGTCGCGCAGGGTGCGGGCGACCGCGACCAGGTGTTCGCGGCGTACGTGCAGGGTGAGTTCGCCGCGGAAGACCACGATCTTCTCCACGGCTGCCTCGAACTCCGCGCCGAGCGCCGCGCGCAGGGTGGCGACGAGTCCGTCGAAGTAGCCGCCGTAGGGCGGTTCGGTGCCGCCGGGCAGCGTGACGGTGCGCACCAGGCGGCCGTAGCCGGAGGTGTCGCCGGTGCCGGAGACCCCGAACATGCCGCGCCGCACGCCGATGATCTCATCGGGTGCGGGTCCGGATTCCGCTGTGCCGTTGTCGTTCTCGGTACCGTTGTCGTTCTCGGTTTCGTCCTGGATCGGACCCGCCATGCTCGGTGGTTCGATCGGTTCGTTCGATTCGCCGTGCTTGCGTTCGTCCACGGCCGCCTCCGGGGGACTCTCGGTCCTACTGGGTGAATCGAAGGTCATCGCAGTAGACCCCTCATCTGAATGGTCGGGGTGGAGGCCAGGGCGGCGGCCTCGGCGGCCTTGATCGCTTCCTCGCGATTGACGCCGAGGGGAGCCTCCTGAATCTTCTCGTGCAGCTTCAGGATCGCGTTCAACAGCATCTCCGGCCGCGGGGGGCAGCCGGGCAGGTAGATGTCGACCGGAACCACGTGGTCGACGCCCTGCACGATGGCGTAGTTGTTGAACATGCCGCCGGACGAGGCGCACACGCCCATGGCCAGCACCCATTTCGGTTCGGTCATCTGGTCGTAGACCTGGCGCAGGACGGGTGCCATCTTCTGGCTGACCCGCCCCGCGACGATCATGAGATCGGCCTGGCGCGGCGAGGCGCGGAACGCCTCCATGCCGAAGCGGGCGATGTCGAATCGCCCGCCGCCGGTGGCCATCATCTCGATCGCGCAGCACGCCAGGCCGAAGGTGGCGGGCCACAGTGAGCCCTTGCGCAGGTAGCCCGCCATATCCTCGACCGTGCTCAGCAGAAACCCGCTGGGCAGCTTTTCCTCGAGACCCATATCGGATTCTTCTCCAGACTTCTCGCGCCGGACCCGCATGCGGGCGCACCGGCGCTGATCGGAATTCCCGGTAGCCGTCGTTCGATTCAGCCCTGTCGCACGCGAATCAGTCCCAACTGAGTCCGCCGCGCCGCCACTCGTAGGCGTAGGCCACCGAGACGTTGAAGATGAACAGCGCCATCGCCGCCAGGCCGAACAGGCCGAGCGAGTCGAAGTGCACCGCCCACGGGTACAGGAACACGATCTCGATGTCGAAGATGATGAACAGCATCGCGGTGAGGTAGTACTTCACCGGAAAGCGTTGTCCAGCAGCGTTCCCCGGGCCGCCGGCGACGGCGTGCGGCGTCGGTTCGATACCGCACTCGTAGGGTTCGAGCTTGGCCCGGTTGTAGCGCTTGGGGCCGATGAGGGCCGCGAGAGCTAGCGAGAACAGTGCGAACGCCGCGGCGACCGCACCGAGAACAAGAGTCGGCACCTCGATATTCACAACCGCACTACCCCTCCTCCTACCTGGCGGCGACCGCGGGCCTTCGTGGTTACGCAGGCTGCCGCCTACGGGTTGACCCGGTCGCCGCGCGCGAGCTGGACGCATTCGGACGGCATGCTGCCGAGGCGGGCTGACATCGTCGTCATGCCGGGCCAGTCTCGCCCCTCAGGCACTCGTCGAGGATGCGGGCGGTCGGGATCTGGCACGGCGGATTAATACCGAATCGGACTGATACCTCGGCTCGCATCCCTGTGAGCTACGGCACAGCCTACAACTCGGACGTCGGGATGCAGCAATTTTCGGCGCGGCGTTTGATCGAATTCGGAACGCCCATTCATGACCAATCGGACGCAATGGGCGAACGTCACGTGACGGGGTGGGTTACGCCGCCGTCCGGTTGCGCAGTACCCCGACAACGGCGTCGGTGAGTCGGATCGGATCGATCGGATGCGAGACCGCCGCGTCCGCGCGCGACCAGTTCGCCAGCCAGACATCGTCCGGGCGACCGGTGATCACAACCAGTGGTGGACAGTCGGCGATCTCATCCTTGAGCTGTTTCGCCAATCCGAGTCCACCGGCGGGCTGCGCCTCACCGTCCAGGATGGCGATGTCGACCTCACCGGCGTCCAGGCGCTCGATCACCACCGGAGCGGTCGCCACCTCGAGGTAGTCGAACTGCTCCAGTTCGGGACGCGGCTTTCGACCCAGGGCCAGCATGATCTGGCTCCGGGTGTCGGCGTCGTTGCTGTACACGAGCACCCGCAGCGCGGCGGGACGTTTCGCTTCGGCCACGTTCGGCATGGTACGTGCCGGGGGTGGCTCCGCGCGGCAGCTTCGCGCTTTCGGTCCGCGCGTCGCCGCAGAATCTTCGCAACACGGACACCTTGAGTCCCGCCCGGTTCGTTCAACATCCGCATTAACGGTCGAATCGCAATCGTTGCTGGTCACGGGCGGTGAATCGCGAGATCCTGGAGGCATCGACGTCGAATTCACTGGGTGGTGGACAGTATGCGAATTTCCGAGATCCTGCGCAGGAAAGGTTCCGATGTAGTCACGATCGCACCCGATGCCACGGTGCACGCACTGCTGGAAATCCTCGCTACCAACAATGTTGGCGCGGTGGTGGTTTCGCCGGATGCGTCCTATATGGTCGGCATCGTCTCCGAGCGCGACGTGGTACGTGCCCTGCACCGACACGGCGCCGTCGTCCTCGGGCAGCCGGTCTCGGAAATCATGACCGACGTCGTGCACACCTGCTCTCCGGAGGACCGCGTCGAAACCCTCAATGCCCGGATGACCGAGCACCGCATCCGCCACCTACCCGTGGTGCGCGACGGCCGCATGATCGGCATCGTCAGCATCGGCGACGTGGTGAAGAGCCAGATCGCCGAACTGGAGACCGAGCGCGAACACCTGGTGCAGTACCTGCACGGATGAGACAGCGCGCGCATGTATGCACTCAATGCCATTGCGTGGTCGTGATATCCCCAATAGATCTGCGGATGCAAGGAACGCCCCGGATTTCTCCGGGGGCGTTTCCGTATTCGATTGTGCAATTGCAGTGAATGTGAGCGAAACCTGCCGATCTCGGGCTGGCACTGGCCGAGATCGGCGTCGCCGATCGTGTGCGGAGTTGTTCAGCGGGGTCGCCACAGGGTCTCCGGTGCCACTAACGCGGCGAGTTCAAGGACCGCGGCACCAGCGGGTGTGCCGTCCGCTGAGGTGAGGTTGGGCGCGGGGCAATGCCCGATCGAGGTCAGTCCTCGGGGTTCGAGCGGGCGTACAGGGTCATCGGGCGCGAGGTTCAGTGCGGTGCGGGCTGTGGCGCGCATGGTCTCGGACTTCGATGCCCCCGTGGAGAGTTCGTGCATGAATGGGCCAGCGAATCTCTGGAACGCGGATTTGGGTAGCATCGTCCATTCAGCCAGTGCGGGGATCGAGCGTTGGAACAGATCCAGTTTGCTCGCCGGTGACAGCGAGGGGTCGGCATATTCGAACAGCGCGGCCATTCTCGCAGACTGTTCGGCCTGCTCCTTCAGGCTCGAGTCCAGCTTGTCTCTGTTGTCGAACGCTTCCATGCCGCCGAAAAATTTGTCCCTGCTCGCGTACTGAGTACGTCCGCTGGCCGTTATGGCCCGCTCGAAGTCGGCGTACCAGCGGTCTTTCACATGCTCGTCAAAAACCGCGGAACGTAGCCATTCGGCCTGAAACTCCGCGTACCGGCCGCCCGGGCGGGTCTGGTCCCAGAACTCATCGGCGTCCTTCCTCAGCAGTTCCGCCACGGCGTCCTCCAACCCCTCGACGCTGTGCGCGGCGGTGCCAGCGTTCCCACCCGCCGGCAAGGGCGCCACCGGTTGCCCACGGGCGGCACGACCGCGAGCGGTACTCAGGGCGCTGCGTATGACCAGGTCCATCCGGAATCCGTGGGTCACCGCGAACCACCCACGGACAGCTTCGTAGTGGGCCTCGCGCTCTCGTTCCGCGGCCTTCTCGGGCGACCGGTGCGTGCGGGTATGAAGATAGGCCTGATGCAGGTCGTAGCGGAATTCACGCCCGATCTCGGCAGCCGCCCGAGGGTCAGCGTAGAGCCGGCGCTGCGCTCTAGTGGTGTAGTCGGCGCGCGCGGCGACGAATCCGGCGTTGCCGCGTCCGAGGATATGTTCGGGTGTCGAGCGTTGGGCGGCTACGGCCCAGTGGCCGCTTTCGCGTCGTACCGACCACATCCCGTCGGCGTCGGCGCCAGTGATGGAGCGAGCCGCACCGCGTAGACCATTGCTGACCCGCCGAAGAGGGTTGACGGCGGCAACATCGGCCAGCCGGGGTAGCTTGTCAAGGATCTCGTCGCGACCATCAGCGAGAGCACGGGCAATCCGACTACCCAACATCTCTAGACGACCTGCCCCACGGCCGACCTGAACAATCCATGCTCGCCCGGACGGTTCTGCATCCGCCACTTGTACACGATCTCCACCACGAACGGGCGCCGATACCGGCACTGTGCCCAGGGTCACCTGAGCGGCGCAGGTCGGCGTGTACCGTAGCGTGCACTCGATGCCATTGCGCATTCGGGATATCCGCAATGGACTTGCGGGCGCAAACAACGCCCCCGGATTTCTCCGGGGGCGTTTCCGTATTCGATTATGCGATTGCAGACGGACGTTACAGGCGGTTGACCCGCCTCAACGATTCCTGCCCGTCGTCATCGGCATTCATGGCTTCATTCCAGTTGTCGTGCGCCTGCCCATTGGGCCCAGGATCCAACACCAATTCTCGCACCGTGTCCTCCTTCTACGGACGCTCGAGTACGCATCGCCCGTCACGTGACACGAATGCCTCGATGAACGCGCCGCCCCGCGATCAGTGATGCGATAGTTCAAAGGTTCCATCGAAACGTGTCTGCGAAACCTGCGAATCTCGAGTTGGCGATATTGCGTCATGCGGCGGTGGCCGAGAGCGGTCGCCGGTCCCCGGCTCCCGCGACACCGGACAGCGACAGCGCGCGCAGCAGGCAGAGCCAACCGGCGGCGGCGAGCACCATGCGCGGATAGTTCAGAGTCGTCCACAGGTCGACGAACGATTCGACCCGGTCGGCGTCCCAGTCGTCGCCGCCGTTCTGGAACACCAGCATCTGGGTGGCGAAGTAGGCGTAGGTCGAGATCGACGACAGCGTCATTATCGCGGCCCCCGCCAGCCACCAGTTCCGCAGCGGGATCGCAGCGCGGCGCGCGACGAACAGGCAGATCAGTGACAGCAGCGCCACCACCGGGGAGACGAACGGCCAGAAGGCGCGCCCCGCCTTGTGGAATCCGGAGATTTGCATGGTGGCGAGCACCTGTTCGGGCGGAGCCTCCGCCCACAGCGGTATCACCGCGAGCTTCTCGTACAGCCCGCCGCCGAACTGGATGCTCACGAAGATCACCAGCAGCCACAGCCAGATGGTGCGTTTGAACGTCATGATCGTACTTCCCTTCACCCGGTACTCTCGGTATCAGAGTCTCTCTGCAATAGAGAGATTAGGAAGGAGCAGCACGCTATGGGATCCGGGAACACCCGGAGTTCGGCCCTGAACTCGCTACAGGCCGAGTTCCGGATCCAGGCCGTCCGCACGGTCACCTTCCACACCGCGGTCGCCGCCCGCCTCGGCATCACCGCTGCCGACCTGAGCTGCCTGAACGTACTCAGCCTCGAAGGCCCGCGCACCCCCGGCGAATTGGCCGCCCGCATCGGCATCACCCGCGGCGGCGCGGTGACCGCCATGCTCGACCGCCTGGAGACCGCGGGCTATGTCCACCGTCGCCGCGACACCACCGACCGCCGCCGCGTCCTGGTGGAACTGGACGCCGCCCGCGCGGCCGAGCTGGTCTCACCGCTGTTCCAGGGCATGGGCGCGGCGGTCGGGGCTCGGCTGGCCGAGTACGGCGACGCCGAACTGCGTCTGCTGCGCGACATGCTGGCCGACGTGAACGAGGCAGCGGCGGAAGCGATCGCGGAGCTGCGCGACGGGCGGTGAGTGACCAGCGGGAGTTGCGATCCGGCTGTGGGAGACACTGCGTGTCCTGGTGCTGGCCACCATCGACGGCACAGCACCCCCACACGACGCGGTCACCGACCCGAGCGCATTCCTTGCCGGGTACGATGACGCGGTGCGCCTCGTCGTCGCCGATCGGTTGCGGCGCGAACCCCCGCGACCGTGGTCGACGCGCTCGCCCGCATCGCACGCCGAGCCGTCGACTATCTGACCGGTATCGAACGTGCCGCGCTGAAGGTCTGCCCGGACCATGATTGCCGGGGCGTGTTCATCGACGGCGCAGGTCGCCGCCGCTGGTACCCGTCCCCGGCATGCGCGAGCCGGGGACGGGTCCGGGCGATGCGTGCCCGCCGCGCCGCCGATCAGGTCTGATGAATGACCGCGCCCCTGCTCTACCGCGGTGGCTGCCAGGTGCCGTCGCGGCAGAGCAGGATCTGGGTGTCCGGGCCCCTGGCCATCGGTGATGCTTCGGAGTCGCACAGGGTGCCGGGGGTGGCGCGCAGGAGGAGCACCGACGGTCGCCATGCCGGGGGTGCGGTTCCGTCCGACTGGCAGACCAGCCAGAAGCCGGACAGCAGTTCCCTGGGATTGTCCGCCGCCGGGTCGCACGGGGTGTTGTCGGTGCGGATGCGCGTCTCGCCACGGTCCGTCTGCTCCACGTGCGCACCGGGGAAGGGAGTCCACCCGGAGGTGGTCTCGGTCGCGCGGGGCCGGTTGGTCGGGCGGGACGGCTCGGAGATGGCGGCATCGGCGAGTGCGAAGACGGTCAGGATCATCGTGACGGCGATCGCCAGCTTCGCCGTGAGCCACGGGTCGTGGGATGGCGTCGTCGCGGAAGTCGACGCTGCCGCCGGGGCCGGGCGTTGTCGGACAGTGGGTTTCGCACGGATCGGTGGGGGACGGAACCGATCGGCGTATCGGTCCACCGCCCGCAGTGCCGGATAGCGGAAGGCGCTCCCGTCGCCGGTCAGGAAGACCGCCTTCAGCGCGTCGCGCCATTCGACCGCCGTCGGGCGACCCGTGGTCGCGAAGGGGTCGCGGAACGCGCGGTCGAACAGTGATCGCAGCCGCACGGGGAGGTCGTCGGGTATACCGGAGGGCGGGGCCCAGTCGCCGTCGACGAGTTCCGGCGCACCGGGATTGAGCAGCAGCGCGCGATAGACCATGACGGCGAGGGCGAAACGATCGCTGTAGCGGTCGTGCGCGGGGATGCGTCCGGCCACCCATCGCGGATCGCGCCAACCCGCGGTGCCGACGCCGCGCTCCCGGACCTCCGTCGCCGGATGCACACCGTCGCAGTCGATGAGGTAGGCATGCGGAGAGCGCCTGTCCCACACCAGATTCTTCATCGAGATATCGCCGTGGACCAGGCCCAGCTCATCCAGACAGGCGAGGATGTCGCAGGCGCGCAGCAGGACGCCGACCCGCACCGCCGCGCGGGGTGGACGGGCGGCGGCCACGTACAGGAAATCCAGGGTGAGCGGTTTGCCGTGCTCGCCCAGAAACCGCGGCGGAATGAGCGGCAGGATCACCCCGGTGACGGCATCGGATTCGGCGATGATGTCGATGGGCCAGTTCACCGAGGATTCGGCGGTGGCGGCGACGGTCTCGGCGCTTTCGGCGTCGGCCGTGATCCGGGCTCCCCGCGCGGCGATCTCACCCAGCGTGTCGATATCCCGCCGATCGGTGAGCGGCGTGCGGTACCGCTTGAAGACCCTGATGTGGCTCGCCTCGTCGCGGCAGGTGTACAGAATCGACTGCCCGCCGGAGGAATTGAGCGGTTCCGCATCGACCCGGTAGCGTCCGTACCGGCCCGCGACGGAGCTGTCCGGGTCGCTCATGCCGACAGCGGTTCCAGCCACACCACCACCGCGGTGCGATCGTCGTGCGAACCCTGCCGCCGGTACCGCAGCGAGTCCACCATCCACGCCGGACCGCAGGGTCGGGACCAGCGGTGTGCCAACCAGTCTCGGACATCCGGGGAGTCGAAGAGGTCCCCGGCGAGCCCGTCGGTGGCCAGGATCAGCAGCCCGGTGCCCGGCAGCGGCCAGCGCGCCGGTTCGAGCAGCGGACGCGGATCGTCGCAGGGCAGCGTGTGCCGAACGATATTCAGCGGCCCGTCATCGGCATCCGGGTAGACGACCTGATAGCCCTCCGATTCGGACCATGTGAACGCCTCGCAGTCGCCCACCCGCAGCAGCAGCATGTCCCGGCCGCCGCCCGGATGCAGCGGGAGCCAGCACAGCACCATGGTGCTGGCCAGCTCGCGCGCGGTCAGGCCGAGAGTCGTGTCCCGCAACCGTTCGAGCGTGGCGACCGCCTGCCCGATGGCCTCCGTCAGCGCCGCGTGACCGCGCTCGACCACCTCCGCACCGGAGAGCGCGGCAGCCTCCGACACGCACAGCCGGGCCAGGAGTTCCGCGCCGATCTGCGCGGTGTCCGCCTGCTGCCCGAGACCGTCGCACACGGCCAGTACCAGGGCGCTGCCGTCCCGGGCGACGGTGAAGCCGTAGGAATCCTGTGCGGAACCGCCCCGGGCGGTATGTGATTGCCCGGCCAGGCTCACGGCGGCCACCCAGCGCCCGGCGAGCATGCCCGCATCGGCCCGCACCCCCGCCAGCGCGGTCGCGGTGGCGGCGAGGCGGGGTGCGGGCAGCGGTCCGAGGTCACCGATGCGTGGTCCGTGCGAATCCAGTTCGGCGTAGAGGGTGCGGTCCGGGCACACCCGCCCGATCGGCTGTTCAGACAATGTTCTCCGGCAGCCGGGTGAGATTCGGGGACGGCGGGATGATGAGCGCTCCGCCGGAGGGGCTGCCGAACGAACTGGAGGTGGAGCGGATACTGCCGATCACACTGTGCAGAATCTCGCGCACCGCCGCGACCGGATCGGGATCGTCGGCGAAATACGCGTGCCCGGTCGACACCCGGCCGATGGCCTCCCGATCGGCCGCGCCCATCCCGAACGCGACCACCTCCGCCCCGAACTTGTCTGCGCGATCGGTGAGTTCGCGCCAGGCCGGCAGCCAGTCGCGACCATTGTGCTGACCGTCGCTGAGGAAGAACACCACCGGGCGATAGAACCGGGTGCCGCGACCCAATCCGCGAATCCCCTGTTCGATCGCGGTCCGGGCGGTCCGCAGCCCTTCGGCGAAATCGGTCGAATCCCGGGTATCGAGCCGGGGCAGTTCGGTTTCCCAGAGGTTGGCCAGCGGCAGTTCGATGCGCGCGGAGGAGGAAAAGGTCACCAGCGCGATCCGAGCGATCTCACCGGTCGCCGGATCCTCCAGAATGGCCTGCCGCAGCTCGGGCAGGGCCTGGTTGACCGCGTCGATGGGCGCGCCGCGCATGGACGCGGACACGTCCACCACCAGACAGACCGGAAAGACCGGTGGACGTTCGATATTCGAGAACCGCGACGGCTGGTCCACGGTGAAACCCCCTCCTGCACAACATGTACCGGCGAGTCTGCCACAGCCCCGGCCGGTTATCCCGGCATTTCCGGCGGACGGCGATCGCCCGGCTACCCCAGATGGAGCCCGAATCCGCTGCGCCCCGGCACTTCCCGGCCCGCGCGCAGTCGCAGCGAGGGCAGTTCGTAATCGCCGCCGTTCTGCGGACGGTAGGGGATCGGGGTGGTGTCGGCGAGGGTGAGCAGGCGCTGGCGATACTGCTTGGCGGCCACCGCGAAGTCCTCCTCGGTGCAGCGGTCCGCGCCGTAGAGGACGAAGGGCGGGACGACCCGCATACCGGCGTAGTAGAGGATGCCGTGCTGGATGGGGAAGAGCAGATCGTCGATGGGGCCGTTGACGCCACGGTCGGAATAGTGGGTTTCGCGACCGCCGATGGTGACCGACAGCATGGCGCGCTTGCCCGCGAGGGTGCCCTCACCGTACCGATCACCCCATCTGGTCTCGTTGTGCTCGCCGACGCCGTAACCGAATCCGTAGCTGAACACCCGGTCCACCCAGCCCTTGAGGATGGCGGGCATGGAGTACCACCAGAGTGGGAATTGCAGGATCATCGTATCGGCCCAGCGCAGTTTGTCCTGTTCCGCGGTGACGTCGGGGGTGAGGTTGCCGGTGTCGTGGGCGCGGCCGGAGTCGGCGACGACACGCAGCGGCTCGCTGGCGGCCGGGCCGAAGTCGGCGGCGTCCACCAGCGGCTTCCAGTTCATGGCGTAGAGGTCGCTCACCCGTACGTCGTGGCCCGCCTCGGTCAGTGTGGACACCGCGACGTCGGCCAGCGTGCCGTTCAGCGACCGCGGCTCCGGGTGGGCGTGGACGATGAGTGTGTTCATTTCCGCTCCTTCGTGATCGGTCGTCTCCGATCCTGGCGGCGGACGAGCGCGCCGTTCAGGGGCGCTTCTTCCGTCGGACGAGACTTCCTGGTATCGGCAGGGCCACCCTCGATCGCGGTGGGTGTGGTGATACTGGAGCAATGGACGATCTCGCCGACTTCCTGCGCACCCGCCGCTCCCGCGTCGACCCCGCCGCGGTCGGCATCGCCACCGACGCGCGCCGCCGGGTGGCGGGGCTGCGCCGGGAGGAGGTCGCGCATCTGTCCGGTGTCAGCGTCGACTACTACGTGCGCTTGGAGCAGGGCCGCGCCCGGCAGCCCTCGGCGCAGGTGCTCGACGCGCTGGCAGGTGTACTCGGCTTGGAGGAAGTGGAGCGCGAACACCTGCACCGACTCGCCCGCAAACCCCGCCGACCGGCACGCCCCACACCGGCCACCGCGCGCCCCCGTCCGGAACTGCTGCGCATGCTGGATCTGGTCGGCGACACCCCGGCCTTCCTGCTCGACCACCGGTTGGATGTGCTGGCCGGCAACCGTTTGGCCGAACTACTTTTCGGCCGTCCGCTGCGCGAGTTCAATATCGCCCGGCACATCTTCCTCGATGCCGACGGTCTCGCCCTCTACGCCGCCTGGGAGAAGTGCACCCTCGATACCGTCGGTCATCTGCGCCTGGCCGCCGGAAAGTACCCCGACGACCCGGGACTGGCCTCCCTCATCGGCGAGCTCGCCATGGGCAGCGACCGGTTCCGCCGCCTCTGGGCCCGCGCCGACGTCCGCGGCCGCACCCACGGACACAAGCCCTATACCCACCCCCTCGTCGGTCGTCTCGACCTGCACCAGGAGAACTTCGCCCTCCCCGACGACACCGGCGTGGAACTCATCGTCCTCTCCGCCGCGCCGGGCAGCGGGGCCCACGACAAGCTCAGCATCCTGGCCAGTCTCGGCGCGACCGAGCGGGACGAACCACACGCCGCCACAAAGCAATCCGCTAGCGCCACGGACACCGGACGCCGCGGCGTCGTCGACCCGGGCACATCGACGCCGAGCACCCGATAGGTGCGGTTCACCGCGCTGTCGCGCACCCACTCCGGCCCGACCACGGACAGGGGTGGGTACATGCCGCAACCGAACTCCCTATCGCGAGTTCGCGCGCACCGGCCGGTCGGCGCTGGCCTCAGACCTCCGGAAGGGGTCTGCGCAGTTCGGTGACGGCGATGCGGGCCGCCTCCGCGATCGCGGCGTCGACAGCGGGCAGCACCGGGTCGGCGCGCGCCGCCCGGGTGAAAACCGCGACGGCGACCGGGTATTCACCCGGAAACTCCACCACGGCTACCTCATTGCGGATGACGCCGATGGTGCCCGTCTTGCCCGCTACCGACACGCTGCTGTGCGGGAACCCGGCGGCGATGCGGTGCTGCCAGACCTGGGCGCGCATGACGGCGCGGGCGTACTCGGTCCGCTCGCGGGAGAGGATGTCGCCGCGCCAGAGGGCGTGTAGGAACCGCGTCATCTCCTCCGGGGTGGTCGCGCTGGTGTAGGACGGGTCGTAGGCCGACACCGACCAGGCTTCGTCGTTCTGCGCGAGCACCGCGAACGCCTCCGCGGTGCTGTGGGTGTCGGTATCGCGGACCAGGCTGCGGTGCAGGTCGGCGGTGCCGCCGACAATGCGGGTTTGCGTCAGTCCGAACTCGTCGATCAGGTCTTCGACCGCGGCCAGCCCGATCTCACCGAGCAGCACGTCGGCGGCGGCGTTGTCGGAGACCGTCATCATGGAGGCGGCCAGATCGCGCAGGCTCACGGTCACCGGGTCGCGCAGGGCGGCGATACCGGTGGGGCCGGGCGTGCAGTCCGACGGCGTCACCGTGATCCGGGCGGTGGGGTCGATGCGGCCCGCGTCGATTCGGCGACAGAAGGCGACGAACAGCGGGAGCTTGTACACCGAGGCGACGACCACCCGTTCGTGGCCGCCGAGTGAGATCTCGGTGCCGGAATCGTCGCAGCGGCGGGCGTGCAACCAGCCGCTACAGCCCGCATCGGCGAAGACGGCCCGGATGCGCGCCTCGACATCACCGGTGATCGTTTGGCTCCGTGGGGGCTTCGTCATCAGAGCCGCTCCCGGTACAGCACCCGGTCCACGGCGTCGGCGAGGGCGGTGGCCTCCGGCCGGTGGATGACCCGGATCCGCAGCGCCACCGCCTGCGGGGCCAGCCGCAGCCACGCCACTCCCGGCGTGGCCGCCGGGGCGGTGGTGGTGAGTCCGAAGCTGGTCCCGGCGGCGACCGCGGCGAAGACGGCGCGATCGTCCGGTGCGGGCACGGTGGGCGCGTCCAGGCCGCGTTCGCGCAACAGGTCCAACATGGTGTCGAAGGCGGGCGGATTGCCCGAGCGCGGCGGACAGGCGAAGTTCAATCCCGCCAGCATCGGGAAGGTGGGCCGCTCGGCACCGGCGCTGCGATGCTCCGACGGCACCACCAGCCAGCGCGGAAGCTTCACCACCGGCCGCGCCTCCACCCCGTCCACGAGTGCGGGATGCTCGATGACGGCGACGTCGCACAGCCCCGCCCGCACGGCCCCGACGAGGTCGACGGTCGGAGCGACCGTCGTGGACACGGCCGCGTCCGCCACGACCGCGGTGCGCAACGCCCGCACGCCCGCGGTGATCAACGCATCGGGCAGTGCGGAGGTCGCACCCCAGTGCACCGCACCGTGCGCCTGCGCGATGCGCTGCGACTCGGCCAACAGCCGGTCGGCATCGTCGACGAGCAGCCGGGCGCGGGGGAGCAGCTGGAGTCCGGCGGCGGTGAGCACGGCTCCCTGCCGGGTGCGATGCAGGAGATCGACACCCAGATGCTGTTCCAGCCGCCGCAGGCCCTGCGACAGCGGCGGCTGCGTCATCTCCAGCGCGGCCGCCGCCCGGCCGAAATGCCCCTCGTCCGCGACCGAGACGAAGAAGCGGAGGTGGCGGATCAGATCCATGCCGTCATTGAACCAGCGACGCCGCGGCAATCCGCGCGGAGACGGGCTCCCGAGGCGTTCGAACGCGACTTTCCCGCCCCGGTGACCTGCGGCGATATCGAACCCGACTCGCCCGCGCGGGGGGCGGATATTGGCCGGGGGCACCGCGGCGGTGATGTAGTCCGGCGGTGACCTTCTCGACGACACACCGCCGCATTCCACACCACCCCTTCCCCCTCCGCCGATTCGTCGCCGTCGCAGCCGTCGCCGCGCTCTCGATGGTAGGCGCGGCCTGCGGCTCCGATACCGGCTCCGAGGCCGCCGCGTCCACGAGCGCATCGGCCACGATCGCCGGTACCGATTCCTTCGCCGCGATGGAGTCCGAGCGGGCCGCCCGCCTCGGCGTGTACGCGGTCGATACCGGGTCCGGCCGGACCGTGGCCTACCGGGAGGGGGAGCGGTTCCCGATGGCCTCCACCTTCAAGGGGCTGGCCTGCGGGGCGCTGCTGCGCGACCATCCCCTGTCCACGGGGTTCTTCGATCAGGTGATCCACTTCTCGCGCGAAGAGCTCGTCGAGTACTCGCCGATGACCGAGCAGCGCGTGGACACCGGTATGACGGTGGCCGAGCTGTGCGAGGCGACGATCACCCTCTCCGACAACACCGCCGGTAATAAGGTGCTCGAATTGCTGGGCGGCCCAGCCGGTTTCACCGCGTTCCTGCGCTCGATCGGTGACGAGGTGACCCGGCTGGATCGGTGGGAGACCGAGCTCAACTCCGCCGTACCCGGCGACGAGCGCGACACCACCACCCCGGCCGCGCTGGCCGCCGACTACCGCGCGCTGGTGCTGGGCGATGTGCTCGGCGAACCCGAACGCGCGCAACTGAAGTCGTGGCTGATCGCCAACACCACCGGTGACCAGCGCATCCGCGCCGGGGTACCCGCCGACTGGACCGTCGGCGACAAGACCGGCAGCCCGGCCTACGGCGGCGCGCTGGATGTCGCCATCGCCTGGCCGCCGGGGCTCGCCCCGATCGTGATCGCGGTACTGACGGCCAAATCAGAACCGGATGCCGAGCCCGACAATGCGCTGGTGGTCGACGCGACCCGGGCGGCGGTGGCAGGACTGCGCTGACGCGGGGGAGTTCGAACATCCTAGTGTCGGCGCGCCACACGCCGGACACCGGGCGGTCTGATTCAGTCGGCGTCCGACCAGTTATCGTTCGGTAAATGACTGAGCAGACCGGAGCCACCCCATCGGGAACCGAGTCCGCTGATCGCGGAGGAACAACCGAAGCCGAGGGCCCGCCTCATCCCGAGGCGGGCCGCGGGTCGGTCAACCGGCCGGTGTTCTTCACCGCGGCGGGCATTGTTCTCGCGTTCGCGATCTGGGCGCTCGCCTCACCCTCGAGCGCCGAGACCGTGGTCGGTGAGGTCAAGACGTTCATATCCACCTGGTTCGGCTGGTGGTACATCATCCTCGCCACCGTCATCGTCGGCCTGGTCGTCTTCATCGGCGCCAGCAAGTACGGCCGCTACCGGCTGGGACCGGAGGAGTCCCGCCCCGAGTACAGCCTGTTCACGTGGACGGCAATGCTTTTCGCGGCGGGCATCGGCATCGACCTGATGTTCTTCTCGGTCGCCGAACCGGTCTACAACTATCTGCACCCGCCGACCGGGACCGCCGGGACCAACGAGGCGGCCCGCGAGGCCGCCACCTGGACCATCTTCCACTACGGCATCACCGGCTGGGCCATGTACGCGCTCATGGGCGGTGCGCTGGCCTACTTCGCCTTCCGGCACAATCTGCCGCTCACCATCCGGGCGGCGCTGTACCCGATCTTCGGCAAGCGGGTGGAGGGCCGCTGGGGCGACGCCATCGACGTGGCGGCGGTGCTGGGCACCATCTTCGGTATCGCGACCTCGCTGGGCATCGGCATTGTGCAGCTCAACTACGGCCTGCACGAGATGTTCGGCGTCGCGCAGGGTAAGGCGGCGCAGATCGGCCTCATCGCCCTGTCGGTCATCATCGCGACCATTTCGGCGACCTCGGGCGTGGACAAGGGCATCCGGCGGCTGTCGGAGTTCAACGTCATCCTGTCCATCGTGCTGCTGGTCTACATCCTGGTGGCGGGCCGCACGGACTTCCTGCTCAACGGGCTCACCCAGAATGTCGGCGACTACCTGTCGACGTTCCTCGACCGCACCCTCGACACCTTCGCCTGGGACCGCAACCCGGAAACGGCGAACGAGCCGACCGCCTGGATCGACGCCTGGACGCTGTTCTTCTGGGCGTGGTGGGTGGCGTGGGCGCCGTTCGTCGGACTGTTCCTGGCGCGCATCTCGCGCGGACGCACCCTGCGCCAGTTCATCTTCGGCGTCCTGGTCGTACCGTTCAGCTTCATCCTGCTGTGGATCTCGATCTTCGGCAACAGCGCGCTGGAACTCGCCCGCGACGACGAGGACTTCGCGCTGACCACGGCGAGCCGGGCCGAGGCCGGGTTCTACTCGCTGCTCGAGCAGTACCCGGGCGCGCCGCTGCTGCTCGGCATCGCGACCATCACCGGGCTGCTGTTCTACGTGACCAGCGCCGATTCCGGTTCGCTGGTGATGGGCAACTTCACCTCGAAACTGCCCGATCCGATGGCGGACTGCGCCCGCAGCACCCGTATCTTCTGGTCGCTGGCCATCGGCCTGCTCACGCTGTCGATGCTGTTCGCCGGGGCGGGTGGTTCCATCACCACCCTGCAGAACGCCACCATCATCATGGGCTTGCCGTTCTCGTTCGTGCTCGCCCTCATCGGCGTGGCGCTGCTGCGCTCGGTGCGCAACGAATCGCTCAAGCTGGACAGCTACCGAACGACCCTGCCGAAGGCCATCGCGGCCGGACGCGGACCGTCCGAGCACGGCAGCTGGCGTCGCCGCCTGCTGGCCACCATCCAGTACCCGGGGCCGGGGGCCACCCGGAAGTTCGTCGCCAACACCATCGTTCCAGCCATGCGGGAGGTGGCGGCCGAATTCGATCGCGCGGGCGTCACCGCCACGGTCGACGAATCCGGCCGGCACGAGGGGATCTCGTCGCCGCGACTGGTGGTCGACCAGGCCAGCGAACCCGGATTCGAGTACTGCGTGTGGCCGGTGTCCGCGCCGACACCCAGCTACGCGGTGCTCTCGCAGCGCTCCGACGACCGCTACTTCCGCTGCGAGGTGTACCTCGCGGAGGGATCGCAGGGCTACTCGCTCAACGGCTACACCCGCGAGCAGGTCATCGGCGACATTCTCGACCAGTACGAACGCCATCTCGGCTATCTGCATCTGCGCCGCTCGGCGACCGACACCCACGAGCCGACACCGAGCGACGCCGACGTCACCGTCAGCGATCCTGAAGGGACACCCACCGCATGAGTCACACCCTGTACATCAACGGTTCCTGGTGCGCCGCGAAGTCCGGCAAGACCCGCCAGATCCGTTGCCCCGCCGACAATTCCGTGGTCGGCGTGGTCTCCGAGGCGGATGCCGCCGATACCGAGGCGGCCATCGCGGCGGCCCGGCGCGCCTTCGACCGCGGGCCCTGGCGCGACACCTCGGCCGCCGAGCGCGGCGATCTGCTGCTGGCGGTGGCCGCCGCCATCGACGCCCAGCGCGCGGACTTCGTGCGCGCCGAAACCCTCGACACCGGCAAGCGGCCCTACGAGTCGGATATCGACATGTCCGATATCGCGAACTGCTTCCGCTACTTCGGCAAGCTCGCGGCCGAGGACGCGGGCCGGGTGGTGGACGCGGGTTCCCCTGATGTGGACTCCCGCATCGTGTACGAACCGGTCGGTGTGTGCGGGCTCATCACGCCCTGGAACTACCCGCTGCTCCAGGCGGCGTGGAAGATCGCCCCGGCGCTGGCCGCGGGCAATACCTTCGTCCTGAAGCCGTCCGAGCTGACGCCGCACACCGCCATCCTGCTCATGCGGGTGCTGGACGAGCTGCACCTGCCCGCGGGCGTGGCCAATCTGGTCCTCGGTGCGGGCACGACGGCCGGAGCGCCGCTCTCGGCACATCCGGACGTCGACATGGTCTCCTTCACCGGCGGGTTGGCCACCGGCCGGATCATCGCCCGCGAGGCCGCGGCGACGGTCAAGAAGGTGGCGCTCGAGCTGGGCGGCAAGAACCCGAACGTGATCTTCGCCGATGCCTGCGACACCCGCGAGCGCCTGGCCGCGGCCGTCGACAATGCCCTCAACGCCGCCTTCCTGCACTCCGGTCAGGTGTGCTCGGCGGGGGCGCGGCTGGTCATCGAGGAGTCGGCGCACGACCGGTTCGTCGACGAGCTGGTCCGGCGGGCCGAGCAGATCCGGCTCGGCCTCCCGTTCGCCGAGGGCACCGAGACCGGGCCGCTGATCTCGGCCGCGCACCGCGACAAGGTGCACGCCTACGTCGAACAGGCCCGCGCCGAGGGGGCCGTCATCCGCACCGGCGGCGCGTTCGCCACCGGCGACCAGGGCTCGGGCAGTCTCGACGACGGCTGGTTCTATCGGCCGACCGTCATCGACCGGGCCACCCGCGAGATGGCCTGCGTGCACGATGAGGCATTCGGACCGACCGTCACCGTGGAGACCTTCACCACCGAGGACGAGGCGGTCGCCATCGCCAACGACACCGAATACGGGCTGGCCGGGGCGGTGTGGTCGTCCGATACCGCGCGGGCCCGCCGGATCGCGGCGCGGCTGCGGCACGGAACCGTGTGGGTCAACGATTTCGGCCCCTACCTGCCGCAGGCCGAATGGGGTGGCTTCGGCCACTCCGGCGTCGGCCGCGAACTGGGACCGTCCGGCCTGCACGAGTACCGCGAGGCCAAACACGTCTACGAGAACCTCCGGCCGGGCGTCACCGGCTGGTTCGCCGACCGAGGGGAGCGGAAGTGACCGAGTACGACTATGTGATCGTCGGCGGCGGCTCGGCGGGCGCGGCCGTCGCCTCCCGACTGTCGGAGGATCCGGCGGTGACGGTGTGCCTGCTCGAGGCCGGGCCGTCGGATGTGGGCGACGACGCCATCCTGCGGCTGGATCGCTGGATGGAACTGCTGGAATCCGGATACGACTGGGACTATCCCATCGAACCGCAAGAGAACGGCAATTCGTTCATGCGGCACGCCCGCGCCAAGGTGCTGGGCGGCTGCTCCTCGCACAACAGCTGTATCGCGTTCTGGGCTCCGCGCGAGGATCTGGACGCCTGGGAGCGTGAGCACGGCTGCACCGGGTGGGGTTCGGATTCGGTGTACCGGCTGTACCCGCGGATCGAGACCAATGACGCGCCGGGCGACCATCACGGGCGCAGCGGCCCGGTCAACATCATGACGGTGCCGCCGAACGATCCGTGCGGCGTGGCGCTGCTCGACGCCTGCGAGGCCGTCGGCATACCGCGCGCCGAGTTCAATTCCGGTCGCACGGTGGTCAACGGGGCCAACTTCTTCCAGATCAACCGCCGCCCCGACGGGGTGCGGGCGTCCTCCTCGGTGAGCTATCTGCATCCGCACCTGGATCGGCCGAATCTGACCGTCCGGACCGGGGCCTGGGTCAAGCAGGTCGTCATCGAGGGCGGCCGGGCCGTGGGCGTCGACATCACCGACAATGCCTTCGGCCGCACCACCCGCATCACCGCCACCCGCGAGGTGATCCTGTCGGCGGGGGCCATCGACACCCCGAAGCTGCTCATGCTGTCGGGTATCGGACCGGCGGATCACCTGCGCGAGAACGGCATCGACGTGCTGGTGGACTCGCCCGGCGTGGGCGCACATCTGCAGGACCATCCGGAGGGTGTCATCGGCTTCGAGACGACGCGGCCGATGGTCGACCGGTCCACCCAGTGGTGGGAGGCCGGGATCTTCACCACCACCGTCGACGGACTCGACCGTCCCGACCTCATGATGCATTACGGCAGTGTGCCGTTCGACATGCACACGCTGCGGCAGGGCTATCCGACGGCCGAGAACACCTTCTGCCTCACCCCGAATGTCACCCACGCCCGCTCCCGCGGCACCGTCCGGCTGCGCTCGCGCGACTTCCGCGACAAGCCGCGCGTCGACCCCCGCTACTTCACCGACGCCGAGGGCCACGATATGCGCGTCATGATCGCGGGAATCCGCAAGGCGCGCGAGATCGCCTCCACCGCTCCGCTGTCCGAGTGGGTGGCGCGCGAACTGTACCCCGGTCCGGAGACGGAGTCGGACGCGGAGCTGGCCGACTATATCCGCCGCACCCACAACACGGTCTACCACCCGGTGGGCACGGTTCGGATGGGCGCGGTCGACGACGCCATGAGCCCGCTGGATCCGGAACTGCGCGTCAAGGGCGTGGAGGGCCTGCGCGTCGCCGACGCCTCGGTCTTCCCCGCGCACACCACGGTGAATCCGAACATCACCGTCATGCTCGTCGGCGAGCGCTGCGCCGAACTCGTCGCCGGGCGGTAAATCTCACTCGGAGGTGTGGCCCGGAACCGGTCGGTTCCGGGCCACACGCACAGTGTGCGCCGTCGTCCGCGCCGGATACCCGACCGCCGCATCCGCGCGCCACGCCCGGACTGCACGCGGTATCCGCAGGGGATGTTTCACCGCTCGCCCCGGTGTCATCCCATCCGTATATCTGGTGCAGACGGTGAGAGGCGGGGTGACAGTGTTACCGGCTATCTCGAGGGCCGCGGTGGTGGCCGTGGGCTTGGCTTTGGCGATATTCGGGGTCGCGGGCTGCGCGACCGAGGACGACGAGTGCTGCTGGCCGACGGGTGCGGTCGGGAAGCGCTATGCCGAGGTGTCGGGTCCGACGGGTCCGTTGGGCGACTGCACCGGGGACGAGCGGGACCGCGACGGCGGACGGCAGCAGGATTTCGCGCAGGGCGCGATCTACTGGACCCCCGATACCCGTGCGTGGGAGGTGTACGGGCAGATCGGTGATGAGTACGAGAACACCGGCGGTCCGACCTCCGCGCTGGGCTGGCCGGTGAGCGGCGAGCTGCCGACACCGAACGGGGTGGGCCGCTTCAACCGCTTCCAGCAGGGCAACATCTATCACTCCCCGGCGGGCACCTATCCGGTGTACGGCGCGATCTTCGACGCCTACGCGCAGCTGGGCTACGAGAACGGGCGGCTCGGCTTCCCGACCTCCGGCGAGCAGGACAGCGACGAGGGCCGCCGCGGTGAGTTCCAGGGCGGCTGGATCGAGTGGAACAGCGACACCGGCGCGATCACGGTCGGCTGAGCCGGATTCGGCTACTCACGGGACTGTTTCCGAGGTGCGGAATCCGGTGGTGTCTCGTCTTCGCTCGCGGACAACGCCTTCTGTAGCGAACTGAAGACGGTCAGGCCCTGGCCGACCATGCTGTTGACCAGTTCGGAGACGCCGTCGGGGCCGTTGAGCACGGTGAGGTTGGCATTGGCCAGGCCGTGCGAGGCTTGGCGGACGATCTCGGGCAGTTGTTCGATGAGCAACTGGTCGAGGGCGATGCGGTTGTTGGACGCGGCCGCCTCCGCCTGAATACGGGTGCGGTCGGCCTCGGCTTCGGCGAGGATGCGCACCTTCTCCGCTTCGGCCAACGCCGGTTTCACCACCTCGGCCTGCAATTGCTGCTCGCGCAGTTCGGCCTGTTTGCGCGCCTGCTCGGCCTGCGCGGTGAGCACCTCCTGTTTGGCGATGGCCTCCGCCAGCGGACCCGACTGTGCCGCTTCGGCATTGGCCTTGTCGATATCGCGCTGATAGTCCGCGCGCAGCAGCGCGGTCTCACGTTCGTACTCGGCGCGGCGGCGCAGCGACTCCTGTTCGGCGCGCGCCGCCCGCTGCGCGGCCTCGGCCTGCGCGATCTGCGCGTCGCGCTGCACCGCGGCATTGTGCGGCGCGGCCAGCGCGGTGATGTAGCCGAGGCCGCCGTCGTCGATGGACTGGATCTGGAAGGAATCCACCCACAACCCGATATTGCTCATCTCCACCTTCGAGGCGACCAGCACCTCGTCGGCGAGCCGCTGCCGCTCCCGAATGATCTCCTCGACGGTCATCGAGCCGATGATGGAACGCAGATGTCCGGAGAAGATACGCCCGGTGAGTACCGACATCTCCTGGTCGTGCTCGGACAGAAACCGCTGCGCCGCATTGACTATCGACCCGGTGTCATTGGCCACCTTGAAGGCGATCACCGCCCGCACGTCCAGCTGGATGGCCTGTTTGGTGACACACCGCTCCTTGATCTCGGCCTCGAACATGGCCAGCGACAGAAACCGCACCTTCCGGAAGAACGGCATCACCCACGAGCCGCGCCCGATGAAGACTTGGAAGGGAGCATTGTCCTTGGTCCGCCCACCGGTGACGAGCATCGCCTCGTCCGGATTCGGCACGTGATAGCCCAACACGGTTCGATCCACCTCGCATTCACGACATTCGGTCGTCACCCGTGTCGAGCGGAATCCAGGGCACCACATCCACCACCCGCCCCGGATGCACCGCGACGATCAGGACGGTGGTCCCGACATCGAGCGCCTCATCGGCACGGGCGATATACAGTTCGGTTCCCCCTCGTATGGTGACCAGTACCTCTCCGATCCCACCGGCGGCACGGACCGGAGTCACGATTCTACCGGTCAACCCTGGCGCCGGGTCTGTCATCGGGCTGAACTCCTCGCCTGTCGCCACCGCGACATTACCTGCGATGCAATCGAATCCGGCCGGAATGCGGGGTGCGGCTGTCCACCGGTTCAGTTCGCGGTGGCTCCGTGGTAGAAGAACTGGCCCAATCCGACGGTGAAGATCAGGATGCCGTAGAGGGCGTGTTCGACGGAGACCGCCACGAGGGAGCGGGTGCGGCGGAAGCGTTCGGCGAACAGGCATCCGGCGACTCCGCTGAGCAGCACCGAGATCCAGCTACCGAACAGGATGTGCACGAAGCCGAAGGCGGCGGCGCTGGCCGCCACCATGCGCGGTCCGTCGCCGAAGACCGGGGCGTAGCGGTGGAAGAGGAAAGCGCGGTAGAGCAGTTCCTGCGGGTAGACGCTCACCAGCGGGTAGAACACCAGGATCAGCAGCCAGAGCAGCGGATCCTCGCGCGGCAGCTCGAACAGCGCGGCCGGTTGCCACACCGCGACGACGATCGCGAGACCCACCGCGGCGGCCGACCATGCCGCGATCATGGAGCGCGCCTCGTCGGCGAGCGCGCGGATCCGTCCGAAGGACCGCCGGTCGAAACCGGAGCGGCACAGGTACGCGGTGACGGCGAGGGCGACCACGAGCAGGACCGGCAGCGGGCTCACACCGCGCAGCACGACCGCGTACGCACCGGCGACGCCGAAGAACAGCACCACGTATTCGACTGCGAGCCATACCTTCCGAGTACGGATGTCGACGTCGATGGACACCCCTCGAATCTAGCCCGGCCGAGCCGGGTGCGCCCGCCTCCGGAGTGTGGAACACCTCCACCGACGCACCGCGCACGCGCGGATCGACCGCAGGATTGGTGTTTTTCCCGAATTTCGGAGCAGACTTCAGGAATGAACCGTGAAGATCGACCGCAGTCCGGCCTCTTCAGCCACCTCGAGGAACCCGCAAGCACCTCGTCGCCGACCGAGGAGGAGGTGGCCGCGTCCCGCCCCGTATTCAGCAGCGACACCGCACGTGACGAACACCGCAACACCTGATCGCCGGTGCCCCTGACCAGCGGCGTCTCCGGCGATCCGGTCCGCGGTTCGACCATGCGATTAGGTTCGGCCGACGCACTGTGACATGCTGGGGGGCGAGCACGGGTTGTTGATGTGATCACTCGGCTCACAACAGGAAGTTGCAAGAGAAGTATGTCGCAAGGCAGTGTGAAGTGGTTCAACGGCGAAAAGGGCTTCGGCTTCATCGCGCAGGATGAGGGCGGCCCCGACGTGTTCGTCCACTACTCCCAGATTTCCGGCTCCGGCTTCAAGTCCCTCGAAGAGGGTCAGCGAGTGGAGTTCGAGATCGGGCAGGGTCAGAAGGGCCCGCAGGCCCAGAGCGTCCGCGCCATCTGAGAGCGGATCAGCTCCGAAACCCGCGCCATCGGCGCGGGTTTCGTGCTTTCCGGAGCACGTAGCGGTTCGCGAGCGTCGCGCGACGCGCCACGGTCCAAGTCTGGTTCCGGGCGACGGACAGCACAGAACGCGGCGGCCGGTCGGGGGCATCGGGGGGTTCTATCGGCGGATCGGATTGCGTTGGGGTGCTGACGGTTTCGGGGCGGTGGAGGGGAGGCTTGCCGCGCTGGAGCTGTACCACCCCGGAGGCGGGGCGTTCATCGGAGGCCGCGCAATGCGCCCATCAATCCTTGACCTCAGTGCACACGACGACGCCGTGGCCGCACCCGACGAGTACGTGCGGGCCGTGATCGCATGGCATTTCGATCCGGAGACCGGTAGCCCGTACTGGCTGCGCCGGGCTCGGACCTTGGGATTCGACCCGCTCGCGGAGATTCGGACCTTCTCGGACCTGCGGAGATTTCCCAATGTGATCGACGAGTTCCGCGATGTCGCGGTGGAGGACCTCGTACCGCGCGGACTGGTGGGTGCGGACCGAGAGATCGCCGGGGTCTACGAGAGCGGCGGTACCACGGGAGCGCCGAAGCGGTTCGTCATGTTCGAGCCGTGGATGGAATTCGCGCTGAGCTGGGACGAGCACCGCTACGCGGAGTTGGGGCCGATGAACACGCTCGCCGTCGCGCCGACCGGGCCACACATGTTCGGCGAATTCGCGCGGCGGCGCGCGCGCCGACACGACGGGGTGCTGTTCACCATCGATCTGGATCCGCGGTGGATCAAACAGATGATCGCCCGGGGCGACACCGAGAACACCGAACGGTACGCCGAGCATCTGGTCGATCAGGTGGCACGGATACTCACCACGCAGTCGGTCGGCATCCTGATCGCGACGCCGCCGCTGTTGGAGCGGATCGCGCGCCGGGACGAGCTGGTCGAGCGGATCCGCGAGCAGGTGAAATTCATCTGCTGGAGCGGTGCGCACATGGACGCGGACTCGCGAGATATCTTCCGGCAGGAGATCTTTCCCGACATCCCGCTCGCAGGCCTGTACGGGAGCACCACCATTCTCGGCATGTCCAGGGAAAGGGACGAGGAGCGCCCCGACGGACTGGCCGTATTCGACACTCCCAGCCCGTATCTCGCCTTCGAGGTGATCGATCCCGAGACCGGCGACGGCGTCGGATTCGGGGAGCGCGGCCAGGTCGTCATGCACCACCTGACGAAATACGCTCTCCTGCCCAATAATCCGGAACGAGACCTGGCCATGAAGGTGCCGCCGCCACCCGGCGCATCGGGCTGCTCGATCGCCGATGTCGCGCCCATGACCTCGTTCGGCGGCAGTGCCGTGATCGAGGGGGTGTACTGATGGGCGAACCGGTGTACATCGACGCACTCGGACCGCGGGGGCCGTATCGCTCCCGGGAGCGCACACCGCTCACCACCCTGTCCGGCGCACCGATCGGCGAGATCTCGCAGGTGCCCACACTGTACGTGCGCCGCACCCTCACGGCCATGCGGGCGACGCCGCCCCTGCCGGTCGCGGAACGGTTCGACGCACTGGAGCGTGCGGCGGACCTGTTCACCGATGCGGTGATCGGCGGCTTGGACCCCGGGGAGTACGAGCGCCTGGTCTGCGCTGCCTCCGGTGTGCCGCTGGCGGTGGTCCGGCAGTCGGTGCGGTGGGTGGCCGAGGTGCTGCGCGAACAGCGCGCCACCCTCGAATACGCCATGCCGCGGGGCGCGGTCGCCGACTGGCACGATCAGCGCACCCTCGGCGGCTCCGGGGTCTGGACCCGCAAGGGTGATGTGTTCGCGGTGCACGCGGCGGGAAATACGCCCGCCGTGCACGGGTTGTGGCCGGAGGCGGTGGCGCTCGGCTACAAGGTGGCGGTGCGGCCGTCCACCCGGGAGCCGTACACCGCGTTCCGTCTGGTGAGCGCGCTGCGCACGGCGGGCTTCCCACCGGAGTCGGTCACCCTGCTGCCCACCGATTACGCGGCCGCGGACGCGCTGGTCGAGGCGGCGGACTTCGCGATCGTCTACGGCGGCCAGGATGTGGTGGACAAGTACGGCGGCAGCCCCCACGTGCTCACCCAGGGGCCGGGCCGGTCCAAGGTCCTGGTGACCGCCGACGTGGCATGGCGCGACCACCTCGGGACGATCGCCGAATCGGTCAGCCATCTGGGCGGCACCGCCTGCACCTGCGCCACCGCCGTCCTGGTGGAGGGCGATCCGGAGCCGCTGGCGCGGGCGCTGGCCACGGAACTCGCCGCCGTTCCCAGCCTGCCCGCCGACCATCCCGACGCGACCCTGACCGTGCAGTCCACCGCATCGGCGCGGGCGATGGACGACTACCTGCACCGGGTGGCGGGCGATGCCGTGCCGCTGCTCGGCGGTGACACCATCGTGGATGAGATCGCCCCGGGCACGGCGGTCCTGCGCCCCGCCGTCCACCTCGTATCCGACAGTGGCGCACCACAACTCGGCATCGAGTTGGCCTTCCCCTGCGTCTGGGTGGGTCCGTGGTCACCGGCCGACGGCGTCGCGCCGCTGCGCGATTCCCTGGTCCTCACCGCCATGACGCGACGCCGCGACCTCATCGACGCACTCCTGGACGAACCGACCATCACCAACGTCTACCTCGGCGACCATCCCACCACCTGGTTGCGGCCGGGCGTCCCGCACGACGGCTTTCTCGGCGACTTCCTCATGCGCACCAAGGGCGTGATCAGATCCGACCTCATCCCCAACGGGTGACGACCGGGAACCGCGGCCGGGCCAGTAGCCCCGGAGGACAGCCGGCCCGTTCCGGAGGTGGGATCGGTGACGAGGGGAATTCGAAGGCTGTATCGCACTGGGCCTCCGTGATTCGCTACTACTTTCGACACCGTCCCGGCGGCCCGGCACGGGCAGACCGGGAACGCCTCCGCCTGCCACCTCGGTTCCGCTGTGTCGTGAGCGTTCCGCTGTGTCGTGAGCGCGGGGGAGTGACCGGCACGACCGGTCATCGTGGCGCTGCCGCCTCACGGTCGGCACGCGCCCGTTCGGTGTCGGGCAGCAGGGGCAGGATCTCGGCGCGGGACCGGATCATGAGTTTGTGCAGGACGGCGGCGACCTGCGCGTCCACGGTACGCGAGGAACTGCCTCGGCGGGTGGCTATGGCGGCGTTGGTCCATCCGGCGGCAGCCAGCACCGCCACCTCGCGTTCGGCGGCGGACAGTTGCTGCCACGGGGCAGGTCGATGCCGACGGACCGGATGGTCGGTTGGGATGCGCTGCGGTGACCAGGTGCCCAGTGCCAGCCGGGCGACCTCGTTCGTGGCCGGGCTGAGCAGTTCACCCTCCCGCAGGAACGCCTCGAATTCACGGTCGCCCAGCGTCTTGCGGGCAACCGCCAAGGCGTGCTCGGTGGCCGTGGCGAAGGGACGCAGATTGGCCAGATCGACGCCCATCTCGCGCCGCAGCGCCGCGGCGCCGCCACCGAGCCAGCCGATCTCCCGGGCCCGTTCCCGAACCGCCCGCCCGCCGCCGGTACCGTCGGTGATCATGCGCGCCAGGGTCCAGCACCGCATGTGCACCGCCCACAGCACGCCCCAGCGATCGCGCATACCCAGCTGCCAGCTCAGCGCCGCGTGGATCAGCGCGGCGGCCTCCTCGGCGTCGCCGTGCGCGGTGAGGGCGATCGAGCGAGCCAGTTCGGCCCAGGATTTCGACCACCGCGGCCCGTCGTCGCCGATCCCGGCCAGATGCCGGGCGGTGATATCGAGCGCCTCCTCGGCGGTTCCGTGGAAGCCCGCGGCCAGCGCTTCGAACAGCTCGGCCATGATCGCCCCGCCGCGATCGCCCTCGGCGGTGAACTTGGCCCGTGCCCGTGCCAGCACCGGAAGCGCGCACACCTCGGAGCCGTCGAGCAGAAGCACGCTGCCCCACAGGTAGTCGACGGCTGCCGGGAATCCCGCGTCGACGGTCGGTTGCCGTCGCCAACGGGCCACCAGCTCCGGATCGGGCTCGAGTTCGGCTACGCACTCGTCCAGCATGCGCTCGGCCTCGTCGGCCAGGCCCTGACACAGCGCGACCCAGCCGATCAGCGCCCGCGCCGATACCCGTGTCCGTACCGGCGCGACTCCCGCCGCCAGCACGGTCGCCAAGCTCTGTTCGGCCAACCGGCGTGATTCCCGCAACGAGCCGCGCAGGAACGGAACTCGCAAGGCGATGAGACCGATGGCGATCTCCAGTCCGGCGGTGCCGTCGGCTCCGGCCTGACTGCGGTCGATGGCGCACAACAGATTGTCCCAGGCGGCCCGCGCCCAGGTCAGCAGTTCCGCCTCCGGCCCGTCGGCCCACTCGGTGCGGGCGGCGGTGGCCCTGTCGCGATAGTGGCGCAGGTGGCGGTCGGTGAGCCGCGCCCAGGCCGTGGCGTCCCGTGCGGCCAACCGCTGCTGTGCGAACACCCGGCAGCTTTCCAGCAGCGAATAGCGCGGGATATCGGCGTCGAGATGAATCAACACCAGCGATCGGTCCACCAGGCGCTCCAGCAGCGACTCGATCTCGCGTGCGGGCAGGCCGTCCGGCTCGTCGTCGGCGCACACCGCCGTGATCGCCGACAGTTCCGCGCCGGTATCGGGTGCCGACCGGCCGTCCGCGTCATCGGGGTGCACGTCGTATCCGGCGGCGAAGACCGACATCCGCTCGAAGAGCAGCTGCTCCTTCGGCTCGCACAGCTCGAACGACCACGCGATCACATCACGGATGCCGCGGTGCCGCTCGTCCAGGCCCAGGCGCGGGCCGCCGGACCAGTCCAATCGCCGGTCGGCCTCCGCGCCACCGAGATCGCGCAGGATGAGCCGCAACGGCTGATAGCGCAGGCGCGCCGCGGCCAGCTGAATGTAGAGCGGATGGTTGTGCACCTGACCGCAGATCGAGGCCACCAGGTCGGCATGCTCGTCGGTGATGGGGCGGCCGGTCAGCGCGGCGCGCCGCCGGAACAGCTCCACAGCGTGAGCGTGCGTCAAGGGCGGGATGACGATCCGCTGTTCGTCGATCCAGCCGATGGTTTCCCGGCTGGTGGCCAGCACCGTCAGCCCCGGCACCTCGGCGAGCAGGCGGCAGATGACGTCCCCCGCCCCCGCGAGCAGATGCTCGCAGTTGTCGAGCACCAGCACCGGCGCGGGTCCGCGGGCGCGTTGCCCCGCGCCCAAGGTCTCGACCAGCGCCCGCCATGCCGAGCGGCCCGAGAAGTCACCGTCGACCACCGAACGCACTACTTCGTCCGCCACGGCAGTCGGCGCGGCATCCTTCGCCAGACGGCTCAATCGCACCCAGTACACGGGGGCGCGGCGGGCCTTGCGCAGTCGCCGGGTCACCTCGACCGCCAGCCGGGTCTTGCCGATACCGCCCGCGCCGACCAGGGTGACCAGCCGGGCCGGGCTCAGCAGGGCCGTCACGATCCGGTCCAACTCGTCGTCGCGGCCGATGAAATCGTATGCAGCCGCCGACGTTTCCACGTCCTGTAGGGGAGGCACCGACACGACGTGGAGCCTACCCAGCCCGCTACCGATACGTGTGACGATCGCGCATCCGGCTACCGATGTCGGGCGGCTACCTATCGGCCGACGATGTGCACCAGACATGAACCGAAAGGAGTCGACGTGACACGCGTGCAGGTACTGGGGGCCGGTGAGTGTGGACTACCCCTCGCTCGGCGTCTGCTCGACGGCGGCATACCGGTAACCCTGGTCACCGATCGCGACGCGGAGGCGGTGCTGTCCGGGTCGGTGACCAGCACCCAGTTGAAGTTTCCGCGCACGCTCGATCTGGAATCGGCTGCGGGACTCGGTCATTGGCGCACCCTCGCACCGGAGGTGCTCGGCATCCGGTTCACCATGGTGGTGGAGGGCAGCGTGGTGGATCAGTGGTCGGGACGGTTCAGCCGGCCAGCGCAGAGCGTCGACCAGCGGACGGCGCATGCCCGGTGGCTCACCGACTTCGTCGCCGCGGGTGGTGAGGTGGCCATCGGATCTCCATCGGTGGCCGAGATCGACAGCCGCGCAGCGGGATACGATCTGACCGTGGTCACCCGGGCGTCCGGGGAACTGGCAACCTGCTTCGCCGACGACCCGAGGTGGGCACTGCCGACCGAACCGGCGCGGCGTATGAGCGCCTTCTACCTCGACGGCGTCACGCCCGATCCGGACGGCCTCGGGACCTATGCGGCACTCCCGGGACTCGGCGAACTGGTTTCCGCACCCGCGCTCACCGGCCCTCCTGGCCAGGAAAGGCGCTGCGAAACACTGCTTTTCGCGGCCATTCCTGGACGTCCGCTGGATATCGTGGATGCTCGGGGCACGGCCACCGAGCGGTGGCGGCAGGCCCGGGAGCTGCTCGACAGCCACCTGCCGCCGGGTATTTCCGATCGTTTCCGCGGCGGCGAACTGACCGATGCCGGGGCCACCCTGGTCGGTGGCGTGACACCGGTGATGCGGGAGCCGGTCGGGGCGCTCCCGTCCGGACGACCGATCCTGGGCGGGGCCGATGTGGTGTGCCGGATGGATCCCGGTGGCGCGCAGGGCGCCAACAACGCCGTCCACTGTGGCACGCACTACGCGCGAGCGATCATCGACAACCCGCGGGGCCCGTTCGACCGGAACTGGATGGCGGCCACGGCGGGACCCTGGCTCACCGATATCGCGTATCCGGCCGCACGCTGGACGCTCACCCTGCTGGACCCGCCCGAATCGCTCGGACGGCTCATGCTGGCCGCGAGCCGGGACAGCACCATCGCCGACGCCTTCGCCGAGACCTTCGTGCACCCCGCGGGATCGGACCTGCTCGCGGGCACACCGTCCTGATCCGCACGCCGTCCGGATCCTCAGCGCCACCACCGATTCACCGCCACGGCGGCGTCGCCGGGAACACCACCGGCAGCGCCGCCAACGCCCGGTGGAACGGTCCGGGCCGCCACTCCAGTTCGGCCACCGGCACCGCGGGACGCATATCGGGCAGGGCGTCGAGCAACTGGTCGACGGCGTTCTGTGCGATGAGGTAGGCGGCGGGCTGGGCCGGACAGGCATGCGGACCGGCGCCCCACGCCAGATGCGAGCGGTTGCCGACCCGACCACCGTCGGCGACCACCTCCGGATCGTTGTTACAGGCGGCCATGCTGATCACCACCGGCTGATGCGCGGGCAGCCAGGTAGCACCGACCAGCATGGGCTGACGCGGATAGGTGACACAGAAGTTCGCCATCGGCGGGTCGGTGAACAGCACCTCGTCGAGCGCGTCGCGGGTGGAGAGGCTGCCGCCGAGCACATCACCGGCGAAGCGCTGATCGGACAGGATCAACAGCAGCGCGTTGCTGATCAGATTCTGCAACGGCTCGATGCCCGCTCCGTACAGGATGGCGACCTGGTGTAGCAGTTCCACATCGTCGAATCCGGCGGGATGGCGCACCAGCCGGGAGGTGATGTCGTCGCCCGGCCGTTCCCGCTTGGTGACGATGAGATCCCGCACCGCCTCGGAGAGCATGACGTTGCCGCGTTCGGCGTCGGTGCCGTCGAACAGCAGAACGGTGGCCTCCCCGACCCGGTGACCGATCTCCGGCGGACACCCCAGCAGGGCGTTCATCACTCCGAACGCCAGCGGCGCGGCGTACTGGCCGATCAGTTCGGCGGCACCGGTGGCGCAGAAGTCGGTGATCAGCGGCACCGCGATCCGCTCCACCGTGGCGTCGAGGTCGTACAGGTCGACAGCGCCGATCCCGTCCACACTGGCCTGCCGGTAGCGGGTGTGCGCCACCCCGTCGTTGCGCAGCGCCATCGGCCGCCATTCCAGCACCGGCAGCACCGGGCAGTCGGCGGGCACCCCGCGCTGCCACGTCCGCGGATCGGCCGGAAAGCGTTGCGGGTCGTGCAGGATCGCCACAGCGGTGCGGTAGCCCAGCACCAGCGAAGCCGGGATGCCGGGCGCCAACTCCACCGGCGCGATATCTCCGTAGCGCCGCCGCAGTTCGCTGTAGGCGGTCTTCGGATCGGCGGCGAACGCCGCGGAGTACAGCGGAAACGGTTCGGTGGCGCTTCCCACCGCGTGGTGTGTGGTCACCAGCGAAACCCCCATGGTCGTGCGGAGATTCGCTCTCCGGCGTCCGCAACAGGGTCGCCGAATAGGTAGGTCGCGGGCATCGGTAGCCCGCGCCGCCGGATCAGGGTTGGACGGTCACCTTGATGGCCGTGCCGCTCTCCACGGTCGAGAAGGCGTCGAGCACCCGGTCGAGCGGGATGCGGTCGGTGATGAGATCACGCACCGGGACCTGACCGGTGGCGATGTAGTCGAGGGCGCGGCGGTTGTGTTCGGGTGCGGAACCGTTGGCGCCGTGGATGTGCAGCTGGCGGTAGTGCACGACATTGGAGTCGCAGGTGATGGTCGGGTTGGTCTTGGGCAGGCCGCCGAAGAAGGAGATGCGGCCGTTGCGGGCGGCCATGGCGATGGCCTGCTCCTGGGTGATGTTGGCGGCGGTGGCGGTAATGATCACGTCCGCGCCGCGGCCGCCGGTCAGTTCCAGTACGCGGGCGACCGCATCGGTCGACGAGGCATCGATGACCTCGTCGGGTCGCACCGCGTTCGCCGACAGCTCCAGGCGTTCGGCGTTCACGTCGATGAGATAGACCGGGCCGCAACGGTATACGCCGCGCGCGATGCGAATGTGCATGCACCCGATCGGCCCTGCGCCGAAGACGACGACCGTATCGCCGGCCTCGATGCCGAGCAGTTCCTGCGCGTTGATGGCGCAGGCGAGCGGTTCGGCCGCGGAGGCTTCGTCGTAGTCGACCGTGTCGGGGATCCGATTCAGGCCGTCGACGCGCAGCACCTGACTCGGCACGATCATGTATTCGGCGAAACCGCCGTCGTACTGGTAGCCGACCGAGGTCTGGTTCTGGCACACCGCCATCCAGCCCCTGGCGCACTCGTGGCATTTCCCGCACGGCACGGCGGCGATCACCTGCGCCCGGTCGCCGACTCGCCAGTCGGCGCCGTACAGGTCGTTCACCGCCGCGCCGACCTCGACGACCTCGCCCGCGATCTCGTGGCCGAGAGTCCTCGGGGGCGTGAGGTTCTGGTGCCCGCTGCGGCGGATCTTGACGTCGGTGCCGCAGGTCGAGCAGTTGCGCACCCGGAGTTTGACTTGGTCCGGACCGCACTCGGGTTCCGCGATGTCCTCCAGCCGGAGGTCCTCGGGTGCGTAGTAGCGCAGGGCCTTCATGGATTCGTGTTCCTTCCGCCGTTTCGGGCCGTGAGCCGATCGCTCCAATCCACCGTAACGGCCATTCGGGCACAAATCCACACAATTCTGTGCCCATTTGCGCCCGATCGCTTGTCAGTGTGCCCGCTTCTGCGGTCTACTACTGCTAGGGATGTGGCTGGCGTCACATGTCTGATCTACTGCTCAGAGGAAGTCACAATGTCTGTATCCCCACCGCATGCGGCCCCGGCGGAAGTCCGCGGCGGCACCCGCGTCCACGTGCAGCGCGTCGGCACGTTCCTGTCCAGCATGGTCATGCCCAATATCGGCGCCTTCATCGCCTGGGGCCTGCTCACCGCCCTGTTCATCGAGAAGGGCTGGATCACCTCCCTCGCCGGTGACGTGGGTGCGAGCAGCTGGGTCGCCCACATCGGCGGCTGGGGTGAATACGACGGTGGCGGCATCGTCGGGCCGACCATCACCTACCTGCTGCCGATCCTGATCGGCGCCACCGGCGGCCGCATCGTCTACGACACCCGCGGCGCTGTCGTGGGCGCCATCGCCACCATGGGCGTGATCGCCGGTGCGGATGTGCCCATGTTCCTCGGCGCGATGATCATGGGCCCGCTCGGCGCCCTGCTGATCAAGAAACTGGATGCCCTGTGGGACGGTCGGATTCGACCCGGCTTCGAGATGCTGGTGGACAATTTCTCGGCCGGTATCGCCGGTGCCGCCATGGCGGTCGTGGGCTTCTTCGGCATCGGCCCGCTGGTCTCCGGATTCAGCCGGTTGGCCAGCAATGTGGTGGACTTCCTGGTCGAGCACAGCCTGCTGCCGCTGACATCGATCTTCATCGAACCGGCCAAGGTGCTGTTCCTCAACAACGCGATCAACCACGGCATCCTGACGCCGCTGGGCACCAATCAGGCCAGCGAGGACGGCAAGTCGATCCTGTTCCTGCTGGAGGCCAACCCGGGGCCGGGTCTGGGACTGCTGGTGGCGTTCATGGTGTTCGGCAGGGGAGTGGCCCGCAGTTCCGCGCCGGGGGCGGCGATCATCCACTTCCTCGGCGGCATTCACGAGATCTACTTCCCGTTCGTGCTGATGAAGCCGAAGCTGATCGCGGCCATGATCGCCGGCGGCATGACCGGCGTCATGATCAATGTGCTGTTCGATTCCGGCCTGCGTGCTCCGGCCGCACCCGGTTCGATCATCGCGGTCTTCGCGCAGACGGCCAATGACAGCTATCTGGGCGTGACGCTGTCGGTGGTCGGCGCGGCGACGGTCAGCTTCCTGGTCGCGGCCGTGCTGTTGCGGACCGATCGAGCGGTCGACGAACCCGATCTGGGCGAGGCCACCGCCGCCATGGAGGCGCTGAAGGGCAAGCGGTCGGTGGCCGCCGCCGCATTGAACTCGATGGGCACCGGTTCGACGGCCACCCTGACCGCCCCGGAGCAGATCTCGACCATCGTCTTCGCCTGCGACGCCGGGATGGGCTCCTCGGCCATGGGAGCCTCGGTGCTGCGCAAGCGGATTCGCGACGCGGGATACACGGAGGTCACCGTCGTCAATCGGGCGATCGCGAACCTGAGCGACGAGTACGACCTCGTGGTCACCCACCGGGATCTGACCGACCGAGCGCGCGAACGGACGCCCTCCGCCCTCCATGTGTCGGTCGACGACTTCATGAACAGTCCCGAGTACGACGAGATCGTCGCGCTGGTCGCCCGGGCCGACGGCGGCGATGTACCAGCCGAATCCACGGAATCGGGCGAGCTGCTCCCGGACGAGTCGATCGTGCTCTCCGGTACCGCCGCCACCCGTGCCGGGGCCATCGACGAGGCGGGCGGGCTGCTGGTCGCCGCCGGGGCGGTCGCGGAGTCCTATGTCGCGGCCATGCATGAACGCGAAGATTCGGTCTCCACGTTCATGGGCAACGGGCTCGCCATTCCGCACGGCACCAATGCGGCCAAGGACGACATCCGCCGCACCGGGCTGTCGGTGGTGCGTTACCGCGAACCCGTTGACTGGAACGGGAATCCGGTCGAATTCGTCATCGGCATCGCCGGAACCGGAGACGACCATCTGGCACTGCTCTCCCGGATCGCCCAGGTCTTCGCGGACACCGATCAGGTGGCTCGGTTGCGCGACGCGAACACGGCGGCGGAGATTCGGGCGGTCCTCGGTCCCCGCCACAGCTGAGGCCATACAGCAGAATGTTGCTCGTGGATTCGGATTCGCGGCAGTCGCAGATCTTGGAGTTCGCCCGGACGCGCGGCCGGGTGGACGTACTCGGCCTCGCCACCGAACTGGGGGTGGCGGCCGAGACCATCCGCCGGGACCTGCGGCTGCTCGCGGACCGCCGCCTGGTCAAGCGGGTACACGGCGGGGCGATCCCGCTGGAGAGCGCGGCCTTCGAATCCAGCCTCGAGTACCGCAGCCGGGTGGATCTGGCGCAGAAGCACCGCATCGCCGCCGCCGCGGCCGACCTGCTGCACGGCGCCGAAACCGTCTACATAGACGAAGGATTCACTCCGCGCCTGATCGCCGAGAAGCTCGCCGACCGGGAACTGACCGTGGTCACCGCCTCCCTGCTGGCCGCCGAAGCCCTCGCCGACAGCGACACCGTCACCGTCCTGCTCCTCGGCGGCCGCATGCGTGGCCGCACCCTCGCCACCGTCGACCACTGGGCCCTGCGCATGCTCGACGAACTCACCATCGACCTCGCCTACCTCGGCACCAACGGCATCTCCCTCGACCACGGCCTCACCACCCCCGATCCGGCCGTCGCGGCGGTCAAGGGGTTGGCGGTCCGCCGCTGCGCCCGCCGCATCCTGGTCGCGGCGGACGGAAAATTCGGCATGACCAGCTTCTGCCGGTTCGCCGAGATCGGTGATCTCGAGGCGATCGTCACCGGGGCGGAATTGGATCCGGCGCAGGCGCAGCGGTTCGAGGCACTCGGGCCGACGGTGGTACGGGCCTGAGCGGGAGTCGGAGGAAGGTCTGGACGTCGCGTTTGCGGTGTGCGCTACCGGTGGTTTCGCCCACGTACGGTCCGGTGGGCGAAAGATCCCGATGAATGGGATACCTCGTAGTTGGTCCGTACGCACAGCTGCTTGTGTGAGACGCGACACCCCAGATCCCGGTTCTCCGGGATACCTGAAGTGGCGTTCGCCACGATGAAAGGCATTCCCACCCATGCGCATCCGTTCTCTTCGAACCTCCGTTGCGGCGGCCGTGACCGCGGTCGCGGCCGCGATCGCCAGCATCGGCGTCGCGTCCGCCGATATCGACCTCGGGAGCTCCGGCAGCAGCTCGGGCAGCGGCTCCGGCGACATGGTCATCACCCTGGTGCGGCATACCGAGTCCGTCGGCAATGCCTCCGGGCTGATCGACACCAAGGTGCCCGGACCCGACCTGACTCCGCGCGGCCGGACGCAGGCAGACAACCTGGCCATCCAGTTGGCCGATGAGAACTTCGACTGTGCGTTCGCGTCCACTATGGTGCGTACCGAGCAGACTGCGGCACCGACCATCGCCGAGCATGACCTGAGTCTCGATATTCGGCCCGGTTTCCGGGAGATCGAGGCGGGCGATTACGAGGGCACCCCGGAGTCCGAGGCGCTGTCCGGGTATCTACAGGCGCCGATCAAGTGGCTCTCCGGCGACCTTGACGCACGGATTCCAGGTTCCATCGACGGCAACGAGTTCGACAGCCGCGTCGATCAGGCACTGCTCGACGTGCAGCGCCGCAACTGCGCCAACCCGGTGATCTTCTCACACGGCGGCACCATCATGTTCTGGTCGATGCTGAACGCCGACAACGCCGACAAGGGCAAACTCGGCACCGATCCGATCCACAACGGCGGCCGTGTCGTTCTCGAGGGCAGCCCGCAGAAGGGCTGGACAATTGTCGAGTGGGTCGGCCACCCGGACCTCGGCTGACGTATTCTTCCGCTCGGCATGCTGCCACTGCCAAGCATCGTGAAAAGCCGAAGGCGGTCCTGAAACCTAATTGGTCAGGACCGCCTTCTGTAGTAGCGGGGACAGGATTTGAACCTGCGACCTCTGGGTTATGAGCCAACGGGAAACAGTCCCGCACGTGTCACCGCATACCGTCACGTCCTATCTGTGCAGGTCAGCGGACTACCAATCGTCCACGGTATCCACCCGATCCCATCCTGTCCGATGAGTTCCACCCCGTCGTGATGCCAAATTTGATGCCAAACCGTCCCAGCCTGACCAGGGATTTCACGGCTGGGTGGAACGGGCAGCGCCGTGCATCGGCAGTTAGAAACGCCTTCTTCGACGTTGCCCGTCCCACGCCGTATGGGGCGGCTGGGAACCGACCCACCGGCATCACAGCGTTGTCCGCGATACGCGCCCCCTACGCCCCAGAAACCCCCGGGTTCCACAGGCGTGGTGGGTCGTGCCCGCCGACCGCGAGGGTTGACACCATCAATGAAGGCGCACAACGGCGTTCACGCTACGAGACCTGTCACCCCACCCCGTACTGCATCCAGATACGGTTCGCCATCGCCGCAGCGCGTGCGGCTGCCTTGCGTTGGTCGGGCATCACGCTCGTGTCAGCGGCAAGGAGTTCGCAGATCTCCCGCATTCCCAGCGCCAGGCGCAGCATCTGTCCCACACAACCGGACAGGTCCGGGCCATCCCAGGCCATCATCGGGTCGCCGTACGCCCGTTCGGTCGAGCCCTCGTCTAGAGCGAATTTCTCCGCGAGCGTCTCGCCGAGAACTGCACCGAGCTCGTCGCAGGCCGCCCTGCAGGCTTCGGCCACAGACCGACATTCGGAGGGAACCGACATGTACTGCTCGTACACCACCATGCTGACCAGACCGACCGCCGCGAACCCGTGATAGCAGCGGCCCAGCCACACCACCGGCAGCGGCGTCTGGTGAGGGACGCCATCGAACCGCCGAGCCGCTTCGGCCAATAGCGCCACCAAACCATCTCGGTCGTTGTGGTGCCCCGGCGGCAACAACGCCGCCATGTCGAGTCCGCTGACCATGCCGCTCACCGTAGACGCGCAGCAGCTACACCCGTCCGATCCTAAAGCTCGCGTGTCGGCAACCACTGCTCTACTTATCCCACCCTCTGACGAACTGACCACCGCTCACCAATTCGCGCGGCATGCTTCAGGTGTATACGTAGGGATCGCTTGTGGCGCACCATTGTTCGATGGGTGACTACGACGCCATCAACGCACACAACGCGGCCAAGGCTCGGGCGGCAGGCTGGCCCGAGCTGACCGGAAGTCCGGGCCAAGTGGGCTGGGCGACCACTGTGCGGCAGGACAAGCTCGACGAGTTCGACGCCGGGACCGCCGAGCCCAAGCACAGCCATGCGCGGGCGGTGCTGCTGCGGGAGACACGGGCCGCAGTGTGGATCGACAACCGTGACAAGCCGTGGGGTGTGATCTGGCTGCTCAACCTCACCGAGGAGGAGCGTGCCGAAATACTTCCTGGGTACCGATCCGGCGGCACACTGCCACTTTCTGCGGAGAGCTGATCATGCAGCAACCGAACAAGACCTACGAGCAGATCATCACCGAGCTGAACCGCCAGCGCGGTGGGGCCGAGGCAAAAGCTCTGCAACAACTGCATGAGAACCTCGAAAATCTCGACGCCCAGCGTGCCGCGGTCACCGACCCCGGACAGCGCGAGCAGCTGGACCGGCTCAGCAACGAGGCGAACTCCTTGCTGGGTAAGGCGATCGAGGATCTACGGCATCCGACCATCCTGAGCCCCCACGCGTCGGTGTACGAGACCCCCGACCTCACTCACCGAGGATCTTCACAGCCCACTGAAATCGACTGGGACTGGCGAGAAGACTTCCACGAACGCTGAGATCGCAGATTCGATCCTTGGCGATACCTGGGCATCCGGGTCTTTAGAACGGTGGTTCGTCATCAGGGCTCGACTTCGCCACGCTGCCCCAGGGGTCGGCCTCGGACCTCAGCGACCCAAATGACCCATGGCTGCTCTGACGGGCTTCCCACTCGGCTTCCTGCCGGGCCTTCACCTCGCGCGTCCGGGGCAGCGTGGGCACCGAACCGTGTCTGGCTAGGAGGTAGTTACGGAGGAGTTCTTCACGGTGGGACCTGGACGGCTCCTGGTCCCAGCCGTTGTAGCCGGAGTTGTCGTCTTCGCTGGGCTCGATGTCGTCCGGGTCCACGTCGGCGAGGTGGCATAGCGCCAGGAAGATCACTTCCACGGTCTCCTGTTGCGGCAGATTTATGGCCCTCAGTGTCTTGCGGACGGTCTCGTGGTTAGCGGTGCTCTTCCGCTGATCCTCGTCGAGTTCCTGAACTGCGTCGGCGATCTTCCTCATCGAGGGTTCGCCCGCAGCGATGTAGAACCGCCACAGCATCTCGATCAACGGGGCGTGCTTCTCGGGTACGTCGGTCGGCTTGGCCAGACGCGCCGGCATAGCGGTCTCCTCTTCGTCGGACAACCTAAGACTATCTATGACTCTCTTTCTCTGCCATCCACCATTCAATATCTGTCTTTGACTATCGGTTGACTACTCGTTAACTACCGGTGACTCGCACTCTCAGCCGATCGACTTTCTTTGAATAGCACTCAAAACAGCAGGTCAGAATAGGTACGTGGCGCCAGAAGGCGCTCACTCGCTCCGTCAATAGGGAGCGATCGGGAGAGCTGCCTGTATCTCATATTGTGGGACGGGCTCGCGGGAGGTAGACGATGAGTTGGGACATCGATCAGCAGCAGTGGCATCATCTGCTGTCGGAGCGGAACATGCTGCGGAGCAACCTGGCGACTATCATCGACGCGCTGCTCAGGCACCACGACGATCATCACGTCGGCGCCGCGCGATGGTGCGAAAATCCGCTGTGCCAGCTGTTGTTCCGGCTCCACCTGTCATAACGGAGCGGGAGCTGCGAGCACCAGTGGTAGCCATCCGAGCACCGCGCGTAACCGGTGAGGACCTGCTGCCCGAACTCGCCCACCTGCTGCAGGATTCGCGTACACACAGTTTGGGCTGTCGCTGCAGCACCGGAGGGAGTCTGTACGCGCTGCGGCCCATCACCCAGCCGGATAATGGCTGGACATAACCGGTCGTCGGTGGTGAATTGCACCTGAACACCATCAGTTCCGCCGCCAGGCCGATCAGCGGCGAACACCCCGACGCATGGGAAAGGCAGCGATGAAATCCGCCGAGATCAGTGATCGTGCGCTTCGATTCTTCGAGCAGCGAGGCCACACCGTGGTCCCCTCCGCATCGCTGATCGCAGCCGATCCGACGCTGCTGCTGATCAACGCGGGCATGGCACCGTTCAAACCGTACTTCCTAGGCGAGGCGCCGGCTCCGTTCCGCAGAGCGACGAGCCTGCAGAAGTGCGTCCGCACAGTCGATATCGAGGAAGTCGGCAAGACGAGTCGACACGGATCGTTCTTCCAGATGTTCGGCAACTTCTCCTTCGGCGACTACTTCAAGGCCGAAGCGATCGAGTTCGCATGGGAATTCCTCACCCGCCCCGTCGGTGACGGCGGTCTGGGACTCCCCGAGGACAAGCTCTGGGTGACGGTCTACCTCGATGACGACGAAGCCGAAGACATCTGGCGGCACCGCATCGGAGTACACGCCGAGCGGATCCAGCGGCTGGGGATGTCGGAAAACTTCTGGTCCATGGGCGTACCCGGACCGTGCGGACCGGCCTCGGAGATCTGCTACGACCGTGGCCCCGAGTTCGGGCGCGACGGCGGCCCAGCGGCCAACGACGAACGGTACCTGGAGATCTGGAACCTCGTGTTCATGCAGGACATTCGAGGAGAAGGCCCGGCGAAGGACGGCTACCCGATCATCGGCGACCTGCCGCAGCGCAACATCGATACAGGGCTAGGGCTCGAGCGAATCGCCATGCTGCTCCAAGGCGTGGACACGATCTTCGACATCGACACCACGCGCCGCATCGTGGATCTCGCGGCGAGCGTGACTAGCGCGCGATACGGTGCCGACCGGAAGACCGACATCGCGCTGCGTGTGGTGGCCGATCACATTCTGACCAGCACGATGCTCATCAGCGACGGCGTCGCGCCGTCCAACGACGGGCGCGGCTATGTCCTGCGGCGGATCCTGCGGCGTGCGGTGCGCACGATGCGCCTGCTCGGTGCCAACGACCCCGTCGTGCACGATCTCGTGGACCGCACGATCGAGGTGATGAGCCCTGTCTATCCTGACGTGCTGAAAGAACGTGACCGTATCCAACGGGTCGCCGTGGCCGAGGAGACGTCCTTCTCCCAGACCCTGAAGTCCGGAACGACGATCTTCGACGCGACCGCGGCGAAGCTGCGTGCGACCGGCTCCACCGTCATCGCGGGCCGCGACGCG
>NZ_JASFXA010000025.1:0-105988 GCF_030766805.1 Nocardia sp. CC213A
ATCGCGATGCGCGGGAGTCTCGAGATCATGACATCGACAGTGACGCAACGCCTTCGGGTCGATACCGGCGGCACGCCCTTCTCACTCGAATTCATGCCCCCGCGCGACGCGGCGGGCGAGGAACTGCTGTGGCGCACGGTCCGTGCGTTCGAAGCGATCGACCCGGCCTTCGTTTCCATCACCTACGGTGCGGGCGGCAGCACCCGCGACGCCACCGCTCGCGTCGTCGGTGAGATCGCCGAGCGCACCACGCTGCTGCCGGTGGCCCACCTCACCGCCGTCGCGCACAGCGTCGTCGAACTGTACGAGGTGGTCGACGGCCACGCCCGTCGCGGCGTGCGCAACCTGCTGGTCCTGCGCGGCGATCCGCCGGGAGATCCGCTGGGGCCCTGGACCAAACATCCCGACGGCATCGAGTACGCCGAACAGCTGGTCCGGCTCGTCGCGAATCGGGGTGAGTTCCACATCGGTGTGGCGGCCTTCCCCGAAGGTCACCACGCCGCACCCGATCTCGCCCGTGACACCGCGACGCTGGCCGCCAAACTCCGGGCCGGGGCCCACTACGCCATCACGCAGATGTTCTTCGACCCGGATTGCTATCTGCGCCTACGGGACCGGCTGACCGCCCTGGATCCGGAACAGGCGGACAAGCCGATCATTCCGGGCATCATGCCGATTCTCTCGCTCGCCAGTCTGCGCCGGATGGCGACGCTGTGCGACGCCACTCTGCCGTCGGCGATGGTCGCCGATCTCGAACGCGCCGCCGGACCCGGACCCGAGGAGGACCGGGACGCGGTACGGGCGGCCGGTGTGGACATCGCCACGCGGCTGTGCGAGAAGCTCATCGCCGAAGGGGTTCCCGCCCTGCACTTCTGCACGCTCAACCGGTTCCGTGCGACCCGGGAGATCCTGGCCAACCTGGGCCTGCGTTGAATCGGGCGCGCCGACAGTGCGAGGGACGGCGAAGAAAGGGCGGTGGGTTCCATGGGTGACGACCGATGGAACCCACCGCCGGCAGCGGATCGGGGGCTCCCGCAGCCCTCGGGGCACGCTCGCGATCCTGACGCCACGAGTAGTGTAGGTCAGGCTTACCTAAGTTGCAAGTGGTGGTCGTGACCCCGCGCCGGAATGCCGGATCGGCCGTGCCACTGTGGGTACATGACGCAGCAAGATTTCTCGTCGGTGCGGTCCATGGCGGATGTGACGCCGGAGCTGATGAACCAGTTCAGCGAGGGTACCTTCACCGACCTCATCGGGTTGAAGTTCACCGAGCTGACCGCCGACCGGGTGAGTGCGGAATGGGTGGTCGGCCCGCAGCAGTTCCAGCCCGCCGGGATCGTGAACGGCGGCGTGTACTGCACCGTCATCGAGACCCTTGCCAGCGTGGCCGCGAGCGTGTGGCTGGGGGAGAAGGGGACCGTGGTCGGGGTCAACAACAACACCGACTTCCTGCGCGCGGTGCGCGAGGGGACGCTGCGCGGCGTCGCGACGCCGATCCACCGCGGGCGGTCGCAGCAGCTGTGGGTCGTGGTCATCACCGACGAGCAGGAGCGGCCGGTGGCGCGCGGCCAGGTGCGGTTGCAGAACCTCGCCACGCGGGACTGACGAACCGCGGGGACCGGCGAAACACTGAGGTGACGAAACACTGAGGTAATACGGGGCGTGTCAGAATGACCGGCGATCCGCCCCACGACCTCGGTGAGGAGCCCGAATGCGACTGTCGCCGCATGAGCAGGAACGCCTGCTGTTGAGCTACGCGGCCGAATTGGCCCGCAGGCGACAGGCGCGCGGGCTCAAACTCAACCATCCGGAGGCGATCGCGCTCATCACCGACCATGTGCTCGAGGGCGCGCGGGACGGGCGCAGCGTGGCCGAACTGATGGCGTCGGGGCGCACCGTGCTCACCCGCGACGACGTCATGCCGGGGGTGCCGGAGATGATCCACGACGTGCAGGTGGAGGCCACCTTCCCGGATGGCACCAAGCTCGTCACCGTCCACCACCCGATCGGATGACGATGATTCCCGGCGAATACCACTGTGCCGAGGGCACGATCGAGATCAACCCGGGTGCCGACCGCATCGAGGTGGATGTGGTCAACACCGGCGACCGGCCGGTGCAGGTCGGATCGCATGTGCACTTCCCGCAGGCGAACGCGGCCCTGGAATTCGACCGCGCGGCCGCGCACGGCCGCCGCCTCGACATCCCCGCCGGAACCGCGGTGCGCTTCGAACCCGGTCTGGCCCAGCGGGTGTCGCTGGTGCCGCTGGGTGGGACCCGCGAGGTGCACGGAATCAGTCTCACCCCACCCGGAAAGCTGGATGCCTGATGACCGAACTGTCCCGCGCCCGCTACGCCGAACTGTTCGGACCCACCGTCGGCGACCGCATCCGCCTCGCCGATACCGATCTGTTCATCGAGATCACCGAGGACCGCAGCGGCGGACCGGGACTCGCCGGTGACGAGGCCGTCTTCGGCGGCGGCAAGGTGCTGCGCGAGTCCATGGGCCAGGCCCGCGCCACCCGCGCCGAGGGCACCCCGGACACCGTCATCACCGGCGCGGTGATCGTGGACCACTGGGGAATCATCAAGGCCGATATCGGGATTCGCGACGGCCGCATCCGCGCCATCGGCAAGGCGGGCAACCCCGACACCATGAGCGGGGTGCATCCCGATCTGGTGGTGGGACCCTCGACCGAGATCATCGCGGGCAACGGCCGCATCGTCACGGCGGGCGCCATCGACTGCCACGTGCACTTCATCTGCCCGCAGCTGCTGGACGAGGCCATGGCGGGCGGCATCACCACCATGGTGGGCGGCGGCACCGGACCGGCGGAGGGCTCCAAGGCCACCACCGTGACCCCGGGCGCGTGGCATCTGGGCCGCATGCTGGAGGCCACCGACTCCTGGCCGGTCAACATCCTGCTGTTGGGCAAGGGCAATACCGTGCGCCCCGAGGCCATGTGGGAGCAGTTGCGCGGCGGTGCGGGCGGATTCAAACTGCACGAGGACTGGGGGACCACCCCGGCCGCCATCGACGCCTGCCTCACCGTGGCCGACGCCTCGGGCGTGCAGGTGGCGCTGCACTCGGACACGCTCAACGAGGCCGGATTCGTGGAGGACACCCTCGCCGCCATCGGCGGGCGGGCCATCCACTCGTATCACACCGAGGGGGCGGGCGGCGGGCACGCGCCCGACATCATCACGGTCGCCTCCTATCTCAATGTGCTGCCGTCCTCGACCAATCCGACCCGGCCGCACACCGTCAACACCCTCGACGAGCATCTCGACATGCTGATGGTGTGCCATCACCTGAGCCCGTCGATTCCGGAGGATCTGGCCTTCGCGGAGAGCCGGATCCGGCCCTCCACCATCGCGGCGGAGGATCTGCTGCACGATCTGGGCGCGATCTCCATGATCGGCAGCGACGCGCAGGCGATGGGCCGCATCGGCGAGGTTGTCATGCGCACCTGGCAGACCGCGCACGTCATGAAGAAGCGGCGCGGCGCGCTGCCCGGCGACGGGGCCGCCGACAACAACCGGGTGCGGCGCTATATCGCGAAGTACACCATCTGTCCGGCCGTCACGCACGGCCTCGATCACGAGATCGGGTCGGTGGAGGTGGGCAAGCTGGCCGATCTGGTGCTGTGGGAGCCCGCCTTCTTCGGTGTCCGCCCGCACGCCGTGCTCAAGGGCGGCGCGATCGCCTGGGCGGCCATGGGTGACGCCAATGCCTCCATTCCGACTCCGCAGCCGGTGCTGCCGCGCCCCATGTTCGGCGCGTCGCCCACCGTGGCCTCGGGTACCTCGCTGCATTTCGTGTCGGAGGCCGCGATCGAGGACGGTCTCGCGGACCGGCTGCGGGTGAACCGCAGACTGGTGCCCGTCGCGAATGTGCGTCGCCGCACCAAGGCGGACCTGCCCAACAATGACGCCATGCCGCGTATCGAGGTGGATCCGGACACGTTCACGGTGCGCATCGACGGCGAGGTGTGGGCGGAGGAGCCCGCGGTCGAACTGCCGATGGCGCAGCGCTACTTCCTGTTCTGACGTTCGCGTTCGGCGCCGAGGCCCCCGTCGGTGGCAGACTGCGGATATGAGCGCAGACTGGACCGACGTGGATCGCTACCTCGTGGACGCCCTGGTGGGAGACCGGGATTCGGAGGTGCTGGCGGCCAATGCGGCCGCCGGGCTCCCGCCCATCGACGTCTCCCCGCCTCAGGGCGCGTTTCTGCGCCTGACCGCGCTGTCCATCGGCGCGCGGCGGGTGTTGGAGATCGGGACGCTCGGCGGGTACAGCACGATTCAGCTGGCGCGGGCGGTCGGCAAGTCCGGGCAGGTGGTCACCTTCGAATACGATCCGGAGCACGCGCGGGTGGCGCGGGAGAATCTGGACCGCGCGGGTGTGGGGGACCGGGTCGACATCCGGGTCGGCGCGGCCCTCGACAGCCTGCCCGTGCTGGCCGACGAGCGGCCCGAACCCTTCGATCTGGTGTTCATCGACGCCGACAAGGTCAACAACGCCAACTATGTGCGCTGGGCGCTGCGGCTGACCCGGCCGGGCGCGGTGATCATGGTCGACAATGTCGTGCGCGACGGTGGGGTGGCGGAGGCGGATTCGGCCGATCCCGCTATTCGCGCCAGTCGCGAGGTGATCGAATTCTGCGCCGCCGAACCGCGCCTGGACGCCACCGTGCTCCAGACCGTCGGCAGCAAGGGCTGGGACGGATTCATCTACGCGGTCGTACTCGACGCCCAGGGCTGACGGTTCACGGCGTGATATCGCCGTCCACGTACACCCAGGCACCGTCGTCGCGACGGAAGCGGCTGTGCTCGTGCAGCGTTCCCGGCCGCCCGTGGGCCCGATAGTGCGCCCGGAATTCGACGGTGCCCGCGGTGTGGAACGGCCCGCCGCCGGTGCTGCCCACGATCTCCAGAGCCTCCCAGCGCATCCCGGGTTCGAATTCCACGGTGGCCGGGCGGGTTTCGGGAGCCCAGCTGCGCAGTAGATACGCCTCGTCGCCCACCGCGAAGGCGCTGAACCGCGATCGCATCAGCGCCTCCGCCGTCGCCGCCCGCCCCTCACCCCGGTGCAGCGGGCCGCAGCACTGCGCGTAGGGCGCGGACGAACCACACGGACATGCGGCGGGTCCGGCGGCGGACTTCCGACGTTTCGACATGCCCCTATTCTCCGGACCGCGCTGTCGGCCGCCGACCGGGGTGATGCGTGGTCGGCGATCCGTGCCTGGAGCGGCCCGCCGCGTCCTCCCGCAAACCCGAGCGGGTGAGCCGTTGCCGTCCACGTGTGGCTGTGGTGTTCGGCGGCCGCCCGCACCGCGGAGTGCTCCCCGGCAGCGGCAGGGACGCGAGAGGCGGGGCGGCACACGGGTGCGCCTGCTGATTCGCGCGGGCCGCGCCCGACGACCGGTCCAGCGTTCGCCGACGTGCCGGTGCGCGGGAGCGCCGATCGCGTGGTGCGGGTAGGCATCGGCGGCGGCCGCGTGGGAACCGGCCGCCGCACCGGATGCTGGCTGATATCTCGGCGCGATCATGGGTGGCGGCTGGTGCTTCGGCGCGGGGCGTGCATGGCGGCACGCCGCGCTTTCGTGCATTCGGTGCAAATGCGACAGGTCGCGCGCGTGCCTCTCGGTGTCGGTTCGGATCGCGGGGCAACGGGCGTGCTCGGCGGCGGATGAGCGCCGGGTGGCGACGAGAACGGTTCAGCGGTGGGCGGTGGCGAAGCCGTCGCAGAGCGCGGTGAGTCCGGCGTCGAGCATCAGCACCGGATCGAGCAGGTCGGTCGCGCCGGTGCCGTGCAATGCGGCCAGGCCCGGCGGTGTCTCCCAACGCGGGGTGCCGTCCAGCAGGGCGGCCAGGCCGGACTTCTGGTCCGGGTCGGTCTCCTTGCTCGCCAGTAGATTCGAGCTCACCTGCTGGAGTGCGACTCCGGCGATGTAGCTCCAGACCGACAGCGACATGCGGGTGGCCTCGCGGATGTCGACGTCGAGTTCGCGAAATCCCTCGACCAGCCAGGACAGGCAGGTGAGGCTGTGCGGTCCGAAGTTGTAGCGCGGGACGGCGAAGGTGAACAGCACCCACGGATGCTCCTGGTAGAGCCGCCAGTCCACCTCGGCGGCGATACGCACCCGGTCCCGCCACGTCCAGTCCTGTCCGGTCGGATCGGGGTACGGATTGCGCCGCGCCACCTCGTCGGTCATATCCGAGAGCAGCACATCCTTGTTGGGGATGTGCCGGTACAGCGACATCGCGCCCGCTCCCAGGTGATCGGCGATGCGCCGCATCGAGAGCGACTCCAGTCCGGACTTGTCGGCCAGCGTGATGGCGGTGTCGACAATGGCGGCTCGCGTCAGCTTGGCCTCGGTCATGGGATAACTCGCTTTCCTTTCCCCTACCGGCGTGCGTACACTGTACCCCGGCTCTCGCGTACGCCGTACGCACGCACTCCGTGAACCACTCCACGCAGCAAGCACCGAAGGATAGGGAATGACCGGGACTCTCGCGCACTCGAACACGCCGCGACGCACGTCCGCGCCCCCGCGAGCCTGGCTCGGGCTGGGCGTGCTGATCCTGCCGGTGCTGCTGGTGTCGATGGACATGTCGGTGCTGTACCTGGCCATGCCGACGCTCACCGCGCATATGGACCCCTCGGCGACCGAACAGCTGTGGATCCTCGACATCTACGGCTTCATGATCGCGGGCCTGCTCATCACCATGGGCAACCTCGGCGACCGCATCGGACGCCGCAACATCCTCCTGGTCGGCGCGGCCATCTTCGGCATCGCCTCGGCCGTGGCCGCCTTCGCGCCGAGCGCCGAGGTGCTCATCGCGGCGCGGGCGCTCATGGGCATCGGCGGCGCGACCCTGCTGCCGTCCAGCCTGGCCCTCATCTCCAGCCTGTTCACCAGCGCCCGCGACCGCGCCACCGCCATCGGAGTGTGGACGGCCTTCTTCGCGGGCGGTTCGGCCGTGGGCCCGATCATCGGCGGCGTCCTGCTGCACCACTTCTGGTGGGGTTCGGTCTTCTTGATCAATGCCCCGGTGGTGTTGGTGCTGCTCGTCTTCGGTCCCATCCTGCTGCCCGAGCATCGCTCGGCCGGACGCGGGCCGCTGGACCTGCCCAGCGTGGCGCTGTCCATCGGCGGCATTCTGCCGCTGATCTACGCGGTCAAGCACATGGCCGCCGAGGGCGTCGACGCCGAGGCGGTGATCACGGGCGCGATCGGCGTGCTGGTGCTGACGGCGTTCATCCGGCGACAGCGCACCCTGGACGAACCGCTGCTGGATCTCGGCCTGTTCCGGCGCGGCCTGTTCGCGGTGGCCATCGGATCCAGCACCGTCGGCATGCTGGCCCTGGCCGGAATGAGCTATCTGACCAGCATGTACCTGCAATCGGTCACCGGGCGGGACGCCTTGCAGGCGGCGCTGCTCGGCATCCCGATGGCAGTGGTGGTGTTCACCACGTCCATGACCGGCGGGGCCATCGGCCGCCGCCTGGGCGTGCGCACCACCTTCGTGGTCAGCTCGAGCGCGGCCGCGCTGGGCAACCTCATGCTCTTCGGCGTCGGGGTGGACGGCGGCGTCGGCTGGTACATCGCGGGCACGGTGGTGGCCGGTCTGGGCCTGGGCACCATGTTCACGCTGGTATCGGAGGTGGCGGTGTCGTCGGTGCCGCCGGAGCGGGCCGGATCGGCGGTCGGCATCTCGGAGACCAGCTTCGAACTCGGCAACGGCCTGGGGTTGGCGCTGCTGGGTTCGCTGGCGGCCCTGGTATTCCGCAACGGCGGCGACTTCGCGCCCACCCTGGGGGAGACCATCACCCGCGCCGGTGACGACGCCGCGCTCATCCACGCGGCGCGCGAGGCATTCGTCGACGGCATGCACGTCGCCACCACCACCGGTGCGGTGCTGCTCATCGCCATGGCGCTGGTCGCCGCCTTCGCCAAGACCCGCGACGTCGAGCTGTCCGAGGCCGGGACGCCCGCGCACTGACCGGCGGCCGCGGCCGGTCCGCACGGTGTCGGCGAGCCAGCGCGCCGGCCGCACCGTGCTGCGGTCGATCCCGGAAGACTGCCGCGCCACCACATCGCGATATCGCGCGCAGCGCACTGGCGCGCGAGACCGAGTCGGTCCGCCGGGGCGCCCATCCGACCGCTCGCCATGTCCTACTGCCGTCCCGGGGCGCGCGGGACCGCGTATTCGGCGGCAACGGCAGCGAACCGGAGCCCACCGCAATACATTCGATGCTGTGAACGAGACCGCGCCCACCGGCAATGGCCGCCCGCTCGCGGAACGGGTGGCGACGCGCCTGCTGTACCCGACCTCGCGTCCGCGCGAGAAATCGCTGCGCGAGTCCGTCGAGGGCCGCATCGTGCTGATCACCGGGGCCTCGCACGGCATCGGCAAGGCGAGTGCGCGCAAACTGGCGGCCGCGGGGGCGACCGTACTGCTGGTGGCGCGCACCGCGGCGGATCTGGAGCGGGTGGCCGACGAGATCCGCGCGGCGGGCGGGACGGCGTTCACCTATCCCACCGACCTCACCGATATGGACGCGGTGCAGCGGCTGGGTGTGGGACTGCTCGCCGAGCACGGGCATATCGACGTGGTGATCAACAATGCGGGTAAGTCCATTCGCCGCCCGATCCACAAGTCCTACGACCGGTTCCACGATTTCACTCGGACCATGGACATCAACTATCTGGGGCCGGTGCGGCTGCTGCTCACCCTGCTGCCGGATATGCGGGAGCGCCGCAGCGGCCATATCGTCAACATCTCCACCTGGGGGCTGCGGGTGCCGCCCGCCCCGCAGTGGTCGGCCTACTACGCCTCCAAGGCCGCCTTCGACAGTTGGTTGCGTTCGGTCGCAACGGAGGTCGCCGCCGACAAGGTCACCACGACCACCATCTACATGCCACTCGTGCACACCCGGATGAGCGCCCCGACCGACTTCTCCGGCGTGCCCGGCCTCACCGCTGACGAGGCCGCCGACCTGGTCTGCCACGCCGTCACGGCGCGGCCGTACGAGATCACGCCCTGGTGGTCCGGACCCGTGCAGGCGTGGAGTGATCTCGCGCGGGGACCGGCGCACCGGTTCATGGCCAGGAGCTTCCGCCGCCGGTGACGGCCGGGCGGATGGCCGGGCCGAGGATGGGCGGGCGGCGCTGGCGGGCCGGGATGGCCGGGCCGAGGATGGGCGGGCGGCGCTGGCGGGCCGGGATGGCCGGGCCGAGGATGGCCGGGCAGCGCAGGTCGGGCCGGGGTGGCCGGGCTGAGGGTGCTCGGGGAGCGATGGTCAGGCCGGGTGGTCGGGCAGCGGTAGTTGGGCCGCGCTGGTCGGGCAGGGGTGATCGGGCCGCGATAGTCGAGCCGGGGTGGCCGGGCAGCGCTGGGCGGGCCGGGATGGGCGGGCCGGAGCTGCCCGGTGGTTGGCCTAGGATCGGGCCATGGGTACTCCGGAGCGGCGGTCATGAGCCTCGCGATACTGCTGAACCTGGCGGACTCGCGGTTGCCGATCGGCGGGCACGTGCACTCCGGCGGAGTGGAGGAGGCCGTGAGTTCCGGCATGGTGCGCGATGTGCAGTCGGTGGAGCTGTACCTGCGCCGCCGGATTCGCACCTCCGGGCTGGTGGCGGCATCGCTGACCGCCGCCGTGTGCGCCGGAACCCTGGAACCCGCCCGCGCCGAGGCCGAGGCCGATGCGCGCACCCCGTCCCCCGCCGCCCGCGCCGCCTCGCGGGCACAGGGGCGGGGACTGCTGCGCTTGGCGAAACAGGTGTGGCCGCAGGCCGATTGGCGTGAGCTCGGCACCCGGCCGCATCTGTCCACCGTCTTCGGCGTCGTCGCCCGGGTGTGCGGGGCGAAGCCGGAGGAGATCGCCGGTGTGGTCGTCTACACCACCATGACCGGGGCCGCGACCGCCGCGCAGCGGCTGCTGGCTCTGGACCCGGCGGCGGTGGCGGCCTGCACGGTGCGGCTCGCCGAGGTGTGCGACCGCACCGCCCGCGAGGCCGTCGGCACCCTGGCCGCGCTGTCCGATCCGCTCCAGGATGTGCTGGCCGAGCGCCACCTGGAACGCGATATGCCACTGTTCGCTTCCTGAGCCGGGTAACACCGGGTTTACACGCGTCGGCAAGGATGGGTTCCATGCCACCTCATTTCATCGACGGAGAACCGCACGATCACGGCCACGACCGCCCCCGGCGGGAGCGCACGCCCGGGGAGCCGGTGCGGATCGGGATCGGCGGACCGGTGGGGTCGGGGAAGACGGCGCTGGTGGCGGCCCTGTGCCGCCAGCTGCGCGAGGAGCTGTCGCTGGCCGTGCTGACCAACGACATCTACACCACCGAGGACGCGGACTTCCTGCGGCGGCACGCGGTGCTGCCGGATGAGCGGATCACCGCGGTGCAGACGGGCGGCTGCCCGCACACCGCCATCCGCGACGACATCACCGCCAACCTGGACGCCATCGACGATCTCATCGAGGCCAATCCGCCGCTGGATCTGATCCTGGTGGAGTCGGGCGGCGACAACCTGACCGCCACCTTCTCCTCCGGGCTCATCGACGCGCAGATCTTCGTGGTCGACGTGGCCGGTGGCGACAAGGTGCCGCGCAAGGGCGGACCGGGCGTGACCTACTCCGATCTGCTGGTCATCAACAAGACCGACCTCGCGCCCATGGTCGGCGCGGATCTGTCGGTGATGGACCGCGATTCCACGAAGGTCCGCGAGGGCCGCCCGTTCGTGTTCACCTCGCTCACCGAGGACCCGGCCGCCACCCCGGTCCTGAACTGGGTGCGCGAACAGCTCCGCCTGGCAGCGGAACAGGATGCGGCAGCCGGTGCCTCCCACGCACACTGACGCTCCACGGATGAACGGAGTGTCCGCACGGCGACGCCTGTGGACCGTGGTGGCAGCGGGCGCTGCCCCCCGAGCCTCCGCGGTCGGCGGTCGAGGGCTCGCGCTGCGTACCGCGCGCCCGCAGACGGCGTGCTGTGTCGCGGCCCGCCCGGCGATGACCGTACTGGCACCCGCAGACAGGTCGATGCGGGGATACGCACGCACAGCGGTGGAGTCGGGCGGTGCCGAGCGGGTGTGCCGTGCGGACTGAGGTGCGGATCGTCGCGGTCGCCGGGATGTTGCCGACGATCGAGGCGGTAGGGGGATTGGCCGGGCGGCGGACCGGGGTGGACACCGTGCATCTGATCGGTACGGCCGCCACCCCGCTGGGCGGGGACGAACTCGATATCGCTATCGTCGTCGGGTCGGGCGCGCGGTTGGCGGTGCGGTCGGTGGCGGCTACCATCGCGTTGCCCGGACGGGGGACGCGGAAGTCGGTGTCGCGCTGGCATTTCGAGGTCGGGGCCGGGGGTGAACTGGACTTCGATCCGGAGCCCACGGTGGTGGCCGGTGGTGCGGAACACGTGACGACGACGACCGTGCGTTTGGCGGAGGGCGCGCGGCTGCGGCTGCGCGAGCGGGTGCGGATCGGCCGGACCGGGGAGGATCACGGCTATTGGAGCGGTGAGCTGCACGCCGATATCGGCGAGCTGCCACTCCTGCGGCACCGCTTGGACCTGGGCGCGGACGCGGTGACCGACGACGCCCTGTCGGGCCCGCGAGCGCTGGAGAGCGTGCTCAGCTACCCGGATGACCGGACGGTGCACACCACCGGTCTCGACGCCGCACTGCTACCCCTGGCCGCGGGCGGAACTCTCTACACCCGAACGGGTTCCACGCTCGCCACGGCACCTCCGCCGGGCACCACCGAATGGACGGCGAGTCGGGCGGCGACCGCGATCGCGTGACCTCGCTACGTGGTGACCGGGCGTGTGCGCGGCGGTCCGGTCAGGGGCGCATGGCTCCGAAGTAGACGTCGATGGAGAGCAGGGCGAACAACCAGTCGGCGCTGACGCGCAGGGGTTGGGTTCGGAACATGGTCGCTCCCTTCGGGATCGCATGCTTGGGGCGAGTACGGGTATCCCGGGTGCGACGGGAACCGGACCTCACCCCCGGTTCCCGCCGCATCCGGCACTGCTGGGCGGCCGTATCAGTCGCCGACGACGCGTGGCGGCGCGTTGAAGGAGTTCACCGCACCGACCACGGCACCCGCCGCCGCACCGACCGCCGCGGCGGGCACGGTGATGACCGCGGCGCCCGCGGCCGCACCGAGCACCGGTCCGGCGACCAGGCCGACGGGGACGAAGGCCAGGCCGGTGACCAGGCCGACCGCTCCGCCGACGGCCGCGGAGGTGAGTGCGAACGGTGCCGCGGTGGCGGCTCCGGCGAGCGCGCCCACGGCGGCCGTGCCGATCGTCTGACCGGCGATCCGGTCGGAGCGGCTGCGCTCCATGCCGATGGAGTCGAGGAAGGTGGCGAGATTGGCCTCGACCTGCGCGGCATTGTCGTTGATCTGGATCGCCTGTTCCTTGTCGATCCAGTTCGGCGCGTCGACCACCACATCGCCGAACCGGAACTTGCCGGGCGGCGGGGCGATCGGCGGCACCGGTGCCACCGGAACGGGCGGATGCAGCACGCCGACGGGAGCCAGGTAGCTCTTGTCGGGAGCGGGACGCGACCACTGGATCGAGCTGTGGGTCTCGTCGGGGATGTTCAGGCCCTCGTACGGCGCGACATTGGGCGCCTCGGCCGGCGGCCACTGCTGCGGCGCGTCGTCGTGATGCGCCACCGGAGCGGGCTCGACCGGCGCGGCATTCGCCTGGCCGGAACCGACGATCGCGAGGACTAGCGGAACCGCGCCCGCCGCCACCACATTGCCGACTCGATTGCGATGCGGGTTGAGGGCTCTGTGCTTGCCTGCGGCCATAGACGACCTTTCATCGGGGAACAATCGACGCCCGACATTCGGACCCGGCGGTCACCCGGATTGGTCGTGGAATCGGACGACTTCGAGATCGGTTGCATTGCTGAAAGATTGCCCGCTCGCAGAACCGATCGTTGTCGAAGGCCGAACCCCTGCTACGGGATTCGGCCTCCGGACAAAACGGCCTTACTGCGCCGTTGCCGACTCCATCGGTGCCGGCATTTCGGCCGGAACCTCGGTAGCCGGAGCCAGGTAACCATTGGCCGCGCCAACCGCCGCGCCGACCGCCGCACCCGCGGCCGCGGCGGGGACCGCGACCAGGGTGACGCCCGCGGTCGCGCCCACGGCCGGACCCACCACCCAGCCCGCCGGAGCGAACGGCGTGCCGACCATGGCCCCGATGAAACCGCCCATGACGAGGGCGGCGGCCTCGGCCGGGGCCGCCACGCCCACGCCCACGGCCGCGCCGACGGCGGCGGTGCCGATGGTCTGCGCGGCGATGCGATCGGACCGGCTCGGCTCGAAGCCCGCCGAGTCCAGGGTGCGGGCCAGCTCCGCCTCGGCGGTGGCCGACAGCGTATTGACCTGGTCGGCCTGTTCGGGCGACAGCCATCCGGGCACGTCGACCTGCGTATCGCCGAAGCGCAGCTTCCCCTCGGGCGCGGCGATGGGCGCGACCGCCGGTGCGCTGGCCGGATCGGGCATGCGCAGCTGTTCCGGATCGACCGCCGCGAGCGATCCACCGGGGATGTCCCGCACTCCGACCGGGGAGTTGCGGCTCACCCGGGTGGTCGGTGCGTCGGCGACCGGCTGCGCGCCGTCCGAAACCGCTGCCGTGGCGTCGGTTTCCGCGGCCGGGGCGGAGGCCGACGTGGTGCCCGCGGCGGTGGTGTCGAGCCAGCCGCGCACGCCGTCGGCGAGTTCCGGCGGGATCGGCACCGTCAGCGGTCCCAGCGGGGAGTGCAGCACCATATCGGTCCGCGGATTCTGCTCGGTGGCCGTGGCGGGCGGGACGGACCTGTCCTCCGGATGTACCGGTTCGGCCGAGGCCGTGCCCGCGAGTGCGACGCTGAACGGCAGCGCCCCGACGACGGCGAGTGAACTCAGCCGCCGCCGGGGCGAAAGACGATCAACCTGTTGGCGTTTGCCCATGAATGACCTTTCTCACGAATGTTCACGGCTTTCGAACATTCGGATCCGGTCCATGTGCCGGATTGGTCCGGGCCTACCCCCGGTCGACGTTAGGGGTTACCCCACCCTGCGGTCGCTCGACGGCGTGGTCGGTTCGTTCGCCACAGATTTGCCGTTACCCGTGGATGTTTCACCGTCGAAGGGCCGGACCGCATCGCGCGCGTCCACATCCCCGGCGTTGATCGCCTCCAGGGCCAGCCGCGCGAACACCCACTGCTCGGTGGCGGCCATCTGGCCGCGATGGCGGCCGAGGAAGGAGACGAACCATTCGAAGACGGTGACGAACCGGCTGCGGAAGCCGACCAGGTACCACAGGTGCAGCGCCAGCCACGCGAGCCAGGCGATGAAGCCGCCGAACTCCAGCTTGCCGACCTGGCACACCGCGCTGAACCGCGACACGGTGGCCATGGAGCCCTTGTCGAAGTACTTGAACGGCTTGCGCTGCTCGGGCGTTTCGCCCTTCAGCCCGGCCTTGATGGCCTTGGCCGCGTAGGTGCCGCCCTGGATCGCGCCCTGCGCCTGGCCGGGCACGCCCGGCACGGCCATGAGGTCGCCGACCACGAAGACGTTCGGGTGGCCCTTGATGGTGAGGTCGGGTTCCACGATCACGCGTCCGGCCCGGTCCACCTCGGTGCCGTCGGAGCGCTCGGCGAGCTGGCGGCCCAGCGCGCTGGCCTGCACACCGGCCGACCAGACCTTGCAGGCGGATTCGATGCGGCGCTCGCTGCCGTCGGCGTCCTTGATGGTGACGCCGCGCGCGTCCACATTGGTGACCATGGCGTTGAGCTGGATCTCCACGCCCATCCGGGCGAGCCGCCGGTGCGCCTTGCCGCCGAGGTTGGGACCCATGGGCTTGAGCACCGCGTCGGCGCCCTCGACCAGGATCACCCGGGCGTCGCGGGGATCGATATTGCGGAAGGTGCCCTCGAGGGTGCGGTCGGCGAGTTCGGCGATCTGCCCGGCCAATTCGACGCCGGTGGGTCCCGCGCCGACCACCACGAAGGTCATGAACCGGTCGCGCATCTCCTGGGTGGGTGCGAGTTCGGCCTCCTCGAAGCTGCCCAGAATGCGGGCGCGCAGTTCGAGGGCGTCGTCGATGGTCTTCATACCGGGCGCGTAGGTGGCGAAGTGGTCGTTGCCGAAGTACGACTGCTGCGCACCGGTGGCCACGATGAGGCTGTCGAACGGGGTCTGATGGTCCTGGTTGAGCAGCCGCGAGGTGACGATATTGTTCTCGAGGTCGATATCGTGCACGTCGCCCATGATGACCTGCACGTTCTTCTGCTTGCGCAGCACCATGCGGGTGGCGGGGGCGATCTCGCCGACCGAGAGGATGCCGGTGGCCACCTGGTACAGCAGCGGCTGGAACAGGTGGGTGGAGGTCTTGGAGATGAGGGTGATGTCGACGTCGGCGTTCTTCAGGTGCTTGCAGGCGAACAAGCCACCGAACCCGGACCCGATCACCGCCACGCGGTGGCGCTTCACTACAGAATCGGTGCTCATCTAGTCCTGCTCCCTGGAGAAGACGGTATTGCTACGACACATCACGCCCAACGGTAGTACGGCGTGAGCTGAGTCGACCAATCAGGACGCATCGGGAAAACGACCGACATCGCTACTGCCTCGAAAATACAATATGGGCAGTCGCTCAGGGAGGAATGCCATGGTCGCCGTGGCCGGTCGTGTCAGCGCCGAGGCGGAGAACCTGTCCCTGCTCGAGATTCCCGATGCGGCGCTGGTCGATCGGCTGTTGCGCCGCCTGCCCGAGCGGGCGCGGGAACTCGCCGCACCGCCTCCCGGTAGCGGGTTGCGGGCGGTGCGCGGCGATGCCGGGCTGCCGTATCTGGGGCGGAGCCTGCAGTACCTGCGCTGGGGTCCGGCCGAGATGATGGGCCGCTATCGCAAGTACGGACCGGTCTCGTTCAACAGTGCGCTGGGCGCGCGCCGGGTGCTGGTGGCCGGACCCGAGGCCATCGACGAGGTGCTGGGCCGCCGCCGCCAGGACTTCGGCTCCGGTTGGGACTGGTTCATCGGCCCGTTCTTCCACCGCGGACTGCTGCTGCTCTCCTTCGACGAGCACATGTTCCACCGCCGCATCATGCAGCAGGCGTTCACCCGAGACCGGTTGCAGGAGCATCTGACCGAACTGACCGCCGTCGTGGACGCCGCCGTCGCCCGCTGGGCGCCCGCCGGGGAGCGGCGGCTGCCGCTGTACCCGGCCTTCAAGGAGCTCACCCTGCGCATCGCCACCGACGTGTTCATGGCGGTCGACTCGAGCGCCGAGCGCGAACGGCTGGGCCGGGCGTTCCTGCGCTGCACCCACGCCGCGCTGGCCCTGCTGCGCTTCCCGGTGCCGGGCGGCAACTGGTACGCGGGGCTGCGCGGTCGAAAGGTGCTGGAGGAGTACTTCACCCGCATGATCCCCGCCAAGCGGCGTGCACCGGGACCGGACTTCTTCTCCGCGCTGTGCCGGGCCCGCACCGAGGACGGCGCGGTGTTCAGCGACGCGGACGTGGTGAACCACATGATCTTCCTGATCATGGCGGCCCACGACACCACCACGACCACCGTCACCGCGACCGCCTACTACCTGGGTCGGCATCCGGAGTGGCAGCGCCGGGTGCGTGCCGAAGCCCTGGCCCTGCACGCCGAACTCGACGGCGCCCCGCCCACCATCGCCGATCTGGACCGGCTGCGGGAGCTGGACCTGGTGATCCGCGAGAGCCTGCGGCTGCTGCCGCCGGTGCCCGGCCTGGTGCGGCGCGCCGCCCGCGATACCGAGATCGCCGGGCATTTCGTCCCGGCCGGCACCCAGGTGGACATCGCACACGGCGTGAATCACCTGCTGCCCGAGTTCTGGACGCGCCCCGAACTTTTCGATCCGGAGCGGTTCGCCGAACACCGCCGGGAGGATCGCGCGCACCGGCTGGCCTGGCTACCCTTCGGCGCGGGCGCGCACAAGTGCATCGGCATGCACTTCGGGGTCATGGAGGTGAAGACCATCATCGCGGCGCTGGCCCGCGACTACGAGTGGACGGTCCCCGGCGACTACCTCATGCCGTGGGGTTTCTCCACCATCCCGTTCCCGCGCGACGATGCGCCGACGCTGCTGCGCCGCCGCTCCGGTCCGGGTGCGGACTGAGGGAGCGGCGGCACGGGGGTCGGATCAGCCGCGGCCCTTGAACAGGATCTCCGCGACGCGGGTGGTGGTCTCCGCGCCCTCGGCGTACCCGCCCGCACCACCGAGCGAGTTCATGATCGCCAGGGTGTAGCGCTCGTCCGGCCCTGCGAAGCCGACCGAGTTGACCACCCAGCCGCCCTGCTCCTGCGACCAGCCGTTCTTCAGGCCCGGGCGCATGGCCGCGCCCGCACCCCACACCCCCCAGTGCTGGTTGGTGTCCACCCGGCGCATGCGGTCGACGAGATAGTTCCGGTCGTCGGGATGCATACCGGTCAGCACGCTGTCCATCAGCCGGTCGAGATCGGAGGGGGTGCACTGCTGGAAGCCCCAGTCGGGGAAGAGCTTGGTCTGCGCCATGGAGCTGGTGGGCGGCATCGGCACCAGCCCGCCCATGCCGTTGGCGCGGAAGGCGTTCTGGAAGGCCATGCGGTCCACGCCCGCGTACTTGTTCCAGAGGATGTCGGCGGCGGTGTCGTTGGAGGTTGCCAGCATGGATTCCATCAGGCCGCGATCACCGGCGTCGAGAGCGATCGCGCCGATCCGGGCGCGGTTGAGCAGATCCTCGGCCATCGCCAGCTTGATGGTGGAGGCCGTCCAGAACATGGTCTCGGCGTTGGCGTTTCGGTAGATGCCGCCGGTAACCCGGTCGCGCACCACGTATCCGACCAGTCCCGGGCGGCCCTGGAGGTAGTCGTCCACCCGGGCGATGCGGCTGGACATATCGCAGTCGAAGCCGGCCATGCACTGCGCGGCGGCCGTCGGTAAGGACGGTCCCATCCCATTCGGCAGCAGTGCGGGCGCGGTGGGGATCAGGGCGGCGGCGGTGAGGACGGCGGCGGAGGCGGCCACACGGTTGCGCCGAGGCTTCGGAGAACGCACGGTGGACCACAATAGACAGTGAAGTGTCCGCTCTGCACGTCTTGCGGACAATTCGTGCGGGAGCTGGCGAAATGCGTCTGCCCGCAGTGGCTTTCACATGCCCGCGGCGGTCAGCGGAACGCGGCCTCGAGCTCCTCGACGCTGCGGCCGTTGAGGCGGTAGCAGTGCTCGAACGCCTCGGAGTGGCGCTCGCGCGGCCAGGTGTGCAGGACGATGCCGCGGCCGTAGTGGCGCGAGTTGATCAACTCCCAGCGGTCGCCGACGCGACGAACCGTGAACCCGCTTCTGGGCACGAGGGGAATCACCGTGGCGGACATCGACGCGAACCAGCCTTTCCGTACCTACTGCGCTACTGCCTACCTCCCCGAAAAGCCCTCCCCGCAAAGCACTGTCGCACACCGATTGCCGAATCCCGTGTGACGCGCCCGAGCAAATCCGCGGCGTGTGGCGCGTGTCACCGTAAGGCGCGCGGCACCCGGTGTTTGCATCCGGTTCGCCGACTGTATAAACACAGCTCGTGCACATTCACCGGGCCGAGCGAGCGGACACGCTCGTCGACGCGCTCGCCCAGCTGCTGGCCAGACCCCTTGACGACCCCTTCGCCGCCGAGGTCGTCGCGGTACCGGCCAAGGGGATCGAGCGCTGGGTGATCCAGCGGCTGGCGACGGTGCTCGGCAGTGCGACCGGTGGTGACGGCATCGCCGCGAATATCGAATTCCCGGATCCGGCGAGCCTGGTGGGCGCGGTGCTGGCGGAGGCGACCGGGCTGACCCCCGATACCGACCCGTGGGCTCCCGAACGACTGGTGTGGACGCTGCTGCCGGTGCTGGACGCGGTGCTGGCGGAACCGTGGTGCGGTGTGCTGTCGCGGCATCTCGGCCGGGGCGACGCCGCCGGGCACAAGGTGGGGCGGCGCTACGCCACCGCCGCGCGGATCGCGGACCTGTTCGACGGCTACGGCACCCAGCGCCCCGGCATGATCACCGCGTGGGCGGACGGGCTCGATACCGACGGGACCGGACGCGAGCTGCCGGAGGACCTGCGCTGGCAGCCGCGCCTGTGGCGGACGCTGCGGGAAGCCGTGGGGGTGCCGAGCCCGGCCGAGCGACTGTCCGCCGCGTGCGCACACCTGCGGGCGGAACCCGGGGTGGTGTCGCTGCCACGGCGGATCTCGCTGTTCGGCGTGACGCGACTGACCACCGACCAGCTCGAGGTGCTGTCGGCGCTGTCCGCGGGGCGGGAGGTGCACCTGTGGCTGGTGCACCCGAGCCCGACATTGTGGACGGAACTGGCATCGAACGGGGTGGGCGCGCAGACCGATTCGGCCGACCGGTCGGGTTCCTCTGCGGCGGGTGATGCTCCCGCATCGGTGCGCGCGGCCTCCGATCGGCAGCGGGTGGACCGAGCGGGCGGATCGTCACCTTCGGGCGAGATGCCGGATTCCCTTGTGCGGGTGCGGCATCCGCTGCTCGCCGCCCTCGGCCGCGACATGCGCGAATTGCAGCAGCGCCTGCACGCCTACGACCACACCGACACCTACCACCCGCCCGCCGCGATATCGCCGGGAACAACCACAGCGCCGGGCCGGGGCGAACGACGCGCCGCGCGGACGGCGGCGGCCACAGCGCCGGGCCGGGGCGCGTCATCCGGCGCGCGGACGGCGGAGGTCGCGTCGGACACGCCGAACCTCGGGCGCGCCCGAATACCGGACGGCGACCGCGATGGCGCGGTGGAGTTCGGCCGCCCCGTCGACTCTGCCGCCGGGCATGTCATAGAGCCGGCAGCCGACCGTGCCGAGGGGGGCGCCACCGAGTTCTCCGACGTAGCGGGTTCCGACCGGGAGGACCGGGCGGGCGCCGCTGGTTTCGTCGCGGCCGCCACGCCTGCGGTGGGTACGGGCGAGTCGGCGACCGGGCGGCGATCGGTGGAGCGCGGTGCTGTAGCGGGCGCATCCAGCGTGCGCGACCTGGCGTCCGGGCGCACCCTGCTGTCCGCGCTGCAGGCCGCGATCCGGGAGGATCGGTGGCCGGTGGCGGTCGAACCCGAGTTGGCCGGGGACGGGACCGTCGGCGTGCACGCCTGCCATGGTCCGGCGCGGCAGGTGGAGGTGCTGCGAGACTGTCTGCTGCACGTCTTCGCCGCGGACCACACGCTGCAACCGCGCGATGTGGTGGTCATGTGCCCGGACGTGGAAAGCTATGCGCCGCTGGTGCGGGCGGCCTTCGGGCAGTGGTCCCTCGACACCGCCGAAGCCGGGCATCCCGGGCACGCACTGCGGGTGCGGTTGGCCGATCGGGCGCAGCGGGCGGTGAATCCGCTGCTCGGCGTGATCGGGACGCTGTTGGAACTGGCCGACGGCCGGGTCACCGTCACCGAGGTGCTGGACCTCGCCGCGGCCGAACCGGTGCGGTTGCGCTGCGGATTCGACGACGACGATCTGGAACGACTGCGGGAGTGGGCCGCCGAGACCGGTGCGCGCTGGGGTATCGGGCAGCGGCAGCGGCAGGCATTCGGACTCGGCGATTTCGCGCAGAACACGCTCAATGCGGCAGTGGACCGCATTCTGCTCGGCGTGGCCGCGGGCGAATCCGGCGCCGACTGGCTGGATCTGGCGCTGCCGCTCGACGATGTCGACTCGGGCGACATCGATCTGGCGGGGCGCTTCGCGGAATTCGTGGACCGGCTCGCGGTCTGCCTGCGTGACCTGCGCGGACCCACCCTGGCCGAACCGGCAGGAACCGCCCGCCCGGCCGGGGAGTGGGCCGCGGTGCTCGGCCGCGCGCTCGATCTGCTCACCGACGTGACCCGCGCGCAGGCGTGGACGGGCGTGCAGGCGCGGCGGGAACTGGCCGCCGCCCTCGAACACGCCGGGGATGTGCCGTTGCGCCTGCCCGATATCGCGGCGCTGCTGGCGACCCGGCTGGCGGGGCGGGCCTCGCGCGCCAACTTCCGCACCGGTGAGCTGACCGTGTGCACCATGGTGCCCATGCGGTCGGTGCCGCACCGGGTGGTGGTGCTGCTCGGACTCGACGACGAGGTGTTCCCGCGCGCGGGCGGCATCGACGGCGACGATGTGCTGGCCCGGCACCGCTGCCCCGGCGACCGCGACCCGCGCAGCGAGGACCGGCAGTTGCTGCTGGACGCCATCATGGCGGCGGGGGAGCGACTCGTGCTGCTGCACACCGGATCCGATCCGGTCACCGGGGCGCACCGGCCGCCCGCCATCCCACTCGCCGAGGTGCTCGACACCGTGCGCGCCCATGTCGGCCGCGAGGCCATGGCGCGGATCGTGCGGCGGCATCCACTGCAACCCTTCGACGCCGCCAACTTCCGCGCCGACGACCCGTTCAGCTTCGATCCGGTGGCCCTCGCGGGCGCGGTGGCCGCGCGGCAGCCGCAGCGGTCGCGGCCGGTATTCCTCGCCGCACCGCTGCCCTCCGCGTCGCCGGGCGATGTGGAGCTCACCGATCTGGTGGCCTTCGCCGAACATCCGGTGCGCGCCTTCCTGTGGCAGCGGCTCGGCATCCGCGTGCCCGAGGAGGAAGAGGAGATCGACGACCGGCTGCCCATCGCCCTGGACGGACTCACCAAATGGTCCATGGGCGAACGCATGCTGGCCGCGCGGCTCAACGGCGTGGAGGCCGATATGCTGCGCGCGGCCGAATGGCGGCGCGGCACCCTGCCGCCCGCGCGCATGGGCGCGGCGGTGCTCGACGATATCGAGGGCACCGTGGACCAGCTGGTGCGGGTGGCCCGCCCCATGCACGAGATCCCGGGCCGCACCATCGACGTGGCGGTGGACCTCGGGGACGGCCGCCGCCTCACCGGCACCGTCGCCGACGTGCACGACGACGCGCTGCTGCGCGCCACCTACTCGCGGCTCGCCCCCAAACACCGGCTCGCCGCCTGGGTGCGGCTGCTGGCCCTGGCCGCCAGCGGTTCGCACCAGAGCTGGCGCGCCCTCACCCTGGGCCGCGGCCAGTTCCGCAATCCGGTCTGGCAGTCCACCCTCACCGCCCCCGACGCCGCCACCGCCCGCGCCATCCTGCGCCAACTCGTGCACCTGCGCGACGCCGGACTCACCGAACCCCTGCCCATCGCCCCGTCGGCGACCGCCGTCTACGCCGACCGCCGCTGCAAGGGCGCGTCCGTGGACGACGCCACCCTCTCCGCGGAACAGGACTTCGACGGCGCGTACGGTGAACGCACCGACCGCTACCTCCGCCAGGTGTGGGGTCCGGCCCTGCGTTTCCCGGACCTGACCCGAGCCCCGGCCGAACACGGCGGCGACGAGCCGACACGCTTCGGCGAACTGGCCCGAATGCTGTGGAACCCGTTGCTCGCCAACGAGAATCAGGGGAGACCATGACGACGACCGCGAAGCACGGATGAGCGACGAACTCTTCTCCCTCACCGACACGGCGACGGACCCGGCCACCCCGGCCCGCCGCCGCCCCCGCCCACCCCGCGACCCGGAGCCCGCGAATACCGATACCGCCGTGGACGTGCTGGCCCTACCGCTCGACGACCTGCCCAGGGACGCCGCGGCCGAGCACGCGGCCGGTGCGGCCGACAGCGCCGGACCGGCGCGCGCCGCGCTGTCCGGCCCCGAGTCGGGCCGGCACGATACCGTCCCCGAATCGGGTTCGGTTGCCGCCGAAACCTCGCCCGGCGGGCGCACCGAGCCCGCCGTGGACCGCCACGGTTCGGGCGCGGTCGCGCCGGGCGACCAGCCCGACCACCCCGCGCGGACCGAGCAAGGGACGAACCGCCGTTCGCGGCGCATCGGCCACCGGGGACCGGGCAACGCGGTCGCGGAGGCCGAGCCGGGCGCATCGGACACGGGAGCAGCGGGCGCGACCATCGCCGCCCGGCTCGATGCGAGCACGGTCGGAGGCGGCGAAATACCGGCCGCCACGGTGGATTTCGGTCCCGAGGTCGTTGCCGAGGATACGGGGGACCGTTCCCGGCGCGAGCCGGTTGCACCCTCCGCCGCGCCGCAGCGGCGCACCGGCGGGCCGCGTGAGTGTGACGCCGCGCCGGAGAGCCGGTCGGCCGTGCCGCCCCTGCTCACTCCGCAGCGGGGGTCCGGGTACGACGCGACGGGGGCGGGCGGGACGCCGGACCGCGACGCGGTGCCGCAGGGGCGGGCCGAGTCGCGGTTCGATCTGCTGGGGCCGCTGCCCGCCGGGACCATGGTGCTGGAGGCCAGTGCGGGGACCGGGAAGACGTACGCCATCGTGGGGTTGGCGGTGCGGTATGTGGCCGAGGCGGGGGTGGATATCTCGCAACTGCTGCTGGTGACGTTCAGTCGGGCGGCCACCCAGGAACTGCGGGAGCGGACGCGGAACCGGTTCGTGGAGGTGGCGACCGGGCTGGCCGATCCGGAGGCGGCCCGGGAGTCCCGGGATGAGCTGGTTTCCCTGCTGGCGCAAGCGGATTCGGCGGAGGTGGCGCTGCGGCGGGAGCGGCTGCTGGCGGCGCTGTCGGATTTCGACGCCGGGTCGATCGCCACCACGCACAGCTTCTGCCAGCGCATGCTGGACGAGCTGGGGCTGGCGGGGGAGCGGGATCCGGGGGCCCGGCTGGTGGAGAGCATCGAGGATGTCGTCGCCACCGTGGCCGACGATCTGTACGTGAGCCGGTACGCGCGCGACGGTGCGCCGTTCAGCCCGTCGGAGGCGCACGAGCTGGCGGTGTCCGCGGTGGGGGATCGGCAGTCGATGCTGGTGCCGCAGGCCGAGTACGACGGCGATCCGGCGGCCGAGCGGGTGGCCTTCGCCGAGGCGGTGCGCGCGGAAGTGGCACGCCGCAAACAGCTTTCGGGCATCCGCGACTTCGACGACCTGCTGGTGCTGCTGCACCGGGTGCTGGCCGACACCGAGCACGGCGAGCGCGCCTGCCGCCGCATCCGGGACCGGTTCCGGGTGGCGCTGGTGGACGAATTCCAGGACACCGACCCGCTGCAGTGGGACATCCTGCGCCGCGCCTTCCACGGCCACGCCACCCTCGTCCTGGTCGGCGACCCCAAGCAGGCCATCTACGCCTTCCGGGGCGCGGAGGTGCTCAGCTACCTGACCGCCGTCTCCGTGGCCGACAGCCGCCGCGAACTCACCGTCAACTGGCGCAGCGACGCCGGACTGCTCCAGGCCCTCGCGCACGTGCAGAGCGGAGCGGCCCTGGGACATCCGGAGATTCGCGTCCACCCGGTCGCCGCCACTCGCCCGTGGACCCGGCTGTCCGGCCCGGCCGAAGCCATCACCCCGCTGCGGCTGCGCTGTTTCCCGCGCAGCGGTGCCGGACCGCTCAACAAGTCCGGCTTCCCCACCGTGGGCCGCCAGCGCGAACGCGTCGCCACCGATGTGGCCGCCGATATCGTGCGCCTGCTCGAATCCGGGGTCACCATCACCACGTCCGCGGGCGAGCGCCCGGTGGACGCGGGCGATATCGCCGTGCTGGTGCGCACCCACACCCAGCTGAACCTGGTGCGCGCCGCCCTGGAGAAGGCCGGGGTGCCCTCCGTACTCACCGGCGGGGCCAGCGTTTTCGGCACCGAATCGGCCATGGACTGGCTGTGGGTGCTGCGCGCCCTGGAGCAGCCGCACCGCGCCGACCGCGTCCGCCTGGCCGCGGGCACCGCCCTGTTCGGCCTGTCCGCCGTCGAGATCGACAGCGGCGGAGCCGATCTCGTTGGCCAGCTGAGCGCTCTGCTGCGCGATTCCGCCCGCCTGTTCACCCGCGCCGGATTCGCCGCCGTATTCGAAAAGCTCTCCGCCGAACGGGAACTCGCACCGCGCCTGCTCGCCCTGGACGGCGGCGAACGCCAGCTCACCGACCTGCGGCAGCTCGCCCAGCTGCTGGACGAGGCGGCGCTGCGCGAATCCCTCGGCCTCACCGCACTGGCCCGCTGGCTCGCCGACCGGGTGCGCGATCCGGCCTCGGGTGCGGTCACCGGCCGCAGTCGCCGCCTGGACCGCGACGCCCGTTCGGTGCAGATCGCCACCGTGCACGCCAGCAAGGGCCTCGAATTCCCGGTCGTCTACCTGCCTTTCGCGTGGGACTCGATGATGCTGCCCAAGAACGCGGCCCTGCTGTTCCACGACGAGCGGGACCGCCGCGTGCTCGATGTCGGCGGCCCCGACGCTCCCGGCCACGCTCAGCGCAAGCGGTGCGCCGAGGCCGAGGCGGCGGGGGAGGAGCTGCGGCTGCTGTACGTGGCGCTCACCCGCGCCGGCGCGCAGGTGGTGGCCTGGTGGGCGCCCAGCTACAACACCGCCACCGGCCCGCTGCACCGCATGCTGTTCGGCCGCGAACCCGGCGGCGACGAGGTCGCCGACAAGGTGGCGGTGCCCGCCGATCACGTTGCCCTGGACCGCATCATCACCTGGGCCGCCACCGCCGGAGACGGCGTGATCACGGTGGAACCGGTGGACCGGGCGCGGGCGGCCCGACTGGCGGCCGCCACCACCGACGGCGCGGTCGGTGACCTCGCCGCCGCGCGCTTCGACCGGGTACTCGACCACGACTGGCGGCGCACGTCCTATTCGGCGCTCACCGCCGGAGCCCACGATCACGCACCCACCACCGACATCCCGGACGGGCGCGGCATCGCCGACGAACCCGACGCACCGAGCGTGCTCGCCGACGCCGCGGCCCCTGTGTCGGCGGCCGCGCCCTCGCTCATGAACGATCTGCCCTACGGTGCCGAATTCGGCACCCTCGTGCACGAGGTGCTGGAGTACGTCGACACCGACGCCCCCGACCTCGCCGCCGAGATCCGCGACCGCACCGCGCACGCCGTGGCCGAGCAGATGTTCGACGCCGACCCGGAGGTGCTGTCGCGGGCCCTGCTGGCGGTCATGCGCACCCCGATCGGCTTCGGCTGCCTCGCCGACATCCCCACCCGCGACCGGCTCAGCGAACTCGATTTCGAACTGCCCCTCGCCGGGGGCGACACCCCGGCCCGCGAGCGGGTGACCGTGCCCCATATCGCCACCCTGCTGCGCCGCCATCTCCCGCCCGGCGATCCGCTGGCCGACTACGCCGATCAGCTCGCCGATCTGGACGACACCCCGCTGCGCGGCTACCTCACCGGCAGCATCGACGCCGTGCTGCGCATTCCGGGCCCGCGCTTCGTGGTGGTCGACTACAAGACCAACCGCCTCGGCACCGGCGACCTCACCGTCGCCCACTACACCCACGAACAGATGGCCGCCGAGATGATGCGCTCCCACTACCCGCTCCAGGCGATCCTGTATTCGGTTGCCCTGCATCGCTATCTGCGCTGGCGGCTGCCCGACTACGCTCCGGAGCGCCACCTCGGCGGCATCCGGTACCTGTTCGTGCGCGGCATGATCGGCCCCGATACCCCGGACGGTGCGGGCGTTTTCGACTGGGAGCCGCCTGCCGCGCTGGTGGTGGAACTGTCCGCCCTGCTGGCGGGCGAGACGGGCGGAGGACGGGCATGACGGTCGGGCCGGGGCGAAGGGTGGTGACCGGGCGATGACGTCGATCGCGGTGGCGCAGCGCGGCACCGGGCCGCTGCGCACCTTCAACGAGGCGGGTGTGCTGTCCGCCGCCGATGTGCACGTCGCCGTGCGGCTGGCGCGGCTGGGCCGGGAGGATTCGCCCCTCGTCCTGTTCGCGACCGCGCTGGCGGTGCGCGCCGTACGCTCCGGATCGGTCTGCCTGGAGCTGCGGCGCATGCACGAGATCGGCGTGGACGCCGAGGGCACCGAGGAATCGGCCATCGACCCGACCACGCTGCCGTGGCCCGATGTGGACGCCGTCATCGCGGCGCTGCGGGTGAGCCCGCTGGTGTGCGGCAGTCCGGCCGGACCGCTCACCCCGCTGCGCCTGGTCGACACGCCCGCCGGGCCGCTGCTCTATCTGAGCCGCTACTACCAGCAGGAACAGACCATCCGCCGGGTGCTCACCGAACGCGCCGCCACCCATCCCATGGTGGACGCGGAACTGGTTCGGCGCGAATTGGATCGGCTCTTCCCCGATCAGACCGGGCCGGGGGAGCCGCCCGACCGGCAGCGGCTGGCCGCGGCCCTGGCCGCCACCCAGTGGACCACCGTGGTCGCCGGTGGCCCCGGCACCGGCAAAACCCACACCATCGCGCGGGTGCTGGCGCTGCTGGTGGCGCATCAGCAGGCGGCCCCGGGCGCGCCCGCGCTGCGCATCGCCCTGGCCGCGCCGACCGGCAAGGCCGCCGCCCGCCTCCAGGAATCGGTGCGGGAGCAGGCCGGGGATATCGGCCTGCCGGAACTCACCGCCGCCACCCTGCACCGCCTGCTGGGCTGGCAGCGCGGCGGCGCGTCCCGCTTCCGGCACAACGAATTCAACCGCCTGCCCTACGACGTCATCGTGGTTGACGAGACCTCCATGGTGTCGCTGACCATGATGAGCCACCTGCTGCCCGCCGTCCGCCCGGACGCCCGCCTCGTCCTGGTCGGCGATCCGGACCAGCTGGCCTCGGTGGACGCGGGCGCGGTGCTGGCCGACCTGGTCGCCGGACCCGTACCGGGACAGGCGAATCCGGCGCTGGACCGAATCCTCGGCGCGGACCTGTCCGCCACCGCCGCCCACCCGGACGCGCTGTCCGGGCGGGAGCGGGAACGCCTGCGCGGCGGCATCGTCCGGCTCACCCGGGGCCGCCGCTTCGGCGGCCGCATCGCCGAACTGGCGGTGGCCGTGCGCGCGGGTGACGCCGACGCCGCCCTCGCGCTGCTGGCCGAGGGCGGCCACGAACTGTCCCTGCACGCCCCCGAGGACGTCAGCGAGGTGCGCGAGGACCTGCTGCGCGCCTCCGGCGACGCCACCGACGCCGCCCTGCGCGGTGATGCCGCCGCCGCGCTCACCGCCCTGGAATCGCATCGGCTGCTGTGCGCGCACCGGCAGGGCCCCTACGGCGTGGAGCGCTGGGACCGGCTCGCCGCCAGCTGGGTCACCGCCGCCGGTATCGCCTCCGATCCCGGTGCGGGACAGTGGTATCCGGGCCAGCCGCTGCTGGTCACCGCCAACGACCACGAGGCCCGCATCTACAACGGCGACACCGGCGTGATCGTGCGCGCGCCCGACGGCACGCTGCGCGCCGCCCTGCAGCGCGGCACCGAACCGTATCTGGTGCACCCCACCCAGTTCCCGGGCGTCACCACCGTGTACGCCATGACCATCCACCGCAGCCAGGGCAGCCAGTACGACACCGTCTCGGTGGTGCTGCCCGGACCCGAATCCACGCTGCTCACCAGGGAATTGCTGTACACGGCCATCACCCGCGCGCGCAAACGGGTCCGGATCATCGGCACCGAGGAGTCCATTCGTTCCGGAATCGACCGTCGGGTCCTGCGCGCCAGCGGACTGCGCGTGAACTAGAGCGCTGATTCGTCCGTTTGGAGCAGACTGGGGGATATGGGAATGCCTGCCGAATTCGAGGGAACCAGCGAGACGATCATCGCCGCCGACGGCACGCCGATCGCCTTTCACACCACCGGGCACGGCCCGAGTGTGATCGTGATTCCGGGGGCGCTGTCGGTGGCCGCGGGTTTCGCCCGCTTCGCCCGTACCCTGGGGGAGCGATTCACGGTGCACATCATGGAGCGGCGCGGCCGCGGCGACAGCGGGCCGCAGGGGGAGGACTACAGTATCGATACCGAACTCGAGGATCTGCGCGCACTGCGCGACAAGACCGGCGCGACCCTGCTGGTCGGGCACAGCTACGGCGGGCTCATCGCCCTGGAGGCGGCGCGGGATCCGGAGATCCGGAAGGTCGCGGTGTACGAACCCGGTGTCTCCGTCAACGGTTCGATGCCCTCGAACTGGATTCCGTCCTATGAGAAGTATCTGCGGCAGGACAAGCCGTGGAAGGCGTTCGTGCAGTACCTGCGTGCGGTCGGCCCGGAGGGCATTCGCCGCGTGCCGAAGTGGATGCTGGAGCGTGCCATGCCGTTGGCCATGAAAGCGCCTGAGCGCGACATCATCTCGAGTCTGCTGTGGGAGAATCTGCGCGAGCACCGCGAGGTCATCCGCCTGGACGACACCTATCCGCACTATCGCGACATCACGGCGGAGGTGCTGCTCATGGACGGCGATCGCGACCGGCTCGCCCGCGACGACGCCGACCGCGACCGGCTGGCCGAGGTCATCCCGCACTGCGTCCGATACACCTTCCGGGGCCTCGACCACTTCGGCATCGACAAGAACGATCCGGCCCTGGTGGCCGCCACCGTCGCCGAATTCCTCGACACGCCATAGGTATCCGGTGACAGCGGCGGCGCGCTGCGGGTTCTGCCGCCGGTGAGCCGCGTACTATCGCACGTCGCCGCGGCCGCGACTTCGCACGCCGGTGCCGCCGCGGACTATGGCGCGGGTGCGGCAGCGGGCGCGGGCTGCCGGGCCGGTGCGCGCAGGATGAGCGCGGCGGCCACGGCCCCGACCGCGAGCAGTGCCGCCGCCAGCCGCAGCGCGGTGGTGTACCCGTCGGCGAGCACCTCGGGTGCGCCGCTGTCACCGATGACGGTCGCGGCCGTGGTGGCCAGCACCGCCAGTCCCAGTGAGCCGCCGAGTTGCCGTGCGCTGTTGAGGATTCCGGAGGCCAGCCCCGACTGCTCGGCGGGCACGCCGCTGACGGCCGCGACTCCCATCGCCACCGTGGCCGCGCCCACCCCGACGCTCGCCACCATCGACGGACCCAGCACCGCGACCAGGAAATGCGATGTGGGAGTGGCGAATCCGAACCACAGCAGACCCGCTGCCCCCAGCAGCCCGCCGATCAGCAGCACCGGGCGCGGACCGTACTTCGGCGCGGTGAGCATCGCGACCCGCAGGCCGACGCCCACCCCGAGGCAGAACGGCACGAAGGCCAGCCCGGTCGCCACCGGCGAGTAGCCCAGCACCCGCTGCATGAGCAGGGAGACGAAGTAGAAGCTCGCGAACTGCGCCGAGGCCAGCATGAAGCCGAAGACCGTGGCCCCGACGAGGGAGCGGCGGCGCAGGAAGCCCAGCGGCACCAGGGGATCGGCGGTGCGCGCCTCCACCAGCGCGAAGGCGATCAGGGCGAGCGCTCCGGCCGCCGCCCAGCCGAGGGTACGCGCCGAAGTCCAGCCGTGCTCCTCGGTCGAGATCACCGCCACCACCAGCGCGGTCACGCCCGCGGTGACCAGTGCCGCGCCCGGCAGGTCCAGACCCGCGCGCCGCGTCACGTCCCGGTGGGCGACGGCGCGCAGCACCGCGGTCGCGGCCAGCACCGCGAAGAGCACGTTCACCCACATGACCGCCCGCCAGCCGACGTACTCGGTGAGCAACCCGCTCAGCACCACACCGGCCGCGCCGCCCGCCGCGCCCGCGCCGCCCCAGACCGCCATGGCCTTGGAACGCGCCGGGCCCTCGGCGAATTCGGAGGTGACCAGGGCCAGTGACATCGGCGCGAGCACCGCCGCGGCCACGCCCTGGACGGCGCGGGCGGTGAGCAGTTCCCACGCGTGCTGGGCGAGCCCGCCCCAGGCGCTGGCGAGTGCGAAGACCGCCAGACTGCCCAGCAGCAGGGTGCGGCGGCTCACCAGATCGGCCAGCCGCCCGCCCAACAGCATGAGGCCCGCGAAGGTGAGCAGGTAGGCGTTGATCACCCAACTCAGCCCGGAGCCGCTGAAGTGCAGGTCGGCGTCGATATCCGGGAGCGCCACATTGACGATCGACAGATCCAGGGACACCAGGAACATGACGGTGAAGACGACGGCGAGCGTCCAGCCCACCCGGCCGTCGGGGCGATCGGTCACGGCAACCTCCATAATTAAATAACGCGTGTGCTTAATATGGTTAGCATGGCCTGACCCTGGTGTCGAGAGGGTCATTTCGCAGAATGGGAGCCATGGCCGACAGTGCGACCACACCCCGGCGGCGCGGCCGACCCGTGCGCGTGAGCAGGGCAGACGTCATCGCCGCGACCACGCGGCTGCTGGCCGCGGGCGGTAAGGACACGTTCAGCATGCGCAAACTCGCCGACGAACTCGGCGTCAGCACCGCCGCCGTCTACCACCACTTCCCGGCACAGGCGCAGCTGTTCATCGCCGTGCTCAGCGCCCGCGCCGAGGAACTGCCCGCGCCTCGACTGCCGCGGGATCCGCGCGAACGCCTGGTCGCGCTCATCGCCTATCTCATCGACATACTCCAGGAGCTGCCGTGGGTGGCCGAGCTGCTGGTGGGCGGGGAGTCCTTCGGCCGCGCCGCGCTCTGGATCCTGGACGAATTCATCCGCAGCGCACGGGCGTTGGGCGCCAGCCCGCAGTACGCCGCCTACATGTACTCCGCCCTGTGGCGCTTCGTGCTCGGTGAGCTGCTCATGCGGCGCGCCGACGCCGAGCGCGCGGCCGCGCCGGATGACGCCCGGCCGCCCCGATGGACCGAATTCGTGACCACGGAGGATCTGGCCGACTTCCCGGAGGTGCGCGACATCCTGCCGCAGTGGAGCGCGGTGCGGGAACTGCTGCCCGGCGATACGGCGATCCGGAGGTTCGTCGACGGCCTGCTGGGTGGCATCGATACTCTGGAGTCGGGTGCGCAGGGCACCGACCGGCACTGATGCCGGTTCGGCGGAAGCAGCGAGGACGGGAACGATGAGCGATGCGCCGGAGCACGTCGATGTGCTCATTGTGGGAGCTGGACTGTCCGGAATCGGCGCCGCCTACCATCTGCAACGGGCCTTCCCGACGCGGAGCTACCTCATCCTGGAGGCGCGCGCGGCCAGCGGCGGCACCTGGGACCTGTTCCGCTACCCGGGCATTCGCTCCGATTCGGATATGTTCACCCTCGGCTACCGCTTCCGGCCCTGGTTGGGCGACAAGGCCATCGCCGACGGTGACTCGATTCTGGCCTACGTCCGCGAGACCGCCGCGGAGAACGGCATCGACCGGCGTATCCGCTACCGCCACCGGGTGATTCGCGCCGAATGGTCCTCGGTGGACGACCGGTGGACGGTCACCGCCGACCACGACGGCGAAACCCGCACCGTGACCGCGAACTTCCTGTTCTGCTGCTCCGGCTACTACCGCTACGACGAGGGCTACACCCCGGAATTCGCGGGCACCGACCGCTTCCCGGGACCGATCGTGCATCCGCAGCACTGGCCCGAGGACCTCGAGGTCGCCGACAAGCGGGTGGTCGTCATCGGATCCGGCGCGACCGCCGTGACCCTCGGCCCGGCGCTGGCCCGGCAGGGCGCGCACGTCACCCTGCTGCAGCGGTCGCCGTCCTACATCCTGTCGCTGCCCGAGCGCGACCCCACCGCGGCGCGGCTGCGGCGCTTCCTGCCCGCGCGCGCCGCCTACGGGCTGACCCGCGCCAAGAACGTCGTCTTCAGCACTGCCATCTACCAACTGTGCCAACGGTATCCGCAGCGCATGCGGGCCTGGATCCGCGGTTGGCAGGAGAAGTGGCTGCCCGCGGGCTACGACATCGACACCCACTTCACCCCGCGCTACAACCCGTGGGATCAGCGGCTGTGCCTGGCGCCCAACGGCGATTTCTTCCGCGCCATCCGCAAGGGGCAGCTGACCATGGTGACCGACACCGTCGACACCTTCACCGAGTCCGGGCTCCGGCTCGGGTCGGGCGCGGACCTCGACGCCGATGTGATCATCACCGCGACGGGGTTGAACCTGCTGGTCTTCGGCGGTATGGAGCTGGTGGTGGACGGGCGGCCGATATCCCTGCCCGACACCATGGCCTACAAGGCCATGATGCTCTCCGGCGTCCCCAACTTCGCCTACGTGCTGGGCTACACCAACGCCTCCTGGACCCTGAAGGCGGATCTGGTGTGCGAGTACGTGGTTCGGCTGCTGAAGCATATGGACGCGCACGGCTACGCCAAGGCCACCCCGGTCCGCGACCCCGCCGTCGGCACTTCACCCTTCTTGAACTTCGAGCCCGGCTATGTGCTGCGCGCCCTGGAGTACCTGCCCAAACAGGGCGACCGCGCACCGTGGAAGCTGACCATGAACTATCTGCGCGATCTGCCGAAACTGCGCTACGGCCGGATCACCGACGACGCCATGGTCTTCGAGCGCGCCCACCGCGACGCACCGGCGCGCGCCGCGGGCTAGGCCGGATCGAAGATACCGGGGACGGTGAGGGCGTACTCCACGTCCTCGCGGCGGCCCAGCGTCACCAGTACCCCGCGGATCATGGTGAGCCGCGCCTCCGCGATGGCCTCCGGAGTCGGTTCACCGTGCGGGGCGGTGGCCGAGATCCGGTAGACCACGAATTCGCAGATCTGCAGTGCCGTATCCAGATTCAGGTCGCTGGGGGCGGGGCGGCCGATGTCGGCGAATTTGGCGCGCACCAGGGCGCGGATGTCGTTCAGCGCGCTCTCGCGATAGGACGAGACCGGTGACCCGGGATCGTGTAGTTCGGCGAACAGCGGGGCCAGCATGGTGCCGTGGCCGTCGGCCCAGTACAGGTACGCCTCGATCATATTGATGCCCAGCTGCACCGGCTCCACGCTGCGTTCCAGCGCCGCGCGCACGCCGCCGACCAGATCGTCGTTGGAGATGGTGAGCAGCGCGTGCAGCGGTTCGGTGGCATTGGCGAAGTAGCGGTAGAAGGTGGGCCGCGCCAATCCGGCCTTCTCGATGATGCGGGCGACATTGAGTCCGCGCGAACCGTGTTCGGCGAACACCTCGGAGGTGGCCAGCACGATGCGGGCGCGCACCTGATCGGCCTGCTCGGCTGTTTGCGGTGGCCGTCCCCGTCGAGGAGCGGCCGTGGCGGACTGGGTCATTTCACAAACCCCCGCGGAGCGCTTGACATGAGGTGCGTCACGGCTATTAATCTAACATCAGTGTTCGCGTAACACTGGTGTTCAGCAAATAGCGGGTGCGCCCGCGATCCACCCACCGAGAGGGCGACCAATGACGACTGCCCCGCAGCTCGCCGCCGCCGATGCGCTTCCCTTCGACCTCGTGCAGCGCCTGCTGAACCATGCGCGCGCGGGCGGCAGGCCGTCCGTGGAGGTCTTCGCACCCGCCACCGGCGCCAAGATCGTCGATCTGCCGCAGTCCGCCACCGCCGATATCGACGCCGCCTTCGCCACCGCCCGCGAGGCGCAGCGGGAATGGGCGCGCACCCCGATCGCCGACCGTGTAGCCGTGCTGCGCCGCATCCACGACCTGGTGCTCGCCGAACAGGATGTGATCCTCGATATCGTGCAGACCGAGACCGGCAAGTCCCGGGTGCACGCCTTCGACGAGGTCAGCGATGTGGCCGTGAACGCGCGCTACTACGCCGCCGAGGCCAAGAAGCTGCTCGCCCGCCGCACCCCGCGCGGCGTCATGCCGGTGCTCACCCAGGTGGAGGTGCTGAACCGGCCCAAGGGCGTGGTCGCGGTCATCTCGCCGTGGAACTACCCGCTCGCCCTGGCCGCCTCCGACGCTCTGCCCGCCCTGGTCGCCGGCAATGCCGTCATCGCGCGCCCGGACAATCAGACCGCGCTCACCGCACTGTGGGCCATCGATATCGCCGAGCGCGCCGGACTGCCCAAGGGGCTGTGGCAGGCTGTGCTGGGTCGCGGTCGCGAGATCGGCGGGCAGGTGATCGAGCGCGCCGACTACGTCGACTACACCGGATCCAGCGCCACCGGGCGCACCATCGCCCGGCAGGCGGGGGAGCGGCTCATCGGCTACTCCCTGGAGTTGGGCGGCAAGAACCCGCTGCTGGTGCTGGACGACGCGGATGTCTCCGCCGCCGCCAAGATCGCGGTGCGGGCCTGCTTCGCCTCGGCCGGACAGCTGTGTGAATCCATCGAGCGCATCTACGTGCACGACAGCGTCTACGACCGGTTCGTCACCGAGTTCGCCGAGAACACCCGCACACTCACCCTCGGCAAGGAGCGCGACTTCTCCTACGAGGTCGGTTCGCTCACCTTCCAGCGCCAGATCGACACCGTCGCAGCGCATGTCGACGACGCGGTGGCCAAGGGCGCGACCGTGCGCGCGGGCGGCCGGGCGCGTCCGGATCTGGGTCCGTACTTCTACGAGCCGACCATCCTCGAAGGGGTGCGCGAGGGGATGACCGTCTACCGCGAGGAGACCTTCGGGCCGGTCGTCTCCGTTTACCGCGTCGGCAGCGACGACGAAGCGGTGCATCAGGCGAACGACACCGCCTACGGGCTCAATGCCAGTGTGTGGAGCCGGGATACCGATCGCGGGCGTGCCGTGGCGGCGCGCATCCACGCCGGATCGGTGAATGTGAACGAGGGCTTCATCGCCGCCTGGGGATCGGTGGCCGCGCCCTCGGGCGGACTGGGCATCTCCGGGACCGGGCGGCGGCACGGACCGGAGGGTCTGCTGAAATACGTCGACACCCAGACCATCGCGGTGCAGCGCGTCCTGCCCATCGCACCACTGCCCGGCATGTCGGAGAAGCTCTGGGCCAAGACCATGACGCTGTTCCTCACCACCATGAAGACATTGCGGCAGAAGTGATCTGCCACTCGAGACAGGGGTACACACGGGTATGAAGGACGTAGCGGGCAAGAAGGTCCTGATCACCGGGGCCGCCATGGGGCTGGGCAAGTCCTTCGCGGTCCGGGCGGTCCGGGAGCGCGCCGCCGACGTGGTGCTGTGGGACATCAACGAGGAGACGCTCAAGGAGACCGTCGCCGAACTGAGCGCCCTCGGCAGCAGCCGCATCCACCACTACGTGGTCGACGTCTCCGATCAGCAGGCCATCCGGGATGCGGGCACGTCGGTGCGCAGCGAGGTCGGCGATATCGACGTGCTGGTCAACAACGCCGGCATCGTGCGCGGCAACGGCTACTTCTGGGAGACCGAGAACCGCGGCGACATCGACAAGACCATGGCGATCAACTCCCTCGCCCCCATGTACGTGACCCTCGAGTTCCTGCCCGCCATGGTGGCGAACAAGGGATCACAGGCGCGGGTCATGACCATCGCCTCCTCGGCCGGACTGGTCTCCAATCCGCGCATGAGCGTGTACGCGGCCTCCAAATGGGCGGCGCTGGGCTGGTCGGATTCGGTGCGACTGGAACTCGAGCAGTCCGGCAACGAGCACGTGAAGGTCACCACCGTCTGCCCGACCTACATCAACACCGGCATGTTCGACGGAGCCAAGGGGTTCTGGTTCACCCCCATCCTCGACCAGGAGAAGGTGGTCGACACCTCCTGGACCGAGATGAAGAAGGGCTCGGCGCTGGTGGTCATGCCGTGGACCTCGCGGCTGAACCGCGCCATCACCGGCCTGCTCCCGCTGAAGGTGCGCGACTTCTACCTCAACACGGTCGGCGTGTACCACTCCATGGACGAATTCCGCGGGCGGCAGTAGAGATTCGGCCGCGTGGCCGGAATGTCCGGCGCTGACGCGGAGGGCCACCACGGGAAGTCTCACTGACGCCCTCGTGCAAGGTCCCGTGCCCACCTTCGCGGGGAAGGTGCCCAGTTTTCGTGGAGAGCCTCGGAATTGGCCGTCGTTGCGGACAACAGTGATTGAATGTCCGGACCGGCCAGGACCCGAACCTCGCCAGTTGCGGATGCTTCCTGCGCTGACGGCGGAAGGTGTCAGACCCCGCCGTTATGGTGCGGACATGACAGACCTACCAAGTGGATCAACGCTGGTCCGCACATGGTTCGGTGATGACCGCGCCTGGGGTTGCCTGGTCCGTGAGGTACTGACACCCAGTAATGAAGGGTTCCTGGCCTATTCGACTCCCGTGAACGATCCGGAGTTCGAGGGCCTCGACCCCGAGGGGTTGAGGGCACGGCAATCCGGCGGTGCGATCGTGTCCTTCCTCGCCGACGAGGTCACTCTCACCGATCCTGAGCATCCCATCTTGGCGGTCTGGGTCCTGCCACCCCAGGATGACGACCACGGCGACCGGCTGCCGTTCCGCGTCGTGCCCGACCAGCTGTGGAATGTGGAGAACAACATCAACCTCTCGAACATGAGCTGGGAGGACTTCACCGACCGCGTGGGTGCGGACGGCGTCTACCGCGGGGAAGTGGTGGCGAGGGAATCGGATTACGGGTTCGATGTGCGGTCCATCATGGCCCAGCGACTGGCATATCTGAGACCGGGTGCCGCCGAATCGATTCGCAGCGCCGAATCTACGAACACGACCCCGGACATGGCGATCATCTCCCGCGAACAGGATCCCCGCTCGATCCGCGAGCAATTGGCAGCACTGAGATCGTATCCCGCGGCGCTGTCCTGGCATTGGGTCACCGCCTTCGACGCCGAGCACGCCGACGACAATCGAGCCGACTACATCGCAGCGTTCCTCGAAGAGATCGGCGAACACGCCTCCGCGCTGGACATCGTGTTGGCGTCACTGAGTTCCGGCGAAGACTACTACCTGGTTTTCGTGACACCGACCCAGTTCGACGAGCTCTCGAGGCTTTTCACCGAACACCGAATGCCCATCGAAGACGTGCGGCGTGGCCGCTGGACGCACCGCATCACTCCGGAACAGTCGGCCGCGATCAGAGCCTGGGCCCTAACTCATGGCAGCAGGATCACCGCCCGCGGAACGATCACCTGGATCGAAGACCCATCCTGAAATCGGCATTATCGTGCGTTCGTCCGGCGCCCGGGCGTGGTCGGTCCGTGATGCTCCGGCCACGATGGCGTGGGCGCGGGCAGCTGCTCAGAGTGCGGACAGCGCCGTCAGCGAGTGGATGACCGTGACGCCGTCCCGCACAGCGGTGCTCGTGGCGGCGCGGTTCAACCAGTAGGCGCGTAGCCCGGCGTCGCGTGCGCCCAGGCCGTCCACATCCCAGCGGTCGCCCACGTAGGCGACCTGCTCGGGTGGCAGGCCGAGCAGGTCGCAGCCCGCCAGGAAGATCTCCGGATACGGTTTGGGCGTGCCGAATTCGGCCGAGCACAGCACGGCCTCACCGAAATGGGGGAGCAGGCCCACGGCGTGCAGCTTGCCGACCTGGTGGGACCGCGAGGAATTCGACACCACACCCACCGCGATGCGGCCGGTGAGGGCGGACAGCAGCGGTTCTGCATCCGGGAAGGCCGCCCAGGTGGCGTCGCGTAGCGCGACATAGCGGTCGAACCAGGCGCGGGCATCGTCGGTGGTCGCGCCGATGTGGGCCAGCAGCAGCTCCGACCGCAATTCCTGCTGCCCGGTGAAGGTCAGCTCACCGGCAAGGTAGCGCGGATACTCCCGCTCCTCGAGTTCCTTCCACAGCGCCACGGCGTGTTCGGGGGACGCGAACCGGTCCAGCAGCCCCTCCGCCGCCAGATGCGCGAGAATTCCGGCCCGCGCGGTGGCCGAATAGTCGACGAGGGTGTCGTCGATATCGAAGAGAAGGCCGCGAATCGTCACACGCCCACGCTACCGGCGAGCGAACCAATCACCACCGTCGCACCCAGTTCCTCGTCCGTCGCGACCCGGGGCGTCAGGCCGTGTTCGGTGAGGAAGTCCACGGCCGTCCCGGCCTGTGCGGCACCGGTCTCCACCAGCAGATGCCCGCCTGGTGCCAGCCACTCGGGAGCCGCCGCCGCGACCCGCCGGAAGATATCCAGCCCGTCCGCGCCGCCGTCGAGGGCCACCTGGGGCTCGTAGTCGCGCGCCTCCGGCGGCATGTCCGCAATGGCCTCGGAGGGCACATACGGGGTATTCGCCAGCAGTACGTCCACCCGCCCGGCCAGCTCGCGGGGCAGGGCGGCGAACAGATCACCTTCGAACACCCCGGCACCCGAGGCGGCGAGGTTGCGCCGCGCACACGCCACCGCCACCGGGTCGATATCGGCCGCCGTCAATGCCACCGAAATGCCCCGGGCGGCAAGCTCTGTCGCGAACGCCAGCCCGAGCGCCCCAGACCCGCAACACATATCGACCGCCACGATCCCGGACCGACTGCCCGGCAACGACTGCGATCCGTGCGGATTCGCGGGCATCGGCACCCACGCCGTCTCCGCGACTTGTGCCGCCCCTGTGTCCCGCGCCGTCTGCCCAACTTGCGCCGCGTGCCCAACTTGCGCCGCGTGCCCGGCTTGCGCCGCCGCCCCGGTGGCCTGCGCGGTCCCGGCGATCCGCGCCCGCGCCAAACGCACGGCCTGCTCGACCAAGTACCCGGTCCGCTGCCGCGGCACGAAGACCCCCTCCGACACCGCCACCCGCAGCCCTCGAAACTCCACCCACCCCAGCACATATTCCAGCGGCACTCCCGACACTCGCCGTGCCACCAGCGTTTCCAGACGTTCGGCATCCACCGCGGCCGCGGTCAACAGCCCCGCCTCGTCCTCGGCGAACACACACCCCGCCGCCCGCAGGCGCGACACCAACTCATCGAAACCGTCGGCAACCATTCCGCCCATTGTGCCGCCTCGCCGGACCGCGCCGCCCCGCTGGGGCGAGCATCTTCGCCGGATCGCACCGCGTCGTCGACGTGGGCCGACCTGCCGGATCGCCCCGCCGTGACGCCGGCCAGGCCGCTCGTCGATCACGCCGTCTCGCCGGCCCGGGCCGCGGCGTCGGGTGCGGTTCGTCGGGAGGTCGGGTCCTCGCCGTACCGGCCGTGGTGTCCGGGGACGGCCGTGCCGCTGATACTACCGAGTTGCCGCACCGATTCCGCCGGAGAGACCGGCCCGGAACCGGCTGGGCTGCCGAGGACCGGCCAGACCGCCGAACCGGCGGTAGCGCCGAATCATGCACAGCTCCGAGGACTGGGACACCCCGAGCGCGCCCGGGGTGTGCCCTCGGTCCGATCCGCCGCGCCAGTGGCCACGACGCGGAACGCGATGTCCCTGGGTCCGTCCGGACCCGGGGACATCATCGGACTGTCCGCGGCGCGTCTACCGCTGCGCGGGCAGCAGCAGCGTGCGGGTGGCGTCGAGGTAGATGCCGCGCTGGGCGGCCCGGTTGGGCGGGGGAAGCTGGGAGACGAGCTGCTCCAGCGAGGTGGTGGCCCCGACCACGGGGATGCCCGCCACGATGAAGTCGGCGACGGCACGGCGGATGTGGTTGGGGGAGGTCACCACGATGGCGCTGGTCGCGCCCGCGTCCCGGAGCATCTTCGACGCGTTCAAGGCATTGCCGACGGTGGATCCGGCCCGATGCTCGGCCATGATCCGGCTGCCCGGAATGCCGCGATCGAGCAGCCAGCGTTCCATGGCGGCCGCCTCGGTGATCCCGTTGCGCGGATTGCCGCCGGTCACCACGATCGGGGAGAGCGGTGAGGCGATGGCCTGCAACCAGGCCGCCTGCATGCGGTTCACCAGTTCGGGCCGCATCGCGCCGTCGGGCAGCAGGCCGTAGCCGAGCACCACGATGCCGGTCTGCGGTCCCGCGATGGCGGGAATCGGATTGGGCAGGGTGCCGATGGCCGCGGCCACCGCCCGGAAGATGGTGCGCACCCCGTCGGCCAGGCGCGGATTCAGGGTGTTGAGCCGCATCAGCGCCGCCTCGCGGGTGATGAGGTCGCCGGTGTAGTCCGACCAGACCGCTTGCAGCGCCAACGCTTCGGCGTCGTCGGGGGCCTCGGCGAGCAGGCGGCGCAGATCCTCCAGGCCCGCCGCGTCGTCGCCATTGACGAAATTGCTCTGTGCCGAGTTGTAGAGGGGACCCGGATCGGCCATGGCCACCGGTGATCCGAAGATGGTGAGCGCGGCCGCGGCGGCCACGACCAGGGAGGGTAAACGCCTTGCTGTCTGCACCGCAACGACACCTTTCCGCGAACGAACGAGGTCTCACACGCACTGCTTGCTGGCTATTGGCTCGAGGCCGAATGGAGACACGATACGACTGCCCAGCGCATCGGGTGGGGATTTGCCACAGGGAAATTCCGAGTGCGGATCTCCGCGCGGAGGGGAACCCGGGCCGCGCGATAGGCTGTATCCCCGTGTATACGCTTTCGCTGATCGGCAAGGAACTCGCCGCCGCTATCAATGCCGACACCAAGCAGCGCGCCGCCGCACTCGCGGGCAACGGCGCCGCACCGCGCCTGGCGCTGGTGGTCGCCAATGACGATCCGGCCAGCGCCTGGTACGTGAAGTCGCTCAACCGCGCCGCCGAACGCAATGGAATCGCCTGCGAGAACATCGAACTGGGGGTTGACGCCACCGCGGCCGATATTCGCGCGAAGCTGGTGGAACTCTCGGCCGATCCGAGCGTGGACGCCATCATGCTGCAAACCCCGCTGCCCAAGGGTGTCGGCCTCGACGACGTGAGCCCGGCCATCATCGCCGCCAAGGACGTGGACGGCGTCAGCCCGCTGTCACTGGGCCTGCTCGCCACCGGCCTGCCGGGCTTCCCGCCCGCGACCTCCGAGGCGGTGGTGGAGCTGGCGAAACATCACGGCGTCGCGCTGGCCGGTAAGCATGTCGCGGTGGTGGGCCGCTCGAATGTGGTGGGCAAGCCGCTCGCGCAGCTGCTGCTGGCGGAGAACGCCACCGTCACCGTGTGTCATTCGCGCACCACCGACCTGCCGGGCATCACCTCGGCCGCGGATATCGTGGTCGCGGCCGTGGGGCGGGCCGGGCTGATCAAGGCCGAGCATGTGCGGGAGGGGGCCGTGGTCATCGACGTGGGCACCAATGAAGGCGAGGACGGGTCCATCACCGGCGATGTGGACGCCGCGGCCGTCACCGGCAAGGCCGCCGCGCTGAGCCCGGTCCCCGGCGGCGTCGGTCCGGTGACCACCGCGCTGCTCATGCGGCACGTGGTGCAGGCCGCCGAGAACGCCCGCTGACCGCGCGACACCCGGCCCGGAGGTCCGGGCCGGGTGTGACTCCGCGCCGGGTGGCTCGACGATGACTCACCAGTGCAGATACACCGGGTCGCCCACGCTCACATTCTCGTAGTACCAGGCAGCGTCCGCCGGCGGCAGGTTGATGCAGCCGTGGCTGACGTTCGCGTAGCCCTGCGAATCCACCGACCACGGGGCGGAATGGACGAAGACTCCGCTCCAGGTCAGGCGCTCGGCGTACTCACCGTCGATCAGATAGCCCTCCGGTGAGTTCAGCGGGATGCCGATGGTGCGGGAGTCGAAGACGATGCTCCGGAACTTCTCCAGCACCGGGAAGGTGCCGACGGGCGTCTCCCAGCCGGGCTTGCCGAAGGACGCGGGGATGGTGCGCACCGGGACGCCGCCGATGCTCACCGTGAAGGTGTGGTTCGACATATCGCCCTCGGCGGTCACTCCGGCATTGGTGTTGAACTCCGTGCGCGCGGTGCCCGCGGATACCGAGATGGGGGTCGATGCCGGGAGGAATCCCTCGGGTGTCCAGGTCAGTTCGCGGTCGCTCTGCCACGAGAAGCTGCCCGCCAGTTCGGTTCCCGCCCGAATGCGCACGGATCGCTCTGCGCGCGTGCGGTTCTCGACGGGTTCGGCGAACTGCACCCGCACGGGTGCGGCGATACCGACCGTTTCCCCCGCGCTAGGCGAAATCGCCTGTACCACAAGGGCGGTGGGCCGGAGGATCGCCGCCGCGGCGAGCCCGGATCCGAAGGCCGTCAGCGCCGCGACCACGGTCGCGAAGAACAGATAGCGAATCGCTTTCCGCATGGGTTCCACCCCTTTCGAGGATGGTGTGCTCTCGGATCACCAGCCTATGGCTTCATGATCAAGACCAGCGAGAAAAGTTCTCTGTTCGTGACCTACCCGGCGGCGTGGTGCTCTAACGCGATCGCCCGGCGGTGCTAGAGCACCGCCGGGCGATAGGGGGTCGGCCCGCTGGTCGCGAGCCGATGCGGCGAACGAGTGTTCGAACCTACTTGGTAATGGCCGCGACCACGTCGTCGTGCACGGCGTCGGCGCGCGCGGTGAGCTCGTCGATCTGTGTGAGCACCGGCTCGAACTCGCTGCCCGCGCCCGCGCCCAGCGAGGCGACGTTGATGGCGATATTGAGCTGCGAGGTGGCGGCGGCCGCCCGCGCGCAGTCGGCGGCCGCACCGATATCGGTGACCACATTGGGATTGCCGATGGGCAGCAGCTCGGCGGCGAGGGAGATGATCTCGTCCGCGACCGCGACCACATCGGCGGGCACCCGCGCCGCACCCAGCAGCGCGGCGGTGATCGCCTCGGTCCGCGCGGCCTGCTGCTCCTCGGTGTCCTTGGGCAGCTTGTAGGCGTTGCCGACGGCGGTGAACGCCTCCGCGTCGGCATCGGCCAGCTCCAGCGCCCGCGCCCGCGCGGAGTCGGCGGCCCCGATGATCCGGTCCACGGCGGGCCGATGCTCGGCATCCTTGGCCCGGGTGGTGTACCGCGCCACCATGGCCACCAGTGCCGCCCCCTGCGCGGCATGCAGCGCCGCGACCGCGCCACCGCCGGGCGCGGGCACCTTGGCGGCCAGCTGATCCAGGTACCCCTGCAGCGTCGAGCCACCGAACGAGGCGATGTCCTGCGCGGTGTCCTGAGTCATGAGCGATGCCCTCCCGGGGAGTCGTCGTGCCGTGAGCGAACTTTCGCGCCCTACGCTACCGGGCCTCGACCGGCGCGCCGTCGCGCACCCGACATCGTCGTCGGGCTATCCCGAAGGGGCCGCGCGTCGGCGCCCTCAGGTCTGATTCGCCGGGGCCGTTCCGGGAATTCACCGCGCGAGAGCATCCACCATCGCCTCGGCGACGCCGCGTGCCGAGACCGGATTCTGCCCGGTCACCAGCCGATCGTCGGTGACGACCTGAGCGGTGAAATCGTCGGCCGGCAGGTGGGTGGCGCCCTGGGCGGTAAGTCGATCGGCCAGCGGGAACGGCACCACCTCGCTCAGGCCGACCGCGGCCTCCTCTGCGTTGGTAAACGCGGCGACCTTCTTGCCCGCGACCAGATACGACCCGTCCGACAGTGTGGCGCCGACCAGCGCGGCCGGGCCGTGGCAGACCGCGCCCACGACTCCGCCGCGTTCGTAGATCTCCCGCGCCAGCCGGGCCAGCGCGGGGTTGTCCGGGAAGTCCCACATGGTGCCGTGTCCACCGGCGAACAACACGGCCTCGTACGCGCCGGTGTCCACCGCGTCCGGGGTGGGGGTGCTCGCCAGCTGGGCGGCGATGTGGGGATCGGTGAGGAACCGGCGCTGGACGGGAGCGGTCGGGTCGTCGCCGTCGCGCGGCGGGTTGCCCCCGGCGACGCTGACCAGATCGACCGCGTAGCCGGCGGCGGTGAAGACCTCCCACGGGATCGCGGCCTCGCCCATGTGGAATCCGGTCGAACGGCCCGTCTCACCCAGGGCCGCGTGGCTGGTCAGGGCGATGAGGATGCGCTTGGACATGACGGTGTATCTCCTCGTATCGAACTTGTGCCGCAACGTCTTTCGCTGCGACGCAACCGATACTGCCCGTCGCTACCTATCGAGAACCAATAGCTGATCTTGCCTTAGGTATCAGAATTCTGATAGCTAAGCAGTCATGGGCGGCACCTCTCTCGATCTGTTCCGAACCTTCTTGACCGTCTACCGGTCGGGTTCGGTGTCCGCCGCCGCCGACCTGCTCGGCCTGTCCCAGCCCACCGTCACCGCACATGTCAAAGCCCTCGAGGCCGACCTGAACCGCCCCCTGTTCCGGCGCGTCGCCCGCGGTATGACACCCACTTTCGCCGCTGACCACCTGTCGGCCCGCATCGGCCCGGCCCTGGACGACCTCGCGCAAGCGGTCCACCACGAACTGCACGGCCCCGCTGAAACCTTCAGCCACACAGTCCATCTCGGTGGCCCCGCGGAATTGGTCTGTGCCCGCGCCCTGCCCTCGCTGGCCGGACTGGTCACCGAGGGCTTGCGCCTGCGCATCACCCTCGGTCTCCCCGACCAGCTCCTGGCCGACCTGTCGGCCGGCGGCCTGGACGTGGTCGTCTCCACCGTGCGCCCCCGCCGCCGTGGCCTGTCCGTCGACGCCCTCACTGACGAGGAATTCGCCCTCGTCGCCGCCCCCACCTGGACGTTCGACGACATCGACCACGCACCCCTGATCGCCTACGCCGAAAACCTCCCGATCCTGCGCCGGTACTGGCGCACCGTCTTCGACACCCGCCTCACCCGGACACCCGCCGTCGTCGTCCCCGACCTGCGCGGCGTTCTCGCCGCCGTCACCGCCGGCGCGGGCATCACCGTGCTACCCACCTACCTGTGCGCCAGCGAACTGGCGGACGGACGACTCCACCAACTCCACGAACCCGCTATCCCACCCATCAACACCCTGTTCATCGCCAGCCGCAACGGTCCGGCCCATCCCGCCGTCACGGCCGTCCGCGGTCATCTCCTCCTTCACGCCAGCGGCTGGACATGACCCCAGCGATCACTCGCGCATCCTGAACGGTCCGGCGGCTCTCTCGCACCTGGGGCTTGCGCTCACCCCGCTGTTCGCTATCGCTGCAGATCGTCCGCCACCTGCACCAAGAATTCCGCGACCTTCTGAATGTCAGCCGACGTCAGCAACTCCTGCTCCGGACAGTCCTTGACGAAGCTCATCTGGGCTGACCAGTTCCCATCTCGGACCTCGACCTCGGTCCAGTATGGCAACGGGGCTCCGGTCCAGGCTTTACCGTCGAAACCTGCCACGGAACGATAGCTGGAAGGCGGCTCATCGGGATCATCTTTGTACACCAAGAATGGTTGGTGCACTTGCAGCGTGCCTATGATTCCGTTCTTGCCCGTGCTGTGGCATATCGTGTTCCAGCCGACGGTGCCGTCTTCCTCGCCTAGCGTGGGGGTATCCACGTCTGCGTTGTTCATGGAAAGCGTTCCGCGGAGGAACTGGCCGTAATGGTCACACAGCTCGACTGAACCGTATTTCGATGGATCAGGTTTGAAGTACGATGGCTCAATAAATTTGGAGCAGCCTGTAACCCCAAGAATTGCCACAAAGGAGAGCAGGCCGATTCGTGCTCTCATCGTTATCGTGCTCCCCGGTCACCATGGCCGTTCAGCCGATTCAAGCTTGCATATCTACGCGCCGCACCACATCGACTCCCCATCTCCTCCACGCAGCCCCGTGGAATCCCCGCCCCTGGAGGGCTTCTCGCTGACCTTAGCCTATCGATCATGTGAAAGCGCCTGCGCGCTACGGTGACTCGGAGCCGTCAGAAGTCACTGACTGGGTCGTTGATGTTGAGGGTGCTTCTCGAGGGTTCGCCCACCATGCGTCGGTCCGCATATCGACAGGTATTCGTACGTCCTCGGGTCCGTCCAATCCGAGCTCGAAGATCCGGTCGAACCACTCATCCCGGCCTGGAACCGCCGGCTACATCTCGCTGGTTCTCGGACCCATCGAGCCGAGATGTGGAGCTCTACCGCAGGGCGACTCTCGCGCCTCCGGAGAACATCGAGTCGTGGAACTCGATGGCGACCGGTACCACGCCGACGGGCACATCGAATGCGATCACGACCGAGACCTTGTGGCCTGGGTTGAGGTCTTCGTGGGAGCCGTAGTCGTTCAAGGCCGAGTTCGCTGAGAAGCTGGCTTCGAACTCACGGTTCTGGTCGTCGATGAGGACCTGATCGCTCCCGAAATAGGTTTGCGCACGCTTTCCGACATTGCTGATGTCGACGGATACGAGGACGAACTCTCCTTTCGCTTCCTCGCCCCAGAACCGTCCGCCGACTCGGGTGGTGCCCTGTTCGACATTGGTGATCACGAATTCGAACTGGCCATCGCGCACAGCGGAGCCAGCGGGTGCGACGTCGTTCTCCGGAGGCGCGGCTGGGGTCTGAGCGGCCGGTTGCTCGCTGGGAGATGGTTTCGCCGCGACGGGACCAGTGGTGGCCGTTTTCGTGGATGAGGTGTTGCTGGCGAGTCCGATCAATCCGACGCAGCCACCACAAGACAGCACCAGCGTGCCGATGGCGATCCACACCCACACCGGAACAGCCGGTTTCCGTGGTGGCGGTCGCATGGGGTATTGCTGCGGGTATGGATACGGCTGCTGAGGCCCAAATGGTGGCGGCGGCGGATAGTTCACGGGTTCCCCTGGGCGCGATGGTGGTATGCGAGTCGATCGGCCCCACGCAGGTTGCCGTTACGTCGCTGGTCTTCGCGCAGAGTATGCGCGCAGGCAACTGGTGCAGGAGGTCCGAAGGTCTATTTCCGCTACTCAGAGCGGAAAGTTGGCACAGAAAGTCAGCGCCACATCGGCCTCGGTCTACCGTAGCCGCACAGATCGGAGTTCCTCCGAAGTGGCTCGTCCCAGCTGATATGTTCCCCGTCATGCCTCGCCGCGACGACAAGACCGTCGGCCTGATCCTCGTCACCTACCAGAGCGCAGAAGACTTACCTCGCTTCCTGGGCACCATTACCGCCGCTGTCAGCCCCTACGAGTTGGACGTGGTCGGAGTCGACAACGTCTCCAGCGACAAAAGCGCCGACCTCGTCGAGGAATTCGGTGGCCGGGTCATCCGGAACAACCGCAACGTCGGGTTGGCCGCGGCGATCAACCAGGGCGTGGCTGAGACCGATGCGGAGTGGATTCTGGTCGCGAATCCGGACACCGACCTCGCGCCGGGTTCGATCGCGGCGCTGGTTGAGACCGCCAAGACGGACAACCGGATCGGCATGATCGGCCCACGCATCGTTCGCTTGGACGGCACCCCATACCCGAGTGGGCGTCGGTTCCCGTCACTCGCGGTCGGTGTCGCCCACGCACTCCTCGGTGGCGTCTGGCCGGACAACCCGGCCACCCGCCGATACTTCGGTAAGCCGGTCACCGCGGTCGGTGACGTGGACTGGATCTCCGGTTGCTGCATGCTGTTCCGCCGCGAGGCGTTCGACGCGGTGGGCGGCTTCGACGACCGCTACTTCCTCTATTTCGAGGAAACGAAGATGGCGTTGGACATGCATCGCAGTGGCTGGCGGGTGGTTCTCGATCCGAGCGTGGAGATCCGCCACCGCGAGGGCGGCAGCATGCGGTCGGCACCGTTCCGAAAGGTGCGCAGCCACCACCGTAGCGCGCTGCGGTTCTACTGCGACTACCACCGGGGTTCACCGTGGCTCGTATTCGCCCCGCTGGTTGCGGTGGGGTTGGTCGTTCGCGGATTGCTGGCGGTTGCGAGGACGGCGGTCGTCGAACGGCTTGGACGCAACTAGCGGGATGTGTGGGCGGAAGACATGCTTCTTGTGACTCGGCCGGAGCCCGGTCACCGGGTGTCCTCCGATGTGACGTCGATGATTTCGAGCTGAGATGTGAGCTCGAGCGGGGCGGCCCCGTGCTCCAAGACGTCCAGCTCTTCGGCGGTGAGCGGCCAGCCATCCACGCCAACCGGCCATATGCCGTCGTCTCGGTGCTGGTAGGAGATGTGGCCGGTCATGTGCGGCTCGAATCCGGTACCAAGCGCCCTTGCGCTACCAATGTGCGGTACGCAACCGTCTTGGTGACGCAAACACCCACTTCGCATTCCATGTGCGCCTGCATCGCCGGATTTGGATTCTTCTGCGCCCATATAGGATTCATGCAGCTGCTCACCAGCCGGATAGTCTCCGGGCTCGTGTCGGCGGGTACTTCTACGATCGGCACCGTCGGCTCCCTTCGGGTTAGCGCGGGCAGGCATCGTTCTCTTCGCTTCCGTCGTGTCGCTGTAGTTCGCCAAACCGCCTACGGAGGACCTGCACCGCATTCACGCCGAACATTCCACGCCACGCGGTTGCCGCTGGTAAGGCGTGCGGGGAGGGAGGGTGTGTGCACGGGGGGTGTGCAAACGGGTGATGGCTGGCGCGGCGCGGCCGATGCTGTCATGCTCCCGACATGGGGCGAAAGCCGAAGCAGCCCAACCAACAGCCTTCCGAACTCCTCGCCGAAGCAGCCTTACCCAACAAGGCATTGGCCAGGAGGGTTGTGGAGCGCGGGATCTCCGTGGGGGTCGAACTCCGATACGACCATGCGTCGGTCGGGCGTTGGCTGGCCGGCGAACAGCCGAATTCGCCTGTGCCCGAGCTGATCGCGAACGTACTCACGGAAGCGCTGGGGCGGCGGATCACACCGGCGATGTGCGGAATGATGGGCGGGCCGGACACCGCAGCTGATCCCGGGCTGCAGTTCTCACTGAGCCTCACCGGCGCGGTGAACGTGTCGACCGCGCTGTGGCGCAGCGATATCGAGGGGCGCCGCTATCTGCACGGCGCGTCCTACGCGGTCACGGTTTACTCGGCCGCGTCGATGCGGTGGCTCACCCTGCCCGGCCCGGAGCACCCGGTGTCGGTCGGGCCGCGCCGCGTCGGGCAGGCCGAGGTGGACGCGGTCCGCGACATGGCCACCGCCTTCCGCGACCTGGACAACCAGGTGGGCGGCGGGCAGGTGCGATCCACGATCGTGCAATACCTGCACAGCTCGGTGAGCCCACTGCTGCGCGGTAGCTACAGCGAGCACATCGGCCGCCAGCTATTCGCGACGACAGCCGAACTCGCGCGCCAGGCAGGCTGGGCGGCCTACGACCAGGAGGAACACGGGCTGGCCCAGCGCTACCTCATCCAAGCCCTGCGGCTGGCGCGTGCCGCAGCCGACGCTGGACTGAGCGCGGAGATACTGGCGGCCATGAGCCGCCAGGCCACCTACGTGGGGCGGCCCGGTGATGCGGTAGACCTCGCCCGTGCCGCCCAGATCGCCGCCCGAAACGCCGGATTGGCGGTACTGGAGTCCGAGTGCCTGATGGTGGAGGCTCACGGCCATGCCGCCCGCACCGACAGCGCCGCCTGCGCGAGATCACTCTCCGCCGCCGAACGAGCATTCGACCGCGGCGCGGACGACCCGCAACCGGACTGGTTGTCCTACTTTGACAGTTCCTACCTATCGGCGAAGGTCGCTCACTGCTTTCGCGAGCTGGGTGACGACACCCGCACCGCCCGGTTCGCGCGTCAGTCGCTGAATATGTCGGCCGGATACCAGCGCGGCCGGGCGTTCAACCTCGCCATACTCGCTGCCGCCGTAGTCGACCAAGACCCGCGCGAGGCGGTACGCATCGGCACCGAAGCACTCGAGATAGCGGCTGGACTGTCGTCACGTCGCAGCTGGTCCTACCTGCGGGACGTGCGGCAACGTCTCATCGCCTACGCGGAGCTTCCGGAAGTGGCCGCGTTCCGGCGGCAGGTGCTGGAGCTGTCTGATCGGAGAGGCTGAGTGCGCGATAGATCGCGACAACGGTTGCGGCACCGACGATGTCGCCGCGATCTATCATCCGCACCGCCTCGCCCAGCGGGAACCATCGGACGTCTTCGGCCTCGTTGATATCGGGTGCGGTCTCGGTCAGATCCGCGCCTCGCGCCAGATAGATCTCCTGCGGGTGATCGAGTGTACCGATGGCAGGCTGGTACGTGACCAGATGCTTCATCGTCCGGGGCCGCCACCCGGTTTCCTCCTCCACCTCCCGCGCCGCCGCGGCGGCGACATCCTCGGCGTGATCGACGTACCCACCCGGCAGTTCCCACACCCACCGGTCGATGATGAACCGGTGCCGGTACATCAACAGCACCTCGCGGTCGTCGTTGATCACCAAAGTCATTGCGCAGCGCGGCATACGGGCCACGTACTGCGTGAATTTGACCCCGTCCGGCAACTCGACGTCGACCGTGGAGAGCCGAATGTGGCGGTTCTCGTCCACCAGATGTTCACCGTGAATAGTCCACTGGGTCCGCTTCACTGTTCAAACACTACGCGGGAGGACCGATCCCGTGTAAAGCTGCACCAGTCCGCGACGCTGCGGTACTCGACGGCGATCGAGATCGGATCTCATGGCACACGAAGACATCGAACCCGCCCGCCTCTCGGATTCGGATTTCGTTCCCGCCCGGACCCGCCCTATCCTGGACATCGCGTGCCGGCGAGTAGGCATCAACGGCAGCGACGCGATGCTGCTACGGCATCACACGAACGCTGTCTATGTGCTTGTCCGCGCGCGGGTCGCCGTCAAGATCGGTCGGCCGGAGCACCGCCACATCGACGTAGTCGGTTTGGTGCGGTGGCTGGACGACCACTGCGTGCCGTCGGTGGCTTTGACCGACGTCGACCAGCCCATCGAGGTCGCAGGCTGCCCGGTGACCTTCTGGCGGTATCTGGATCAGCGCGGTGGTCTGGTCAGTGCGATTGATCTGGCAGGACCACTTGCCGCATTGCATGCGGTCCCGCCGCGCCCGCCGGTCGAGGTGCCGGACCAGCAGATATCGCGCAGCTTCGACGCCATCACCAAAGCTATCGACATCAGCCGCATCCTGTCGCCCATGGACCGAACCCTGCTCCACGCGCATCGAGAGCAGTTGGCCGCGGAAGCGCACGAGGTTCGGTACGTCCTCGATCCCGCACTGATTCACGGCGACGCGCACCATCGCAACGCGCTGTGGGACCGCGACGGTGGGGGGCGTGCGGTGCTGTGCGACTGGGAGAGCGCTGCTGTCGGCCCGCCGGAATGGGATCTGGTGACCCTCGAGGTGCATTGCCGCCGGTTCGGTCACCCGCCACGCGAGTATGACGAGTTCTGCCGCGAGTACGGGTTCGACATCCGCGACTGGGATGGGTATGCGTGGCTGCGGCGTCTGCGGGAGCTGCGCATGATCACCACCAATGCGCGTAAGGCCGCCGTGGGGTTGAGCACGGTCGTGGAGGTGCGTCGGCGGATCGAGGCGCTGCGTGCCGGCGAGCAGATCGGCTGGAGCATTCTCTAGCTGTTTGACTGATCAGTAGCGGTCGTCGACCTCAGCGGCGAACTGGCAGCTGTCCTCGTCGCTGCTGTCGTCTGGCTATCCCCGGCGGTGACCGGCATCGGACGTCGAGTCGCGTGCAGGGTCGGTGCACGTCACCTGCGGCGTGCTCGGGTGATTACGCGGCGAGTTCGAGGGTGATGAGGGTGAAGCCCGTGTCGGGTTCGAGGTGACGGTCGATTTCGCCGAAGCCGAGGCGGGCGTAGAAGGCGCGGGCGGTGGTGTTGAGTTCAAAGACGTCGAGGGTCACCGTGCCGTGGAGGCTGCGGGCATGGTCGACCAATTGTTGTCCGATGCCGGACTTTTGGACGGAGGGGTCGACGAACAGGCCGCCGATCTCGGCTTCGAGCAGCCCCAGTAGTCCGACCACGCCCTTGCCGGGAAGTTCGGCGACCCAGTTGTCGGCGTTGACGAGATAGATCTCGCGGAGCTTGCGCTCCCGTTCGCCGGTGCCCTCGCCCGCGATGAACGGATGCGCGATGCGGGTGGCGCGGCTCCAGAGCCCGACCACGGCTTCTTCGTCCTCGGGCCGGTAGCGGCGGATGGTCGGTGCGGCCGGTTCGGGCGGGGAGGAGTCAGCAGAAGTCACGAGGAACCACCTTTGCGGTGTGGTAGCTGTCTTGGCAAATGAATTATGGAGCTCGACGACCGGGTCCTGATCGGCAGCAACACCAAGACATTCGCGGCGACGGTGATGCTGCCGTTGGTAGCCGAGGGCAAAGCCGAACTCGATGCGCCGGTGGAACGGTGTCTGCCGGGAGTGATACACGGACCATATATCGACGGGAACCGGATCGCGATCCGAAACCTGTTGCGGCACAACAGTGGGCTACCGGAGTACGCCGCGGTGTTCGGGCGGAACCCAAGCCAGGACAGCTCGAGATCATGTCCGAGCAGACGCGATGGATGACAGTCGACATGGCCGAATTGATGCCCGACGCGCTGACGGCGCCCGCCGATTTCGAAATCCCGTCGGTTACACCGAAGTCGGAGGTGAACGGGTCGACTACTCCGATCAGAATGTCTCATGGAGTGGCGCGGACGGAGGATGGTCGGGCCCGGTGCGGACCTCAACCGGTTCTTCACCGCGCTCCTGGACGGAAGACTGCTTCCGCCGGCACAGTCGGCGGAGATGAAGACGGTCAGAACCGTCGATGAGGACGGCGGTATGGCATACGGCCTCGGGTTGGCGACGACCGCCGGGTGGGTTGCCGGCGCCGTGTCCCGTGGATTCGACAACCGGAACCCCGGCACTGGACTGGCGTGACGCACCCGGAGCGCCACCCGTCAGGACTGAGTCCGGGGGAGCTTCACGGTATCCGTGGACGGTGGCATTCAGCAGTTATCGAAACGCCACTTCCCATCGATAAATGTCCAGATTCGAGGTGTTGGGTCGTCTTCGTTCGCTCGTGGATCGGTGTTCGTCGTAATGACAACACCGGACGATCCTGAAGCTGTAACGATTATTTTGGGAGGATGTGTTTTCAAGTCTCTCGAGTCGTAGAGGTTCTTCATCGACGCTATGTAGTCGACTTGAGGGACTTTAATTCTGCATCGTGGTGATCTGAACTGGTACGCTGCGGCATAGTCATGATCTGCAACTGCGAGCAACATTTTGGTAGCTTCTGTTTCCAGCGCCGCCGAACTCATATCCGGCTCGGGGGAGTCTAGATTTCCTGTGTTTCCACAGGCCGCGAGTAGGATAGATGTGGCGACCAGCGTCAGGCACGCGGTTATGACTGCGCGAGGGCGTGTCATGTTGTACCTCTCTGTGAAAACAATCGGGCGGCGGCGTCAGGGGTCATAACGAGAACGGCCAGGAGCAGTCCGTAGCGGAACTCTCGTGGAATTGGTATAGGTAAAAGGCACACGATGGCTGCTATGCCGACAAGGACCGCCACCACTAGGATGACGCGCGGGTCACGGTAGTTATACTTCGCCCTGTTTTCCTGTCTATAGGTGTCATCTATCGCTCGGGCCGCCGCTCGTACCAGTCCAGTATCGGTCGATCGGATGTACAAGCGGGTGGTTACCCGTGCCACGAGCAGGATGAGCAGGGCTACTGCCAGGGGAAGTGCAGCGTAAACGGCCTCGCGCATTCAGCCTCGTTCCTTTCGATCGCCCATGGAGTCATGTGATTATGGACCTACACCGAGATCAGACGAGAACGGATGGCGGCACCTGCTGTGGTGGTCGAGTCGGTTCCGCCGGGGTGGGCGGCACATTGGGCTCCTGTACTTCAAGGGTCGACGGCGGCACCGCTGTCGTCGCCGGCGGGCCTGTGGTCGGTGGGTTCGTGGTAGGTGGTGCGGCAGTAGTAGGTTGGGCGCCCCCGCCTTCTCCGCCATTGCCGTTGTTTCCGGTCGGCGTCGTGGTCGGCGGTGGGGTGGGGGAAGAAGTTTCCACGGGGAGTATCTCGACCTGGATGTCCTTACTGACCGTGAAGCCGAGAATCTTCTTTTCCGTAATGGTGATCCTGAACTGGAACTTACCCTTCGGTTTGATCTTGTACGAGTCGATGGCGAATACGATTGCCACGGCGATCAGGCCGCAGCCCACGCCTGCCCACGTGCCACCTTTCACTTCAACATTGCAGAAGGCAGCGGCAACTGCGGGAATCCCCCACTTGGCAATCGACCACAGGTAGTCGGAAGTTTCCGGATCGAGCGTCCACGTTCCTTCGGGCAACTGATCCCAGACTGATCTGTCGAACAGATCGCCGGGGAAGATATCAGGCAACTCCGGCATCGGCATCTCAGGAATGCGTGGAAAAACATCAGGGATTTCAGGTAACCGCGGAACTCGTGGTGGGAAGTCGAGGTCGACGGGAGTCGGGTCCAGACTTGGACCATTTACCGAGCTCCCAGCGGGTGGCTGTGATACACCGGCAGGTGTATCAGGTGACACCGGTTTCGCATCCTCGGGAACTGGAATGATCGGGGTGCCGTTGCCCGGTGGCAGCGAGGGCGGTGTCAGCGCTCCAGCGCCAGGACCACCCCCGGTGCCCGGCTGGTTTGGGGACCAGCTTGGTAGCGGTGGCTGTGAGGCCGTTATCGGCGGCTCAGGCACATCGATGCATGGCCACCCAGGGTGCATTTGCTGCCACTGTTCGCATGGAATGTACGGTGCGGCTTGTGCGGGGGCGGCGACATGCTCACTGGTCAGCGCAATCGCCCCGGCTATGACGAGTGTTCCGCTAAGGGTGGTGGCGAGCGCCCTGTGTCTTCGTTGTCTGCTGCGGAAGTGTGAAGCCATCCTGTGGTTTTCCTTCCGTCGGCCCAGAATAGGACCGGCGCCGGCGGGTCAGAGGGTGATGGGGTCGCCGTAGACGGTGACGGAGTTGTCCGCTGTGTTCGTGGAGATGGCGGCGGTGGCGAAGGAGCGCATCGTGACCGGTCCCATGCAGGCGTCGACTTTGACTTCGACTTGTTCGGCGGTCACCGAGCCGCGTTGGGCGGCAAAGGGTTTGGAGCCGAAGGTGACGGTGCTGATCGTTCCCGGTTTGAGTGTGGTGGAGATGTTCGGTGAGACCGATGCCTGTCCGCCGACGCTGACGCTGGGGGGCCAGCTGATGTTGAGGGAGGCGTTGGGGCCGATGGTGAAGCCCATGCCGAGGGTCAGGCCGGTGGACACGTCGACTTGGCAGCCGATTTGGTAGCCGTAGGTGACGGCGCCGGAATTGATCGGGGCTCGGCCGTTGCCGGTGACCTCGGCGATCGCCTTGAGCGAGACGAAGCCCTCGCGGCTCGTCGGCGAGGCGGACAACGCCGGGTAGCGATCGAGGTTTTCTGCGGTTTTGGTGACGGTCAGCAGCCAGCCGTCGTCGGTTTCGACAGTGCGGGCTTTGTCGGCGACTGTGTCCGCGGCTGCGGTGTATGTGAGCAAACTGCTAGCGACGAGTCCTGCGGCGGTGGCGCCGAGGATGGTGCTGCGGCGGATTCGAGCGAACTTCATCAGGTGGTGCCCCCTGGCGCTGGCGTGGCCCGGTGCTGCCCGGGCGAGATGCTTACCGCTACATAAGAACCCATTGGCAAATATGTAGCAAACACACGGATTGTGTGCATCCCCCCGAAGTGCGTGCCGGTGACTGCGTAAATGGCCTGATCAACCCCCACGAAGCTCGCATGGGAACGTCGGACTGTGATGTCCGGCACTTTGACGCGCTGACGTCCTCCTAGGTCATTCCGGGATGGTTAGGGGCATGTTCGGGTGAGCACGCCCCCTCACCAGGGGCGCGGTGGAGGCTCCCGCTGGGCAGCGCTTAAGCTTCGGGTCATGCGTATCGGACTGTCGATCAATTACACCGACGGCTTCAAAGAGGTGGCGGCCGAGGTCGCGGATCTGGAGCGGGCCGGGCTCGATATCGTCTTCGTGCCGGAGGCGTACTCGTTCGACGCCGTGAGCGCGCTGGGGTATCTGGCCGCCAAGACCGAGCGGGTACAGCTGGCCTCGGGCATTCTGCAGCTCTACACGCGCACACCTACGCTTACCGCCATGACGGCGGCCGGGCTCGACTACGTCTCCGACGGCCGCTACGTGCTCGGTCTCGGGGCGTCGGGTCCGCAGGTGATCGAGGGGTTCCACGGGGTGCCCTACGACGCGCCGATCGGGCGGACCCGCGAGGTGCTGGAGATCTGTCGCAAGGTGTGGCGGCGGGAGCGGCTGCAACACCGGGGCAAGTACTACACCATTCCGCTGCCCGAGGGGGAGGGGACCGGGTTGGGGAAGCCGCTGAAGCTGATCAACCATCCGGTGCGCGAACGGATTCCGGTGCTGTTGGCGGCGCTGGGGCCGAAGAACGTGGAGTTGGCCGCGGAAATGGCGGAGGGGTGGCAGCCGATCTTCTTCCTGCCCGAGAAGGCCGACGCGGTGTGGGGCGACGCGGTGAAAGCCGGTCTGGCCAAACGCGATCCGGCGTTGGGCAAGCTGGACGTGTACGCCGGTCCGGCGCTGGCCATCGGTGACGACGTGGAACCACTGCGGGAATGGGTGAAACCGCATCTGGCGCTCTACATCGGCGGCATGGGTGCGAAGGGGAAGAACTTCTACCACGCCCTGGCGACCAAGTACGGGTACGGCGCGGAGGCCGATCGGATTCAGGAGCTCTACCTCGCGGGGAAGAAGGAAGAGGCCGCCAAGGTGGTGCCCGACGACCTGGTTCGCGATGTGAACCTGATCGGGTCGGCCGGATTCGTGAAGGAACGGATCGCGGCCTTCCGCGAGGCGGGCGTCACCGTGCTCAATGTGGTGCCCTTGGCGGGTACGCCCGCCGAGCGGGTGAAGCTGATCGAGCAGTTGCGCGCTCTGGTCTGAAGACTGGCCCGGATACACGACCGCGTGCCCGCCGAGCGGCGGGCACGCGGTTTTACGGTGGGTCGCACCGGTCGTCGTGGGCGGCAGCCGTCGAATCGCGGTCGGCGCGGCGTTCGTGCGGAGGGCGGCACGCCGGGAATGCGGGTGCCCCGGGCAGCGCTCCCGCGAGAACCGCAGGGCAGCGGTGCCGTCGGTCCGCCGGGATGGTGGGCCGCGGTGCCGACAGCGGCATCCGGGGTGGTGGGACCCGGCGGAACCGGTTGAATCAGTTGGGCCGGAAGGAGGCCAGGGCTTCGTCGAGAGTGGGGAACAACGCGAAGACCTGGTCCAGATTGGTCATCTTGAGCTGGCGGCCGGTGGCGGGGCCGTCGGCCACGACGGCGATGCGAGTGTCACCCGCGCGCTGATGGGCGGCCACCAGGGCCGCCATCCCCGCCGAGGCGAGGAAGCTGACGTCGGACAGATCGATCACGAGCGCCGTGGGTTTGCCGCCCAGCGTCGCGTCGATGGCGTTCTCGAGCGCGGGGGCGGTGGCCAAATCGACCTCGCCGGCCACGGTGAGCACGGTCGCTTCGTCGCGCACCGAGACCGTGGTGGTCATCGTGTCGGCGAGGGGATACGCGTCTCCGGAAGTGTTGGTCACATCAGAACAATCTGCCATGAACGGTCCTTTCCCGCTGCATCGTCGGCCACATCGGTATCGGATCGGTAGCCGAGCTCGTGGTGAAATACCCGGCTACCGCAGCATTTCGGCAGCTACACCGGAGGCGGTGGCGCAATCGTGCCGCTCATAGGCGACTCGCCGCCGCGGAGAACGACACCGCGGGCAGCCGCACCACCATCCGCACCCGGGTCCCCGGTCCGCCGTGGTCGATATCGAGTTTGTCGGTGAGCGCCTGCATCATGGCGATACCACGCCCACGGTGTCCGGGATCGGCGGGCAGCGGCCGCCACACGCCGGTGTCGCAGACATCGATGGTGACGGTGTCGATCCCGGATTCGGCGAGCAGTTCCACCCGCGCCGGGTGCCCACCCAGGTAGGCGTGTTCGATGCTGTTGCTGCATGCCTCGTTGGCGGCGGCGATGATGTCGGTGGCGATCTCCTTGGGGACCGCCGCCGAATCCAGCCACGCCTCGAGCCTACGCCGCATCCCGGCGAGTTCACCGGGAGCGGCCGGGAAATCCAGGTGCAGCGGCGCCGGCGGCTGCCGGTACACCACCATGGCGACGTCGTCGTCGTAACCCCCGGCCGGGCGCAATCGCGACAGCACCGAGTCGGCCACCTCGCGCGGCATCTGCCCGGCAACCCCGGACAGTTCGTCGGCCAGTTCCACGAACCGCTCGTCGATATCCACGCCGCGCTGTTCGACGAGACCGTCGGTGAACAGCACCAGCGTGGATCCCGCAGCCATCGGCGTGGTGGCCTCGGGGCGGCGGGGCGGATCGAAGGTGGCCAATGGAACCGACCGGCCGCCTTCCAGCAGGCGGCCCTTGCTGCCCGGTTCGGCGAGTACCGGCGGCATATGTCCCGCGCTGGAGTAGCGGACCAGACCGCGCACCGGATCCAGGATGGCCGCGCACACCGTGGTGCACATGGCACCCGGAATCCGCGCGGCGACCGTGTCGAGTTCGGCCAGCAGCTGTGCCGGACCGGCCCCGCGCAGCAGCAATGCCCGTGCGGCGGTGCGCAATTGCCCCATGACCACGGCCGCCGACAGCCCACGTCCGACACAGTCGCCGACCACCACACCCATGGTGCCGTCCTCGAGCCGGACGACGTCGTACCAGTCGCCACCGATCTCCAAGGGCGGCAACGCCGGTTCGTAGTGCACGGAGAAGCGCGGCGGCAGCTCGATGGGGCCGAGCATGGCCCGTTGCAGGGTCAGCGAGGTGGAACGCGCCTGATCGAAGTTGCGCGCCCGCTGCACCGCCAGACTCAGATGCCCGACCAGCAGCGAGAACAGCGCCCAGTCACCCGGACTGATGGCGCGCGGTGCGGCGAAGCGCAGCCACAGCGCCGAATCCCCGGTCTCGCCCAGCGGCGCGACGATCCCCTCGGAGCTGGACGCGCCCTCCGGAATGGCGAACATACTGCGGCCCGGCCGCAGCCGGGCCCGGTCCAGCAGCGCCCGCGCCCGCGCGTCCAGTACCTGCCGTGACTCGCCCGTGCGCGGATTGTCTTCGGAGACATACAGTTCCGGCCCGGTATGGCGGTTCGGCCACACCGACACCACTGCCGACTCCGCGCCGACGGTGTGCCGCAGCTCCTCCAGCCCGACCGTGAGCACCTCCACCACGCTGGTGGCCGCGCCCACCGCGGTGGCCAGCCGCGACACCGCCTGATCGCGGGCCTGCGCATCGTGCTCGGCGGTGACATCGCGAATGGTGCCGACGAAGATCCGTTCCCCGTCTTCGGGTTTCACCAGTGACGAGGTGCTCACCGCCAGCCACAGCCGCCGCCCGTCGCGATGCCGCACCGGCATGACGAACCGGGCCGCGTCGGTGCCCAGATCCGGGTAGCGCGGGCCGTCCGGCACCGACCACGGATGCGGCAGCGGATACGGCACGCCGTCGGGGCCGTAGCCGGTGAGCGCGCCGAAGGCCGAGTTGACCTCCACCAGTGTGCCGTTCGAGTCCACCACGAAGAAGCCGTCCTGCAGTGACTCCACCAGCGCGGTGCGGAAGGCGTCGCGTCCGGCGAGATCCTCGGCGCGGGAACGCTCCGCCTCGTAGCGCCGCGCCCCGTCCAGGAAGCCGCGGGTGGCCACATCCAGCGCCGCCATGGTCTGGAGCAGGAATTCCAGTGCGGCGTCGGCGCGTTCGTCGTGCGCGGCGGGCAGCAGCCCCTCGTCCTCCAGGATGCGGAAGTGGTGCTCGGTGAGGTCGAGGATGCTGACACCCTCCACCAGGGCACGGCGGCCCAGTTCGTACCCCTCGTTGAGGGTGGTCTGGTTGGGCGCGCGCAGGTGCTGGCGCAGTGCGCCGGTGTACGCCGCGCGGAAGGCGGCCAGCACCGCACTCACGGCGTCGATCCCGTATGCCCGCGGTGCCGTGCGGCGAGCACGAGCGCGTCGTCGGTGTCCTTGGCGTGCTTCGCCAGAATCTCGGCGGTGATGTCGGCGGTCGGCTTGGCCAGGTCGATGCCGTCGGCGTAGTCGGGCACGATGCCGTCGGTGGACATCAGCAGCAGATCACCGGGCCGCACCGCCACCGTCTGCGCCTGCAGATTGGGTGGCAGCAGATAGCCGACGATCCCACCGACCAGCAGCGCCGCCGCCCGTATCGCCGGTTTGCCGGGAGCCGCGGCGATGATCCGGGATTCGACATTGCCGACCCCGAGCCACTGCACCTTCTCCCCGGCGTCCAGCAGCGCCAGCGATACCGCCGCGCCGCGGGTGTCGGCCATGGCGCGATGACACAGCAGCATCAGCACGTCCAGGGGTTCGGCGCGATTCTCCGACAGCACCTGGGCCGCCCGATCGGCCGCGTCGGCCGCGGCCGCACCGTGCCCGAGCCCGTCCATCACCGCGAACAGCACCGAATCGCCGCCCGCGTCGAGTATCACCGACCGATCGCCGGAGACTCGCTGCCCGGGTAGCGCCCGTCCGGCGACCGCCCATTCCACCGCACCGATGAATCCGTCGTCATGCACCGGCGGGCACCCACTTCCACATCTCCACGAGAGTGCCGTGGCCGGGGGTGGACTCGATGATCAGCTTGTCCATGAGTCGGCGCGCGCCCGGCAGGCCCAGCCCGAGGCCGCGCCCGGTGGAGTAGCCGTCCTCCAGTGCCCGCGGGATGTCGAGAATGCCGGGGCCTTGATCCTGTGCCTGTACCACCAGTGCCCGGCGGCCTTCCTTGTCGGTCACCGACAGTCGGATCTCCCCGCTGCCTGCGTAACTCGTGATATTGCGGGCTACCTCCGAGATGGCGGTGGAGATCATGGTGATGTCGGTGAGTGAGAACCCGTGCTCCAGCGCGAGTTCCCGCCCGGCCTGCCGTGCGGTGACGATGTCGTTCGACTCTTTCACCGCGATCACCACGTAGTCAGCGGCCACGATCACGACCGTCTCGCTGGCGGCGGGTATCGAGTTTGATGTTCAACCAGGCCAGACCCTCCTCCAGATCGAGGGCGGTGTGCATGTCCTCGAAGGTGAGTCCGAGCTGAACCATGGCGAACGCGACTTCGGGCTGCAGACCCACGATGACCGTCTCCGCACCCCGCAGCTTGGTCATGTGGGCGATGGTACGCAGCGATCTGGCCGCGAAGGAGTCCATCACGTCGATTGCCGTGACATCGACGATGATTCCCTGCGCCCGGTACTTGCTGACGTACTTCATCAGGTCGTCCTGCAGGCGCTCGGTGTCGGCGTCGGTGAGGGCGGACTGCACCGACGCGATGAGGTAGGTCCCCTGTTTCAGAATGGGTACCGGCATGAGCGGGCCCGGTCTACCTTCCGTCGCGTTCGGCGGTCACGCGCGACACCTCGTAGCCGAGCAGCCGCTCCGCCTCCTCGATACCACCCTGCAGGTCGCCGACGGCGTTCATCTTGGACAGATCCAGGCCGATGGTGACGAGGGTCAGGGCGATCTCCGAGGACAGGCCGGTGATGATGACGTTCGCACCCATCAGGCCCGAGGCGTCGACGGTCTGCACCAGATGGTTGGCCACGGTGGAGTCGATCGCGGGCACACCGGTGATGTCGATGACGACCACCTTGGCGCGATTGGCTCGGATGGCCCGCAGCAGCTGTTCGGTCAGCTGCCGGGCGCGTTGCGAGTCCAGCACGCCGATGATCGGGAGGATGAGCAGCTGCTCACGCACCTGGAGAACGGGCGTCGACAGCTCGCGGATGGCCTCCTGCTGCTGGCGGATGACGCGCTCGCGCTCCTGCACGAAGGACACGCCCACGGTGTTGGCGATGCGGTTGGCCGCGGGTTCGTAGGCGTCGAGCACCTGGTTCAGCAGCTCGAAGTTCGACTGGTACTTCTCGAACAGCGAGCGGGCCAGCACATCTCGCAGCAACAGCACGATGCCGAGGACCTCGTCGGTCTCGACGCCTCTGGGAATGATGCGCTCGGACAGGTCACGCGCGTACGCCTGCAGCGCCTCGACGCTACCGGTCTCGAGAACCTCGACGTAGTTGTCGAAGATCGAGGTCGCCTCGGAGAAGATCTCCTCCGGGGTCATGGCGGTCAGCAGCTGGGCGTCCGTAATACGGCGGGCCCACTCCTCGCGCAGCTCGGTGCGATTCTGCCGCAGGTGTTCGACCAGCTGTGGAAGCAGGTTGTCGACGGACCCCGCGGGCAGTGAATCCGCCGGAAGGCCGATGGACACGTCGGACATGGAAACTCCTGCCCCTTTCACTAAGGCCAGGTTCGGGTGCTCGGTGTGCGCTCGGTTGCCGACAGTCTGCGTGGAACACATGACAGAGCAGCCGTTGCCGAGCCTAGTCTTACCCAATACCCGATGGGCGCGAAACCAAACACGGGCGGGGCGGAGAAATCGTCACGCGGAATGACGGTTCCGGGGTTGTTGCTGGGCCGACGGTCTTCGATGGTGGTCCAGCAGTGTGTCGTAGATATCGGCCAGGGCCGCCAACTGGTCGCGGTCCAGCACGTCGATCATGTGCCGGCGGACGCTGTCGACGTGGGCGGGAGCGGCGGATTCCAGCACCTGCGCGCCCTTGTCGGTGAGGACGGCGGCGGTGCGGCGGGCATCGTCGGGAATGGACTCCCGGGCCACCAGGCCGCGCTTCTCCATCCGGGTGATCTGGTGGGACAGGCGGCTCTGCGACCACTCCAGGACCGCGGCCAGTTCGGCGAAACTGCGGCGGTGGTCGGGCGCGTCGGCGAGCCGGGCCAAGACGGTGTACTCGACATAGGTGAGATCGGACTCACGTAGGGAGTCCCGGCCGACCGCGGCGGCGATCAGGTCGCGGGTGAAGACGAAGCCGAGCCAGGCGCGCCGCTCGAGATCGTCGAGCCACCGGGGCTCGGTGACGGTGCCACTCTCGGGCTCTGTTGCCATGCTGTTTCCCTCCCCACCGCAGACGATCGCATCATGGACAGGTAACACCGTGCGGGTTGAAGGTGCAACCTTTGCATGGTTCGCAGAAATAAGGTTTGCCTTAGGCACGGGGTCGGCGGCGTGCTGGCTAGGCTCTCCGGTGCTTCAACACGCCCCGGCCGCCCCCGGCCCTGCTCGAGGAGTGCGATTCGTGACCGCGCCTGACTTCCTGTACTCGGATCTGCTGCCGACGGGTGCCGACGACACTCCGTATCGGCTGCTCACCACCGAGGGCGTCAGCACCTTCTCCACCGGCGGCCGCACCTTCCTCCAGGTCGAGCCGGAGGTGTTGCGCATGCTCACCCAGGAGGCCATGCACGACATCAGCCACTACCTGCGGCCCGACCACCTGAAGCAGCTGCGCAAGATCATCGACGATCCGGAGTCCAGCGGCAACGACCGCTTCGTGGCGTTGGACCTACTCAAGAACGTGAACATCTCCGCGGGCGGCATCCTGCCCATGTGCCAGGACACCGGCACCGCCATCGTCATGGGCAAGAAGTCCGAGGGCGTGCTCACCGGCGTCGACGACGCCGAGTGGATCTCGCGCGGCGTGTACGACGCCTACACCAAGCTGAACCTGCGCTACTCCCAGCTCGCGCCGCTCACCATGTGGGACGAGAAGAACACCGGCAGCAATCTGCCCGCGCAGGTCGAGTTGTACTCGGCGGCGGGCGATCCCGCGCATCCGGCCTACAAGTTCCTGTTCATGGCCAAGGGCGGCGGATCGGCCAACAAGTCCTTCCTGTACCAGGAGACCAAGGCCATCCTGAATCCGGATCGCATGCTGGAATTCCTAGACGAGAAGATCCGCTCGCTCGGCACCGCCGCCTGCCCGCCGTACCACCTGGCGGTCGTGATCGGCGGCACCTCGGCCGAATTCGCTTTGAAGACGGCCAAATACGCCTCCGCGCACTACCTGGACACCATGCCGACCGAGGGGTCCATGGCCGCGCACGGCTTCCGCGACCTCGAACTCGAGGAGCAGGTGTTCAAGCTCACCCAGTCCTTCGGGATCGGCGCGCAGTTCGGCGGCAAGTACTTCTGCCACGACGTGCGGGTCATTCGGCTGCCGCGGCACGGGGCGTCCTGCCCGGTGGCCATCGCGGTGTCCTGCTCGGCGGACCGGCAGGCCAAGGCAAAGATCACCCCGGAGGGCGTGTTCCTGGAGCAATTGGAACGCGAACCGGCGCAGTACCTGCCGGAGCAGACCGACGAGATCCTGGGCGGCGACGTCGTCAAGATCGACCTGAACCGGCCCATGTCCGAGATCCGCGCCGAACTGTCGAAATACCCGGTGAAGACCCGGCTTTCGCTCACCGGTCCGCTGGTGGTGGCGCGCGACATCGCGCACGCCAAGATCAAGGAGCGGCTCGACGCGGGCGAGGAGATGCCGCAGTACCTGCGCGATATGGCCGTCTACTACGCCGGGCCGGCCAAGACTCCCGACGGATACGCCTCCGGCTCCTTCGGCCCCACCACCGCCGGACGCATGGACTCCTACGTCGACCAGTTCCAGGCCGCGGGCGGCTCGTTCGTCATGCTGGCCAAGGGCAATCGCTCCGCGCAGGTCACCCGCGCGTGCAAGGAACACGGCGGGTTCTACCTCGGCTCCATCGGCGGACCGGCCGCGCGACTGGCCCTGGACTGCATCAAATCCGTCGAGGTGCTCGAATACCCGGAACTCGGCATGGAAGCCGTGTGGAAGATCGAGGTCGAGGACTTCCCGGCGTTCATCGTGGTCGACGACAAGGGCAACGACTTCTTCGCCGAAACCCAGAAGCCGATCGCGCTGCGGGTGCGGACCCGGTCCAAGGAACGCGTCTGACGCGGTGAGATCGCCGCGCCGCTCGTAGCGGGGCGCTACAGAGCTGGCGTAAGCCGGTCAGACTCCCGCGCCGGTGCGCAGGCGGCGATCCGGGTCGACCAGGCGGCGAATCGTGCGGAGCCGACCGATGTTGTCGCCGAAGTACCGTTCGGCGGGGGTGTCCGGTTCCGGGTAGTTGAGGTAGGCCCCGGCCGTCGCCGTGCCCGGTGCGGTGTGCGCCTCGGTGACCCAGCGGTGGGCGGCGGCCGGGTCGGCGGGGGAGTCGACCAGCCACTGCACGGTGGCGGCGTGGCGACGCCACGGAAAGGCCGAGGCTGTCGGTTCGGCGTCGCGGACCGCGCCGTCGAGGGGGTCGATCAATGCGTAACCCGGTGCTCGCGAACGGGATCCGGCGAAGACGTGGGCGACGATGCGCTCGGCGGCCGCCGTGAGATCGGTGACGACATCGGAACCGGCGGCCTTGGTGGAGCGGGGCGTGTCGGTGGTGCCACCGGCGAGGGTGCGCACCGCATCGAGATGGTCCAGGGTGTAGCTCTCCTTCGCGCTGGGGGAAACGCCCACGGCGGCGGCGAATTCGGCGGTGGCGGCGTCGCCGAGCCCGGCCGGGCAGACGAGCAGCGCCCGGCACACCGCGTCCCCGGCCTCGACCGAGACGGTGAGGCCCGCCCAGACCGATCGCTCGGCCGTCGGCATCCAGCGCGCCCACCCGAGCAGGGCGCGCACCGTCGCATCGCGCGGAAAGGTCAGCCGCACGACGTCTTTCGCGGTCGCGGCATGGGTGCGCAGGGTCAGCGACGTGACCACACCCACCGTGCCGCCCGCGCCCCGCAGTGCCCAGAACAGATCCGGGAACCGGGAATCCGACACCGTGCGCGCCTCGCCGCCCGGCAGCACCAGATCGACGGCGACGAGCCGATCACACGTCAACCCGTACGTCCGGGAGTCGACGCCGAGCCCGCCGCCCAGCGTGAGCCCGGTGAGACCGACGGTCGGGCAGGTGCCGACCGGCAGCGCCCGCCCGAAGCGCGCCAGCTCGCGCAGCAGCGGAAACAATGTCACCCCCGCCCCCACGGTCACGGTATCGCCCGCGACCGCCACCCGGTCGAGTCGCCGTACGTCGACCACCACGGCATCGGTGGTAGCGGACGCGCCGACATACGAATGCCCACCCGCCCGCGCCGCCACGGCGAGCCCCCGCTCGGCCGCGAAACCCACTGCGGCCCGGACATCCTCGGCATCCGCCGCCGCTACGACCCCGGCCGGAACGCGGCCATCGAACCGTGGATCGAACAACCGTGCGGCGACTGCGTATTCGCCGTCCCCGGGCACCAGCACCCGCCCCCGCACCCGATCCCGCAACTCCGTCCACATCCCCGGATCGGCCTGTGCGCTCACACCGCTGCCACTGCCCAACACCGCCGCCGCGCCGACCCCCAGCCGCAGCGCCCCGCGCCGCGACAGCGCTGGACCCCCGCCACCCGGACCCGGAGCAGGCGCATCGGACCCGCTGTGCGGTGACCTCGAATCAGCGTCCATATCGTCGGAGTACCCCTCACAGTCGGCGCGCGACGGGGATTCGTCACCCGAAGTCCGGCGGATGGCCGCCCGTGGCGGGGCGACCGTGGCCGGGACGGGAAGGCCGGGCCTCGCCGTCGCCAACGGCACCCGACGTGGCTTGGCCACCTCTACACCCGCGACTTGGGCCGCACCCGTGGCGGGGCGACCGTGGCCGGGGCGGCAAGGCCGGGTCTCGCCGTCGCCAACGCACCGAATACGGCTTGGTCGCCTGGACGCGCCCTCCGCATCCAACCGCACCTGCCCGCCGCCCGGCCCACCGTTCCGGCGGGTTCGGCTCGGGTCGCTGGGGGCTGCGGCCACCGCCCGGTCGGGCGGTTGTCGGAGTGCCAGTCGTCCCATCGGCGGCTGTCGCGCCGGACTGGTTGTCGCACGGTCGGCATCGGCGCGCAAAACGGCGGTGGCGCGCAAGCGGCCGCCGTTCGGTCGAGGCTGTCCGTGTGCGATTCCGGCGCGGCGGCGTGCCGTGGTGCGAAACGCCGTGGGGGTGTGGGGCCGATAGGATGCGCGGACGGTCGCTGTGCGGAAGATCTGGTTCGCGAGTTTTCGGCGTTCTCCTGCGGGGCCGGGTGTCGGGTGGCACCGGGTCGGGTTCGGGACCGATCCGAGTCGGGTGTGCGAACGAATATGTGGAGGTGAGCGGATGCGGATGAACAAGGGCGAGGGTGGTTCTCGCGGTGCCGAGGGCGGGCGCGGGGTGCGGCGTGGAGCCGTACTCGCGCTGCTGGCCGGTACCGCGTTCGGCGGCGTGAGCACATCGGTGGCGCACGCGCACCCCGAACCCGCTGTTCCCGCCGCCACCGAGGAAACCGGTACCGCACCGGCGGGGGTGGCGGACGCCACGGTGTCCCCGCGCGACGGGGTGGTCGCCACGGTGTGGCCGTCGGGCGCGGGCGGGGAGTCCGCGACGGCGCGGTCCTTCACGCCGTCGGATGCCGCCGCCCTGCTCGTCTTCGGCGGCACCCGCGTGGCGGACTTCGCGACCCACCTGGTCTCCGCCGGTGCCGGCCAGCCACCCGCGCGGTTCGTCGCCACCACCGCGGGCCTGGACCCGCTGCTGGCCATCGCCTACGACCTGGCCGCCGCCGAGGCGCACGCCCAGGGCGTTCCGCTGTCCATCACCTCCGGCTACCGCAGCCCCGGTGAACAGCAGGCCATGTGGGAGGACGGCATCGCCACCTACGGCAGCCCGGAGGAGGCTCGCCGCTGGGTGCTGCCGCCCGAGGAATCCACCCATGTCACCGGCCAGGCCGTGGACGTCGGCCCGCGGGAGGGCGCGGCGTGGCTGGAGGTCAACGGCAACCGCTGGGGTCTGTGCCGCACCTTCGACAACGAATGGTGGCATTTCGAACTCGCCACCCTGCCCGGCCAGCCCTGCCCCGCCCGACTACCCGACGCCTCCGCGCGCTGAACGCCGCACCGGGCGACAAACCCGCGGACAAGGCGATGTCCGCACATTCGCCCGGTGTGTGCGCAGGTGGTTCGGCATAGTGTGACGCTGGCGCACGTGCCGGCACTCCGTCGTCACGACGGTCGACATCGGTCAGGCATCGTTGCGCCCCGCACACCCGCGGGGACGATTCGGGAGGTTTTTCGGGTGGTCAGGCACGGCAACCGCAGCACCAACCGCACGGCACGCTCCGCCCTCGCACACCCGAGACCCCCGATCCGCCGCGCCGCCCGCAGCGAACCTCTCTACCCGCCGGGCTGGCTCCTGCTCGAACTCCCCACCGCCATCCTGCTGGCCGTCTTCATCGGCACCGGCTGGCTCGGCTACGCCCACCCCACCGGCCCCACCCACCCCCAGCCCGCCGTGGTGGTCCCGCTGGAAGCGCCCGCCCACCCCTGACCACACCGCGCCGAGTAGGTCGAGTGATCACGGGAACCGGTGGCGGTAACGCCCGGGAGGGGTCTGCCACCGGTTCCCCCTCGCGGTCGGACATCGGCGAGGAGAGTGTCGGCGAGGGGATGCCGCCTTCGATTTCCCCTTCGCGGTCAGGCGTCGGCCAGGAGAGTGTCGGTGAGGGGGATGCCGCCTTCGATGGTGTGCGGTGTGCGGCGGCGGTTGGGGGAGCCGAGGGCGGTGGTGAGGTCGGTGCCGTCGTGTTCGGCGAGCAGATCGCCCGCATCCCAGACGAGCAGGGTGGCGCTGACGGTGTTCTCAGCCGCGGAGTGGGCGAGATCGTAGTGGGCGCAGGCGGGAACGTGGTCGTAGGTGATCCACAGGTCGTAGCCGGTCATGAACAGGTCGAGATCGAATTGCACCGAGAGGCCGAGCAATTCGCTGCGACCGTTGTCGTCGACACCGGCGAACGCCTCGTCCAGGGCGAGTAGGCGCGGCGCCTGCGGATCGGCCGAATCGAGCATAACGTGCGCGGCCGCGAACAGCGGAAGATGCAGTGAGACCGACTGTTCGCCGCCGGACAGGGCGCTGTGCCGGGCCACGGTGAGCCGGTCCTCGGTGCCGTCGGCGGTGATGATGGTGAAGGAGAACACCCGCCAGGTGCGGTAATCCAGTGTGGTGGCGAGGATCTCCGGGAACGACCGCTCCGGATGGGCGGCGCGGGCGGCCCGGATCTCCGCTGCGAAATGCGAGCGGATGGTCGACAGGTCGTCGGCGGTGAGCTCGGAGGAGTCGCGGTCGAGAATCTTGCAGACCGCCCGCGCCGGATCGGAGAGCGTATCCGCGAGCACCCAGTGCACGCCGATGGTGTTGCCCGAGGACATGTGCCGCTGCTTCATCTCCGCACCCATCTTGGCGATGAGATCGCGGGCGTCGCCGGTGCGTTCGTGGATCTGCTGGGCCAGGCCGGTGAGCAGGGCGTCCTCCAGGATGCGGCGCTCGGAGTCGGTGAGCAGCAATTCCTGATCGCGCCGGGCGGCGGCGATGCGCTCGGCGAAATCGGCCAGGGCCGACAGGCCGTGCTCGTCGTGCACCTGTACCACCGTGAGTCCGTCGGCGGCATCCCACTGCAGGCGGTAGTCCTGGCGGGAGGCGGCGAGGGCGGCATCGAACTCCTGCAGCGCGGTGGTGACCGCGCTGCGGGTGGATTTGCGGGCCGCCTCGCCCGCCCGCACCGCAGCGGTTGCGGCGGAGAGGTTCTCGAACAGTTCGAGCACCTCGGGCGGGAGCACCGGCGGCTGCTGCTCCGGATCGCCGTTCTCGATGCGGTAGAGCAGCTGCTCCGGGGTGGACCAGGCGGCATCGCTGCTGGGCCAGCGGCTTTCGGCCTGCGCGCCGAGCAGGGTGAGTAGATCCGGACGGGCGTACGGGGCGAGAGTCCGCACGTCGGTGCGCAATTCGGCGAGGGCGGTGCCGAGCGCGTCGTGGGCGGCGCGGTGCGCGCCCTCCGCGCTGCCCACCGCCTCGATGGACTCGTGCGCGGCCTTGCGGGCGGCCTTCTGCTCGGCACGGGCGGCGTCGATCTTCTCCCGCGCGGCCTCCAGCTCGCGGTCGATATCGGCCGCGCCCGCACCCAGCGCCTCGCGCAGGGTCTCCAGCTTGCGCAGCTGCTCCTCGTACCCGGTCCGGGCGGCCTCGGCCTCCTCGGCGAACGCCTCGGCCAGATCCCGGGATTCGTCGAGGCGGTCGCGCGCCTCCCGGGTGCGTTCGTGCTCACGCTGATGATCGCCGCGCAGGCGCAGCAGGGCGGTGCCGGCGTTCTCGAAATGCCGGACGGCGGCGGCCAAGGCGTCCAGTTCCGCCGGATCGCGCGGGGCGCGATGGTCGGCGGCGATGGCGCGCACCTTCTTCTCCGCGGCCGTGCAGTCGGCGATGGCCTGATCGAGGTCCCGCTCGGTCTGCGCGGTGGCCTCGGAGCGCGAGCGCAGCATGCCCGCCGCCTCGGACACAGCGCGCAGCGCGGCGGTGACGGCGGCGGTGCGCGGCAGCGCCTTGGCGGCGGCGGTGATGCGCGTGAGTTCGGCGGTGGCGGCGGCCGCCTCGGCCTCGGCCTCGGCAATGGCGGCCTCGGTGGCCTCGATGGCGGCCGCCAGTTCCGCCAGCCGCAGTTCGCGGCGGCGGGCACGGGCGGTGGTGCCGATGAATTCGGCGTCGGACTTGGTGTGGCGGCCCAGCTGGATGCCCTGGCGGAAGTGGCCGCCGGTGGTCACCGTGAGGCGCGGGTGTGCGGCGACGGCGGCCAGCGATGCCGGGTCGGCGGCGCGGGCACCGTCCGCCCCGGACGCGGCACGGGCCTGCGCGCTGTCCGACCCGGACGCGGCACCGGCCTCCGTACCGGCGTTCGGGGGCGTGGTGGTGGCGCTCTCGTGCAGGGCGATCGAGGCGAGGATGTCGGCGACCGTGGTGCGGGGGACGCCGAAGGTGTCGTCCTCGACCTCCAGGACGTCGGCCAGGGTGGGGCCGGTGGGGCGGTCGGCCGGAGGAAGGGGGAGCAGGAACTGCTCGGAGTCGTGCGCCGGGATGTCGGAACTCGGGTTCACCCAGGCGTCCAGGAGGTTCGCGGCCTGCAGGGCGGCCTCGACACCGGCCGCGGACGCGGGGGTGAGGTGCGGGGCGAAGCGGACCAGTCGCCACAGGGGTGCGCCGGGGCGGGCGTCGCGATCGGCGGTGCGGGCCGCGAACGGTGGTGGGGCGTCGTCGCGTTCGGCCGCGATGCGCTGCTGTTCGGCGCGCAGCTCGGCGAGCTGGGCCGTGGACTGGTCGGCCCGGGTGCGGGCGTGCAGGCGGCGGGCGCGGATGTCCTCGGTGAGCGGTTCGGTGCGCTCGGCGAGAACCTCTGCCGGGGTGAGGAATTCGGTGCCGGAATCGGCGGCGGGTGTGCCGGTGGCGGACGGGGTGTCGGTGGGGCCGATGTCGGCGGTGGGCGTGGCGTCGCCGTCGAGACCGTGCTGTGGTTGCCCACCCCGCGTCCCCGGCGCACCCCGCGGCCCCGGCGCGGACTGCCGGAGCTCGGTGGCGGCGGATCCGGACGCGTGCGCCGACTGTTCGGACCCGGCGGTCGACTTCTTGCGCGGCTTCCGGCCGCCGGCAGCGGGTGCGGGTGCGGGGGTGGGTTCGGTGCCGGTGCTGGTGAGGGCGTGTTCGAGGGCTTCGACCAGGCCCTCCCGCACCGGGCCGTAGACATCGCGGTGAGTGTTCCACCACTCGCGCAGGGCGGCGGCGGTATCGGAGCGGGCGAGGGTGACGGCGGCCTCGGCCTCGGCGAGTTCGGCGGCGGCGGCATCACGCAGTTCCAGGGCGCGCTGGGCGGCGCGCTCGGCCCGGGTGCGTTCGGTGGCGGCGGCGTCGACCAGGGTGAGGGCGCGGCGGACCGCGCGCACGTCGGCGTCGCGCTCCTCGGCGTGGCTGCGCACCGTGGTGGTGAGCTGGTCGCCGCGCGCCTGCTCGGGCAGTGCGGCCCATTCGATGCCCGCTTCGGTTGCGGCACTGCGCAGTTCGTCCTCGCCGCGAGCGAGGGCGGAGGCGGCGTGCTGCACGGCGGCCTGGGCGCGCTCGAACTCCTCGGCGCGCTGGTCGACGGTCTGGCTGGCCTTGGTGGCCTTGTCGCGGTGCACGGCGGCCGAGGTCTCCAGGCGGCGCACCGCGTCGGCGAGGTCGTCGAGTTGCTGTTTGCCCTCGTAGGCGCTGGAGCGCTGGAGGGTTTCGCGGTCGGCGAGGGCCTGCTCGTAGGCGCGGTCGGCATCGTCGGCGCGGGTTTCGGCGGCGGCTCGTTCGGTGTCGCGGCGCTGCCGCAGCGCCGAGGCGGCGTGCAGGGCGGTGGCCGCGTGGGTGACCGCGTCGAGTCGGGTGCGCACCTGGTCGACGTCGGTCTTCGCCTGTACCGCAAGGTATTTGCGGTACACGGTGACGAAGGTGCGGGTGGCGGTGTCGGCCTGCACCAGGCCCTCGAGGGTGCGGCCCACCTCCTCCATATCGCTGAAGGAGCGGGCGGCGTCGAGGATCAGCTGCTCATCGAGCGGGCGCAGGCCGTCGGTGAGTGCCTGCGACAGTCCGCGCGGGTCCAGGTTCTTCGCCAGCTGCGGGCGGCGCAGCGTGAGGATGAGATTGATGAGCTGGTCGTAGCGCTGCTGCCCGAGCCCGAACATGCGGGCGTCGATGGCGGCTCGGTACTCCACCGGCCGGTCCACGATGGCGTCGGTCCCGATCTGCTCGGCCAGCTGCTTGCGGGTCAGCGGCCGGTCCTCGGAGTCCAGCAGGGAGAAGTCCACGCCCACCCGGCCGTCCGCGACGAAGTACCAGCGCGTCACCTTGTCGGCGGAGCGGGTGGCGCGCATCCCGATGCCGACGGTCACCACCTCGGGGTCGGCCCAGCTGCCGCGCGCGAACTCCATCCATACGTACGAGTACGCCGATTCCTGTTTGCGGTACAGCAGATTCGACTTCATGGTGCGCTCTTCGCCGGCGAACGGATTCAGCCGCCGCGGCTCGATGCGCCCGTCCAGCACGAACGGGAACAGCACCTCGAGCGCCTTGGTCTTACCCGAGCCGTTGGGTCCGCGCAGCACCAGTCGCCCGTCGGCGAAACAGAATTCCTGATCGCGGTAATCCCACAGGTTCACGATCCCCGCGCGGGTGGGGACGAAGCGCACACCACCGTGAATGAGGTCGCCCATGGGTCAGACAGTCCCTTCTATATCGCCGGGTGCCACGAAGAGTTCGGTTTCCGCGCGCGTGCGGACGGTCACCACCGCCCCTCGGTAGCGGGCCAGGGCGGGTAGCACGAGCAGACCGCCGTCGAGCACCTCCACCAGGCGCAGCCGCTCCAGCAGCGCCACCACCTCACCGGTCAGACCGGGTGCGTCGGCCTGCCACTGGGCGGCGAACGTCGCGCCGTAGCGGTCGGTGAGCGCCCGCACCGTGTCGAGAATCCAGGAGGACGCGATGAACGGGTACTCCGGGATCTCGGCCGGTTCGGGGTCGTCGTCGGTCGCGTCCTCGGCGGCGAACGGATCCACCGGATCCGACAGCGGCGCGAAGACCGTGCGCATCGGAATGGCGGAATCGAGCTGCTCGGTGAGATCGGTCAGCGGGCGTTCCGGGCGGGGACGGCGCTCGACCGGATTGTCGATATCCAATACCAGGTCCGCGATCTCGCCCACCAGGAGCAGGGCGACCTGGGCCAGGGTGCCGGTGCTCGGGAAACGGATATCGGACAGGCGGCCCGAACTGTCGATGAGCGCCACGCCCTCGGCGCGGCGTTCGGCCGGTAATCCGGTGAGCAGTTCCACCTCGGCGACCAGCTTGTCCTGGGCCAGCAGTGCGCGCTCGGCGGGCGGGAGGTCCGCGGCGTAGACGACCGGCAGCTCCACCAGCGCGCGCCGGACCCGGCGGGCCGCCAGCGCCGCCGCGGGGGAGCGGGTGTCGGCCGCGGTGGCCTCGTCGCCGAGCAGCCCGGTGACGCTGTGCAGGTGCTGGAGGGCGCGCGGCGGTCGGAACAGGGCGAAGACCACCGCCCGGTCGATGTCGTAAAGTGCCTCTCCCGCTTCGGGATCCGCGGCCCAACCACCCGCGTCACCGTCGGCGAGGGCCACCGCGCCGCGCGCCGCCAGCCAGCCGACGGCATCCACGAACGCGTCCCGATCGGCGGCCCGGTCGGGAGCGAGTTCGAGACCGTCCACCTGTTCGGCGTAGGCGGCCACCTGGTCGGCCAGTTCGGACAGGGTGATCTGGTCACCGGCGCGGCCCAGCGCGGCCAGCGCGAGGGACAGATAGGCGTAGCGCCGACGGTCGAAGACACGGTCGGCGACCGTGCGGGCCGGGCGCGCACCGTCGAGCTGGTCCACGATCGGGAACAGTCGCGCGGTGGTCTCGGTGACCTCCAGGCGGTAGCCGAAGAGTTCGGCGAGGTCTTCCCGCAGTTCGGTGGCCCAGCGGCGAATGAGTGCGAGCGCGATGCGATCCGGGTAGGTGCGGGTGACGAGGTGGTTGGCCAGGATCACCCGGGCGGCGCGCTGATAGCTGTCCAGCGCGAGCGAGTCGATGGTCCGAGCGTGCATCAGCCGCGCACCCCCGCGGTCGGCATATCGTCGGACGTGTCGAGTCGCGCGGCCGGTGTGCCGGGGGTCGTTGCCGATTCGTTTGTCGCGCTGAGGTCCGTGGTCGACTCGAGTGCCGAGTCGGAGGCCGCGTTGTCGGCGGGTGCTGTGCCCCCGGCGGCGGTGGCAGTCGGCCTGTCGTCGGCCGTGATCGCGGGTGATTCGCTGCTGGGAGTGCGCCGCTCGGCCGTCTGCTCGGTGCGTCGGGCCGGGGTGCGGTCGTCGACGGTGGGAGTAGGGGAGCCATCCGGGCGGTTCCGTGGGTGCCCACACCGAGCGCTGGTTGCGGACGGCCCGCGCCCAGCGGGTGCGAGGGCTGTCGGGGAGTTGTCGGCGGTGATGGTCTCCGGGAGTTCGCCACCGGTCGCAGTGGTACGGGTGGCCCGCCCCGGGCGCGGGAGCCCGGTATCGGCGAGAGATCTCGCGGTGGCGGGGGAATCCGCAGCGGGCGTGGGGGTGGCCCCCGACGATTCGCCGTCGCTCGCGAAGGTTTCGGTCGCCGGATCGGGGTGTCGGGGCTCGGTATCGACAGGCGTCGGCTCGCCGTCCGGAGTGCGGCGCGCTCGCCCGCTGGGCGCCTCGGGCACGGCCGGCCCACGTGCGGCGGTGGCCGTGGCGGGCGAATCCGATGGCGTGGCGGGCGTTTTCGCCTTCCCCGCTGTCGCGGCGCGTTGGCGGCGGCCGGTGTTCTCGCGGATCTCGAGGGTGCGGCCGTTGAGGTGGAGCAGGCCGCGGGAGGTGCGGACGGCGGTGGAGCCGGGGTGTTCGCGCACGGTGAGGGTGACGCCGTTGTCGGTGCCGGTGGTGCCGCCGACGCGGCCGCTGACCGGGACCCAGGCGGTGGAGGCGGCGTCGAGCAGCTTCAGTAGGACCTCGGTTTCGCCCTCGTCGAGGACGCGGTCGTAGAGGTCGGCGGCGGCGAGGGAGCGGGCGGCCTCGGCGCGGGCGCGCTGGGCGTCGAGCTGGGCCTGGCGCAGGCGGCGGATACCGGCGTCGTTGCGCTGGATGCGGGCGGGCGCGCCGGGCGTGGGCGGGCGGCCGGTCTCGGCGAGGGTGCGGGCGATCTCCAGCGGTGGTGCGTCCCACCAGGAGCGGATGGCGGGGATGACGTCCGCGTCGGGATGCCGCATGGACAGATGGCGGGGGCGGCCGAGACCGAAGACGGCGTCGTAGAGGGCGTGCGCGGCCTCGGCGGTGGGGGCGGCGGTGAACCAGCCCGCCAGATGGCGCAGTGCCGATTCGCGGGAGACGCCGCCCTTGCGGGTCTCGGTGACGCGGCGCAGCAGCGACAGCACCGCCGCGATGGCGCTCATGGTGGCCTCGCGCAGGCGCTCGCATTCGGTGAGCGCGCCCTCGGCCTCCGACGGCAGGAACCAGGCGTGCAGGCCCTGCCAGCGCGCCCGCCAATCCGCCTGTCGCGCAGCGGTATCGAGCAGGACGCGTTCGTCGCAGCGGGCGGCGCGCTCGATCAGCTCGTCCACCCCGGTCGCCTCGACCTCGCGGATGGCGGTGGCCAGGCGCGGCGCGAACCGCGCGAGGTCCATGGAGAATTCGCGCATATGCGCCAGCAGCGCGTCCTTGTGGACGAGGAACGCCTCGGGGGTGACCTCGGTGGTGCGCACCAGGTCGCCGAGGGTGAGATAGAAATGCGCGGCGCGGTCGGCCAGATCCGACAGCGCCCGGTCCAGCCGGTTGAGCACCCGGTACACCCGGGGCGCGTCACCGGTGCGGTTGGCTTCGGCCAGGGTGTGCAGGTCCGCCAGCAGTTCCGGCAGCACCAGACGCGAGAGCGCCGCCTCGTCCAGTCGCGCGTCCAACACATCCGAGACCGCTCGGTACGCCTGATAGCCCGCCTGCGAGAACTGGTAGACGAAATGCCGGTTCCGGTACTCGGCCAGCGTCGCCGCCCGGGTGCCGTCGTAGCTGCGCTCCAGCACGCCCCACTGGTGCAACTGCTCCAGCAGCGGCCCCACCTCGGTCGCGGTCAGCGCGGGAGCCCCCGGGCAACGTCCGAGCGTCTCCACGACGTCACTGGCGTGCAGCAGCACTACATAGGCGGCCCGCGCGGTGTCGAAGGCGCGCAACACCCACAGGTAATCGGCCCGTTTCTCGGCGGTGGCGAAGGAGAACAGCCGGAGCCGATCGGCGTGCGGCAGATCCCCTCCACCGACCCCGGACGGGTCGGGCAGCAATCCGGCAGCGGTCTCGGTCACCGGGGTGAGACTAATACCGCCCCCGCCCGAGTCCCCAATGCGGCCGCTGTTCGGCGCGCCACAGCGACCCGAATGCCGACGTGGCGGCGCTGTATTGCGTGGTGAGTCCGAATGTGGCGGGCCGCGACCGGATCAGCTGGCGGCCAGGGTGCGCAGTTGCTCGAGGTAGGTGCGGGTGCGGGGGTCGCCGGGGAAGCGTTCGATCATCTCGCGCGCCGCCTCGCTCGCGATCCACATCAGGGAGGGCAGGGAGCGGCGCTTGCCGGTGAGGGCCTGTAGCCCCTCGTCCACGGCGAGCTCCAGATTGCGATCGCGCACCGCCACCACCGCGAGGGTGAGGTGGGCCTCGGAGACGCGCATGGGTTTGCGGATGGTGCCGTCGGGTGCGGTGGAGTTGCGGATGACTTGCCACGCATAACTTTCGGCGAGGCGGTCGTCCCCGGCCACCCGGCAGCAGTCCATGGCGTAGAAGTCGAACTTCTGTGGGTCCACCACGAAATGATTGTCCAGATTGGGGGGATGATGAAGTTTGTCGAGTATCGAGCGGCCTTGCGTCAGTGCGGATTCCACCTCGCGGCGATCGCCGATGCGCGCCCACGCCTTGGCGCGCTGCGCCGAGAGCTGCACACCGACGCCCAGCGCGCCCGCGCCGGGGAGGGCGCTGTCTACGGCGTCGATGGCCCCGCGGTAGTTGCCCTGGGTGAGGGCGAACCAGGCCGCCATTTCCGCACCCCAGCCGATGATTTCGGCATGATCGGCCTCCTGACCCAGGGACAGGGCGGCCCGGCGGGTGGCCTCGGCGGCGGTGCGCCAGCCCAAGTCATAATCTACGCAACCGACCAGTAGGGCGACCCATCCGGCGAGCACCAGCACCTCGCGATGCTGGGCGAGAGTAAGACGACCGTCCAGTAGAGAGGTAATTCGCCGCAACCACGCCGTCCCCTCCGCGTGCAACTCGTGCGGATCGGTGCACGGATACTCCGAGCACAGCCGGTCGGCCGTGATGTGGATGGCGTCCAGCGTCGCCGCCGAGACATCCGACATGCGCAGCCGCCCGATGAACTCGAGCGTGTCCATCCCGGTCGCCGAGAGCATCTCATCGTCCCGATTCGGCCGTGACTTGGGGAAGAAGGCCGCGGTCACGGTGTCGAAGGCCGCCGCGATAATGGGCGCGTAGAAGTCGTCCGGGCGGGATTCGCCCGATTCCCACCGCCGCCAGTTGCGTAGCAGCGTGGAGTCGGTGGGGAGGTTGTGGCTCGATTTCCCGCGCATGGCGCGGACGGCGTCGGCCTGTGACCACCCCCGAGCATCCCGTTCGGCACGCATTCGGACAGCCCAGACAGGTCGATCGTCACCACTGGACACGCTCTGTAGTATCTCACCAGTTAACCCCGCGTGGACCCGGATAGGGCATCTGGATGTCAGTGGGTTGACATCTGCAATTGCATCTTCGAGAACGCCATAGTCGTTAGTGGGCACACAACAGAACAGCGAGATCCCCAATCCAACGGAGGTTCGGGTGGAAGCGTTGATCTATGGGTACGTGCGTGACGATCTGGCCGACGGCCGCGGTGACGAGTGGGAGAGCGCCATGTGCACCCTCGCCAGCTCGGCCGGATTCTGCTTCGCCGCCACGTTCCATGAATCGACCCCGGGCGACGGCACCGCATTCGCGGAGCTGACCGCCGAACTCAAGCGAGCCGATGCCCACCATGTCGTGGTGCCGTCACTCGATCACCTTGCCGGTCAGACGATTCCGCGTGACATATTGATCGCGAAGCTGGCCCAGGAGGCGTCCGCGAAGGTCTGGACGATCGACAGCTGACCGGCGGCCCACGGCCGCGTTCCGACCGATCCCGGCGCTCGCCCATCCGGTACGCGCCCAGCTCAGCAGCCGCGCGGCGGCCCACCCGGCCGCCAGCGAGGCCGTCAATGCCGCCAGGTGATGCTGCCCGAACAGCGGATACACCTGCCAGTGCAGTAGATACGCGAACAGCGAGGCGTCGGCGAGCAGCGCGGCCGCACCCGCGACCAGCGCGGGTACCCGCACCGACGGCAACCAGACGAGCAGCAGGATTCCGGCGAGAATCATGCGCTCTCGGTCGGTTTCGCCGAAATAGCCCGGTATCGTCGCCAGCGCGATCGCGCTGAGCAACAGCCGGTGCCACACCGTCTCGGCCTTGGCCGCTGCCCAGCCGAGCAGGAAGAACCATGCCACCAGCGGTGAGAAGGGCACATCGTCCGGCCGGTACAGATCGAATGTCCGATATCGGAAGATGAGCGCCACGCCGAGCAGACCGGTCGCGAACCAGAACGGCGACAACCGTTCCCAGCGATCGGCCACCGGCAGGCGCAACAGCAGCGCGGAACCCACGATGAGGTAGAGCACCACCTCGATGAACCACAGGTGCCCGGCCGTCGGGCTGTCGTGCGGACCCAGAATCTTGTTGAGCAGCAGCACATTCTGCCAGCCGTAATAATCGGTGAACGGCAGGGTGAGCAACACCCAGGCCGCCGTCGGCACCGCGACGAAGGCCGCGCTGCGCAGGGTGCGCCGCAGGCGCGGCGCGGCCGGAGCCGCGGTGACGGCGAAGCGCGCGAAATTGAATCCCGCCGCCGCCAACAGCACATGCGCCCCGCCCCACAGGACGAAAAGTCCGATATGTGAGCCGATTACCGTCACGATGCCGATCGCCCGCAACAGGGTGCTGGTATCGAGCGACCGCCCGAACCGCGTCCGCCGCCGGGGGAGTGCCTCGAGTTCGGCGATGGTGCGCGACGGCCAGTCGGCCGGAAGCTGCCCCAAGGCCCGTTCGAGCCGCACCGCCAGGGTGACGAAAGTCAGTGAGTCGCCCCCGAGATCGGCGAAGGTGGCGTGGGAGCCGATGTGGTCACGATCGAGGCCGAGGGCTTGTGCGAAGAGGATGCGCACATCCTCGCAGGATCCGCCGGGGGCACCCGACGGGAGAGCGTCACCGTGCGTGCCCGACAAGCGCCGAATACTCGGATAGTCCGGTTTTCCATTGGGTAGCCGAGGAATCGACGACACCACACAGATCCGCACCGCGGCGACCGGCAGCCCGGACAGCCGCGCCGCTTCCCGGGCGACGGCCGCACCCTGCGGCGAGGCCGCCCGGTCGCGTACGGCACTTCCGCGCCGAGTCTCGCCCGCACACCCCACCCCGGCGTCGGGAGCGCCTGCGCGCACGGCTCTTCCGCGCGCGCGGGGCTGCGTTCCGAGCGGATATGCCCCTCGCGCGGTACCTCTCAGCAGAGTGGTGATGGACGTGGTGCGCCGCACGGGAATGGCGGCGCGCGCGGCCGGGCCGGGTGCGGCGCTACCGGACGCCGAATAGCCCAAGCGGTGCCCCGCCGGCTTTTCGTCCACGACGTCGACGCTCGCTGGCGTGCCCGCGACCCTCGAGCCCGCCGGTGCGGCGTCCGCATGGTCGACGCTCGGCGCCGTCGTGTCCGCGTCCTTCAGGTCGGCGAGCGCCGTGTTCGCGGTGTCGACGCCCGGTGGCGTCGGGTCCACGACATTCACACTCGCCGGAGTCGTGTCCGCGCCGTCCGCGCCGGTCGGCCGCCGCATCGCGATGCCCGCGCCGTTCCGATGCTCGGTCGTGACTCCCGATTCCGTCCGCCGCGCGGTCGCCGGTGCCGCTCCTGTCGGTTCCGTGCCGTCGCTGTCCGCGTCCGCAGGCGTCGCCGACTCGACCGCTACCACCAGTGCTTCGCCGTCCTCGGTGCAGCAGGCGGTGAAACCCGCGGCGGCGAGCCCGGATTCGACGCGTTGCAGGTCGATGCGCAGGCCGTAGATCTTGGCGAAGCGGCTGCGGCGGCCGATCACCCGGTACAGGCCGTTCTCGGTGCGGCAGGCCAGGTCGCCGGTGCGCAGGGCGGGGTGGGTGGGGCCGAGGGCGAGGTCGGCCGGTGATTCCGCGTAGCCGAGCATCACATTGGGGCCGTGGTAGACCAGCTCGTGGCCGCCCTCGTCGACCGGCTCCAGGGTGAAGGAGCCGCCGGGGACGGGGATGCCGATGCAGTCGGGGTGGGTGGCCGCCAGATCGGGCGGCAGATAGGCCATGCGGGCGGTGGCCTCGGTCTGCCCGTACATGACATAGAAGCGGAAGCCGCGGCGCGCGCCCAGCCGGGCGTAGGCGGCGACGCGTTCGGGTGCGAGCCGTCCACCCGCCTGGGTGAGGTAGCGCAGGTGCGGCAGCGACATGCGCTCGAATCCGATGCGGTCGAGCAGGTCGATGGTGTAGGGCACGGCCGCGAAGGAGGTGGCGCGCTGCGCGGCGAACTCGTCCCAGAACTCGGGCTCCACCACCGACCGGCTGGTCAGCAGCAGGCTCGCGCCGCGCAGCAGATAGCTGTGCGCCACCGACAGTCCGTAGCAGTAGAACAGCGGCAGCGTCGTCGCGGCGCGGTCGGTCGGCTCGATCTCCAGGTATTCGGCGATGGCCGCCGCGTTCGACAGCACATTGGTGTAGGACAGCCGTACCAGCTTCGGTGAGCCGGTCGAGCCGGAGGTGCTCAGCAGCACCGCCAACTCCGGGTGCAGGGTGTGCGCCGAACCGTCGCGCCGGACGACCGGGTCGGGTGTCGAGCCGTCGGCGGTGGCCGTGATGACCACGTCGGGGTCGTAGCTGTCGATCAGTTGCGCGGTCACCGTCTCGGTGAGCAGCACCGCGCACCCGGCCTCGAGGGCGCCGAGGTAGGCCACCAGCGAGCCGATGTCGTTGCGCACCGCCAGGGCGACGAGCCGACGTCCCGCACCGAGGCGTTCCGCGAATTCGGTGACTGATCCGGCTAATTGGGCATATCGGACTTCGTGACCATGCTGGACCGCCGCGATACGGTCACCGAATCCGTGCAGATGCGCGGCGATCCGTGGCGAGGTCATTCGGTCCAGTGTAATGGTGCCCTAACTTCGCCCCCGCTACAGCCCGAAGCTGCCCCGCCCCCGTCGGCGCAGGTACTTCTCGAATTCCGCGGCGATGGCATCCCCGTCGATCTTGGCCATGGCGTCGTTGAGATCGACGTCCGCGTCGCCGCGCTCCTCGAGCGAGCGTACGTACTCGGTGATCTCCTCATCGCTCGAGGTCATCTCGTTGACGGTTTCCTCCCACTCCTCGGCCTGCTTGGGCAGACCGCTGAGCGGCACCTCCACATCGAGCACATCCTCGACGCGGTGCAGCAGGGCGATCACGGCCTTCGGATTGGGCGGCTGCGAGACATAGTGCGGAACGGCGGCCCAGAACGACACCGCCGGGACTCCGGCCTTGACGCAGGCGTCCTGCAGGACGCCCGTAATACCGGTCGGTCCCTCGTAGCGGGTCTGCTCCAGATTGAACCGCTCCGCGGCCTCCTTGCTGTACGCCGTCCCGGTGACGGGAACCGGCCGCGTATGCGGGGTATCGGCCAGCAGCGCGCCGAGGATCACCACCGTCGACACCCCGAGCTGTTCGACGAACTCGAGGATGTCGTCACAGAAACTGCGCCACCGCATATTCGGTTCGACACCGCGCAGTAGCACCACATCGCGTTCGCTACCGGGCGGCGAGCACACCGACAGCATGGCGGACGGCCACTGGATCTCACGGGTGACACCGTCGACCTGGCGGACGGTCGGGCGGTTCACCTGGTAGTCGTAATAATCCTCGGAGTCGAGTTCGGCCAGCGGTTGCGAGTCCCAGATGAGTTCGAGGTGTTCCACCGCTCCACTGGCGGCATCGGCGGCATCGTTCCAGCCTTCGAAGGCCGCGACGAGGACCGGATCCCGCAGGGTGGGGAGGTCCGTCTCGGCAGGCACCGGGGGTTCACTGGCGTTCACCCGGTCAGCCTACGGTGTCGGCCGGGATGACGCGCCAACGACGCGCACCTCCGGGACACGCCGACGCCGCCCACGGTGTGACGTGGCGAACGTGTCGGCGGCGAGGCGCGCGGACACGCCGCGTCCCATAGCGTGGACCGGCGGCACCGGGGCCCGGATTGTCGGGACAGACCACTACTCTTGAGTACATGTCTGTGTCCCCCCGCGCCGAGTTCGACACCACCCTACTCGACACGCTCCGCAAGCGTGTCGTGATCGGCGACGGTGCGATGGGCACCATGTTGCAGGCGGCGGATTTGACCCTGGACGACTTCCGGGGACTCGAGGGATGTAACGAAATCCTCAACGAAACCCGCCCCGACGTGCTGCGACACATTCACCGCGCGTACTTCGAGGCCGGTGCGGACGCGGTCGAGACCAACACCTTCGGCTGCAATCTGCCCAACCTGGCCGACTACGACATCGCCGATCGCATCCGCGACCTGTCCGAGCGCGGCACCCGCCTGGCGCGCGAGGTCGCCGACGAGATGGGGCCCTCCGCCGACGGCACGCCCCGCTACGTGCTGGGGTCGATGGGGCCGGGCACCAAGCTGCCCACGCTCGGGCACGCGCCCTACGCCTCGCTGCGCGACGCCTACACCGAGGCCGCCCTCGGCATGCTCGACGGCGGCGCGGACGCCATCCTGGTGGAGACCTGCCAGGACCTGCTCCAGGTGAAGGCCGCCATCGTGGGCAGCCAGCACGCCATGGCGCGGTCGGGTCGCCGCATCCCGATCATCACCCACGTCACCATGGAGACCACCGGCACCATGCTGGTCGGTTCCGAGATCGGCGCGGCCCTCACCGCCATCGAACCGCTCGGCGTCGACATGATCGGCCTGAACTGCGCCACCGGCCCGGACGAGATGAGCGAACATCTGCGGCATCTGTCCAAGCACGCCAACCTGCCGGTCTCGGTCATGCCGAACGCGGGCCTGCCGGTACTGGGCGCGAACGGCGCGGTGTACCCGCTGACGCCGGAGGAACTGGCCGTGGCCATGCGGCAGTTCGTCTCCGAATTCGGACTGGCGCTGGTCGGCGGCTGCTGCGGCACCACCCCGGAGCACATCCGCCAGGTGGCCGAGGCGGTGCGCGAACTCACGCCCGCGCACCGGAAGCCCGAGCATGAACCGAGCGTGTCGTCGATCTACACCTCGGTGCCGTTCGAGCAGGACGCCTCCATCCTCATGATCGGCGAGCGCACGAACGCCAACGGCTCCAAGGCGTTCCGCGAGGCCATGCTCGCCGAGGACTGGCAGAAGTGCCTGGACATCGCCAAGGACCAGACCCGCGACGGAGCGCACATGCTCGACCTGTGCGTGGACTACGTGGGCCGCGACGGCACCAAGGACATGCGGGAGCTGGCCAGCCGCCTGGCCACCGCGTCCACCCTGCCGATCATGCTCGACTCCACCGAAACCCCGGTGCTGCAGGCGGGTTTGGAACACCTCGGCGGGCGCTGCGCGGTCAACTCGGTCAACTACGAGGACGGCGACGGACCCGACTCGCGGTTCCAGCAGACCATGCGCCTGGTCGCCGAACACGGCGCGGCCGTGGTGGCGCTGACCATCGACGAGGAGGGGCAGGCCCGCACCGCCGAGAAGAAGGTCGAGATCGCCGAACGCCTCATCGCCGATATCACCGGCAACTGGGGACTGGCCGAATCCGACATCATCATCGACACCCTGACCTTCACCCTCGGCACCGGTCAGGAGGAGTCGCGGCGCGACGGCATCGAAACCATCGAGGCCATCCGCGAACTCAAGCGCCGCCACCCGAATGTGCAGACCACCCTGGGCCTGTCGAATATCTCCTTCGGTCTCAACGCCGCCGCCCGGCAGGTGCTGAACTCGGTGTTCATGCACGAGTGCGTCGAAGCCGGACTGGATTCGGCCATCGTGCACGCCTCCAAGATCCTGCCCATGAGCCGGATTCCCGAGGAGCAGCGCCAGACCGCGCTGGATCTGGTCTACGACCGCCGCGGCGAGGACTACGACCCGCTGCAGAAACTGATGGCGCTGTTCGAGGGCGTCTCGGCGGCCTCCTCCAAGGCTTCGCGCGCGGAGGAACTGGCCGCGCTGCCGTTGTTCGAACGCCTCGAACGCCGCATCGTCGACGGTGAGAAGGCCGGTATGGAGGCCGATCTCGACGCTGCCATGCGCGAAGTGCCGCCGCTGCGAATCATCAACGAGACGCTGCTGGCGGGGATGAAGACCGTCGGCGAGCTGTTCGGTTCGGGCCAGATGCAGCTGCCGTTCGTGCTGCAGTCCGCGGAGGTGATGAAGGCCGCCGTGGCGCACCTGGAACCGCATATGGAGGCCACCGACGACTCCGGCAAGGGGCGCATCGTGCTGGCCACCGTCAAGGGCGACGTGCACGACATCGGCAAGAACCTGGTCGACATCATCCTGTCCAACAACGGCTACGAGGTGGTCAACCTCGGCATCAAGCAGCCGATCGCCACCATTCTCGACGCCGCCGTGGACAAGAAGGCCGATGTGATCGGCATGTCCGGGCTGCTGGTCAAATCCACGGTGATCATGAAGGAGAACCTGGAGGAACTCAACGCCAAGGGGGTGGCCGAGCAGTTCCCGGTGCTCCTCGGCGGTGCGGCCCTGACGCGCGCCTACGTGGAGAACGATCTCACCGAGGTCTACGAGGGCGATGTGCACTACGCCCGCGACGCCTTCGAGGGGCTGCGGCTCATGGACGAGATCATGACCCGCAAACGCGGCGGCGGCCCCGATCCGGATTCCCCGGAGGCCACCGCCGAACGGGAGAAGGCCGCCGAACGCAAGGCCCGCCACGAGCGCTCCAAGCGCATCGCCGCCGAACGCCGCGCCAAGGAGACACCCATCGAGGTGCCCGCGCGTTCCGACGTGGCCGCCGATCTGCCCGTGGCGGTGCCGCCCTTCTGGGGCACCCGCGTGGTGAAAGGGCTGTCGGTACAGGAATATTCGGGTCTGCTCGACGAGCGGGCGCTGTTCCTCGGGCAGTGGGGGCTGCGCGGCCAGCGCGCCGGAGACGGCCCCACCTACGAGGAGCTGGTGGAGACCGAGGGCCGCCCGCGGCTGCGGTACTGGCTCGACCGGCTCACCGCCGAAGGGGTGCTCGCGCACGCGGCGCTCGTCTACGGCTACTTCCCGGCGGTCTCCGAGGACGACGATGTGATCGTGCTCACCGAACCGGACCCCGATGCGCCGCAGCGGTATCGGTTCACCTTCCCGCGCCAGCAGCGCGACCGGTTCCTGTGCATCGCCGACTTCATCCGCTCCCGGGAGCTGGCGCGCGAGCGCGGCCAGGTGGACGTGCTGCCGTTCCAGCTGGTCACCATGGGCCAGCCCATCGCCGATTTCGCGAACGTGCTGTTCGCGGAGAACAACTACCGCGACTATCTGGAGGTGCACGGCATCGGGGTGCAGCTCACCGAGGCGATGGCCGAGTTTTGGCATCGCCGTATCCGGGAAGAGCTTGTGCTGGAAGGACATTCGGTCGCCGACGAAGACCCGGCCGATGTGCTGGATTACTTCAAACTCGGATACCGTGGAGCACGTTACTCCTTCGGCTACGGGGCCTGCCCGGACCTCGAAGACCGCGCCAAGCTGGTGGACCTGCTGGAAGCGGGCCGCATCGGAGTGACGCTGTCGGAGGAGTTGCAATTGCATCCGGAGCAGTCGACGGATGCGTTCGTACTGCTGCATCCGGAAGCGAAGTATTTCAACGCATAGGATTTCGGAAGTTTTCCGGGCTATCGCGCAGAGTTGCAGGGTGGGCTCGGCGTGACGCCAGCAGGAGGGGTACAACCACATGACGGCAGACCGGCTGATTGCGGGACGGTATCGGCTCACGGATCCGATCGGCACCGGTGCGATGGGAGTCGTGTGGCGTGCGACCGATGTGCGCCTGCGGCGCACGGTCGCGGTCAAGCAACTGCTGCTGGGCCCGGGGCTGTCCCGCTCCCAGGCCATCGAGGCCCGGATGCGGGCCATGCGCGAAGGGCGGATCGCGGCGCGACTGCACCACGTCAACGCCGTCACCGTCTTCGACGTGGCCGAGGAGGACGGCCAGCCGTGGCTGGTCATGGAGTACGTGAACGCGCCCAGCCTGGCCGCCGTCATGCGGGAGAAGGGGCCGCTGCCGCCCACCCAGGTCGCCCGGATCGGGGCCAAGGTGGCGGCGGCGCTGGCGGCGGCCCATGACGCGGGCATCGTGCACCGGGACGTGAAGCCCGCCAATATCCTCGTCGCCGACGACGGCACCGTGAAGATCACCGACTTCGGCATCTCGCGGGCGGTGGGTGATGTGACCGTCACCTCCACCGGATTCCTCGCGGGCACACCGGCGTATCTCTCACCGGAGGTGGCGCGGGGTGAGAATCCGGAACCGTCCTCCGACGTATTCGCGCTCGGCTCCACGCTGTACGCGGCGGTGGAGGGCACGCCGCCCTTCGGTGAGGGCGACAACCCGCTCGCCGTGCTGCACTCGGTGGCGCGGGCCCGGGTGCCCGAAGCCCGGCGGGCCGGACCGCTCGGCCCGGTGCTCATGGAACTGCTGGCGGCCGAAGGCGACGCGCGGCCGACCATGAAACAGGCGCACGAGGCGTTGGAGGCGGTGGCCGAGGGGCGCGGTGTGCCCGCGCACGCGCATCCGAATCCGACCAAGGTGCTGCCCGCCGCGGCGGCCGCGGATGCGGCGGCGCAGACCACGGTGCTGTCCAATTCGCACGGCGTGACGGGCAACAGCACCGATCCGACCATGCATGTGGACATGGGTACGCCCGCGCGGCACACGGGTACGGGGACATCCGAGCGCCCGGCGAGCGGTCCGCTGCCGGTGGTGCCGAATTCCGGTGCGGCGCAGGGGACGCGGCGCGACCGTCGGCGGCTCGCGCTGGCCGGAGTGGGGGTGGTCGCGGCGCTGCTGCTCGCCGCGGTGATCACCACCACCGTGAACCGCGGTGGGGGAGGGGAGAATCCGCCCGTCGCCACCGGAACGTCGCAGGTCGCGCCGCCGGTCGCCGGTACCTCGAGCGCCGCGCCGACCTCGCCCGCGGTGATCGGCCAGGCCGACAGCCAGGAGCCGTCGCGCACCGCCGCGCCGACCACGACCACCGCGCCGCCGTCCACCACCACGAGTGCGAATCCGACCACGACGACCGTGACCACCACGCCGACCACCACTGCGGCCCCGCCGAATCCGGGCAATGTCAGTGCGTTCGTGCGGAACTACTACGGCATGCTGCCGGGGAATGTGAGCGGCGCGTGGTCCATGCTGTCACCGTCGTACCAGGCGGTCACCGGCGGCTACAGCAATTACGCGCAGTTCTGGGGCACCATCGCCGAGGTCCGCGTCGGTACCGTCACGCCGCAGGGCGCGAATCGGGCCGTCGTCGCCCTCACCTACGTCCTGAAGAACGGATCCACCGATAGCGAGAACCGCTGGATCGAGGTCGACAACAGCGGTGGCCGTATGCTCATCACCGCCTCCGGCCTCTGACCACCGACCCCGAGGAGTTGCTCCGATGACCCGCCCGGCCGCCGTGCTCTGGGATATGGACGGCACCCTGCTCGATTCGGAGAAACTCTGGGATATCGCCGTGCGGGAACTCGCGGCCGAACTCGGCCGCGAGATGACCGACCAGATCCGGCACGCCCTGATCGGCGCGTCCGGACCCAACGCACTGCGCATCATGTTCAACGGCCTGGGCCTGGACCCGACCCCGGCGGCCCTGGGCGAAGCGGGCCACTGGCTGGAGGCCCGCGTCACCGAACTGTTCACCACCGGCGCGATCCCCTGGCGGCCGGGTGCCCAGGACGCCCTGGCCACCCTCGCCGCCGCGCAGGTACCCATGGCCCTGGTCACCAACACCAAACGCTCGCTCACCGAATTCGGCCTGGACACCCTGGGCCGCCACCACTTCCACATCTCCGTCTGCGGCGACGAGGTGCCACACGGTAAACCGGCCCCCGACATCTACCTGCGCGCCGCCGAACTGGTCGGCGTCGCCCCCGAACACTGCGTGGCCATCGAGGATTCCCCCACCGGCGTCCAGGCCGCCGAAACCGCGGGCTGCTCGGTCCTGGTCGTCCCCTGCGAAATCCCCGTCCCCGCCCGCGACGGCCGCGTCTTCCGCGACTCCCTCATCGGCCTCACCGTCACCGAACTCGGCCACCTCGCCGCCGGTCACCCACCGGTGTGAGGGCCGCGCGGCGGTCACACACCGGCGTGAGGGCCGCCCGGTACGGCGGGCGGCAGCGTGGCGGTCGGCGGTCGACCGCCCTGATCGACGAGTGCTCCCCGATCACCCCCCCTGCGCACGGGCGACATTGCCGCCGGTGACCAGTGTGAGCACCTCCTGACCGCGGACGTCGTGCACGGCTCCGCTGGCCCCGTGCAGGACACCCTGCGATCCGATGACGGCCATCGGCCCGAGCGTCGCACCGGCCTCGACGGGACTGCCGATCGCGGCGCTCAGCAGCGGAACGCCCTCCCGGATCGACGATTCCGGGACGAGCACGACATCGTCGGCGGCGTCGAGGATCTGCGGAAGCAGATGGGCGTCGACAGTGCCGACGTTCACGGCCTCGGCCATGGTGTGGGCGGGGACCGTGACCGGCTCGCCGGCCTTGAAGGACTCGTAGACCGTCGGCGCGTTCTCCGGGCAGGCTACGAGTACCGTGCGGCGTCCGCCCCAGATCTCTTCGAAATCCCGCACGACCTGTGCGGCCGAGGCGACCGTACCGCCACCGGCGGGTAACACCAAGGTGCTGGCGGAGGGCCGCAGCGACAGCATGTCGTGGACCGCGGTGCCCAATGCGGCGACCGAGTCGTGCGCCGACACGTCCAGAAACCGACCCCCTGTTCCGCAGTGAGGCGTTTGGCGTGCGAGTAGGCGTCGTCGTAGGACGACCCGTACCGGATCACGGTCGCGCCGCGCTCCTCCAGTTTCGAGATCTTCACGGCGGACGTGTTCTCCGGTACCACCGCGATGACCGGGATACGACGGCGGCCCAGCGCCCCCGCATAGGCGATCGCATGATTGCCCGACGATGCGATGCGAACCGGCACCCCAGGAGGCAGATCGTTCAGTTTCGAGGTCACGACACGCGCGGCCCGCTCCTTGATGGACTTGGTGCCCGGCCACTGATTCTCCAGCGCGATATGGAGTTTCGAGCGCGCGAGCGCGTCCAGATCGGGGGAGTTGAAGATCTTCGGCTCCGGCAGGCGGCCCTCGGCGATATCGGCCAAGGCGTGCCAGCGCTCCCGGCTGGTCGGTGCGCGCAGTTCCGGCGGTGGCGGAAACTTGATCGGCTTCGCGACGACGGTGTCCGCAGCGGGGAGGGCGCGGGCGGGTTCGCGCAGGCCCGCCTCGGATTCCGCGCGCAGCCGCTGGGAGACGCCGGATGCCGCCGATTCCAGCGCCGCCGAGACCTGTCGGATCAACCGCTGAAACGCCGCTGCGAGCTCACTGGCCACGCCGCATGGAAGCACGGGCGGGTGCGTGTTTCCAGGGGCGGGAGGAGCGCCGACGAGTCGGCCGCTCTTCGACAGCCTCCACCGCCGCGCGGGTGCGCGTTGCTACGTTGGGCGGATGACCCCTGCGCGGATCGTCATCGTCGGGAGTGGTTTCGCCGGAGTGGAGTGCGCTCGGACGTTGGAGCGGACGCTGCGGCCGGGGGAGGCCGAGGTGACGTTGGTCGCGCCGGATGACGCGGCGCTGTATCTGCCGCTGCTGCCGCAGGTGGCGGCGGGGGTGCTGACGGCGCGGGCGGTGTCGGTGTCGTTGCGGCGGGTGCTGCGGCGCACCGAGATCGCGCCGGGCATGGTGGTGGGCGTGGAACCGGATGCGCGTCGGTGCGTGGTGCGGCGGCTGCGGTCCGGACTGGAGTACGCGCTCGACTACGACCACCTGGTGCTCACGCCCGGCAGCATCACCCGGGTCATGGATGTCCCGGGTCTGCGCGAGTACGGGTTCGGGATGAAGACCTTGGCCGAGGCCGTGTACCTGCGCGACCACGTGCTGCGCCAACTCGATCTGGCGGCGGTCGCCGATACCGAGGCGGAGCGGCGCGAACGGTCGACTTTCGTCGCCATCGGCGCGGGCTACGCGGGCACCGAGACCGCCGCGGTGCTCAATCGGCTCACCAAAGCCGCCGCGCGGCAGTACTTTCCGCGCCTGGACCCGACCACGGTGCGCTGGCACCTCATCACCCACGGCGACCACATCATGCCGGAACTGGGCGAACGGCTCGGAGCCGATGCCAAGCGGCTGCTGGCGCGGCGGGAGATCGACTTCCGACCCGGGGCGTCGGCGGCCGAGGTCACCGAGCGGTCGGTCACCCTCACCACCGGAGCCGTGATCCCGACCCGCACCGTGCTGTGGAGCGCGGGCGTCGCCCCCAGTCCGCTGGCCGCCCACCTGGGCGCCGAGACCGCCCGCGGTCGGGTGGTCGCGGCCGCGGATCTGACCGTCCCCGGCCTGGCGGGGGTGTGGGCCTGTGGTGACGCCGCCGCCGTCCCGGACCTGTCCACCGGCGGCGACGCCGTCTGCGCGCCCACCGCCCAGCACGCCAGCCGCCAGGGCCGCCGACTGGCCCGCAACCTCGCCGCCACGCTGCGCGGCGCTGCGCGCACCCCGTACCGGCACCGCGATCTCGGCATGGTGGTCGACCTGGGCGGCCGCGACGCCCTCGCTCGCCCGCTCGGCATCGGACTGCGGGGCGTCCCCGCGCAGTTCGTCACCCGCGCCTACCATCTGCTGGCCCTGCGCACCGTGGTGGCCCGCACCCGCACCGTCTTCGACTGGACCCTGCACGCACTGGCCGGTGACGACTTCCTGCGCATCGGCTACACCGACCGAATCGCCCACACCATCGGCGATTTCGAGCAGACCGGCCACTATCTGTCACCCGCGGAGGTCGCCGCGGCGCTGGCCCGCGCGGCGCATACGGCTGATGGCCGCCGCACGCAATAGTGCGCCGTCCATCGTGCGTCGGACCGACGGCGATCTCCGCACGCATGAATTCTGTTGGGATGCAAGAAAACTCTCTGACCACGTGCGGTGACCGATTCCAGCGAATCCCTGGCGCGCCGACGCCCCTCTGGTGAGAATGGTCGGCATGGTTACGAGCGGGGGTTGGACCGACGCGTGCCCATCCACTGGCGATGGGATGGTGGATGATTCGGTGACCGAGGTGGTGGACACCGAGCGCTACCCGCTGGACGTGCCCGGCGGCGCGGGCTGGCTGCGGGCCGTGCGGGCGGCGCGCGCCGACCTGGCCGCCGACGGGTGCAGTGTGCTCACCGGATTCGTGCGCCCGGCGTTCCTGGAGACACTGCGCGCCGAGGGCGCGGAACTGGCCCCGCGGGCCTACTACACCGTCGAACAAGTCAACGCCTACAACATCCCGCTGGACGCCGAACTACCCGAGCACCATCCGGGCCGCATCGTGCTCGAGCGCGGAAACGCCTTCGTGGCAAGGGATCTCATTCCGGCGCACACGCTGATTCAGCGGCTCTACACCAGCCCGGTGTTCCAGCGGTTCGTGGCCGACTGCTTCGAGCTCGAGCAGCTGCACGAGTACACCGACCCGCTGGCGGGACTCTGCCTGAACGTGGTCGCGCCGGGCATGTCGCACCCCTGGCACTTCGACACCAACGAATTCACCGTCAGCATGCTCACCCAGCGTCCGGAATCCGGCGGCGTCTTCGAATACTGTCCGGGCATCCGCACGCCGGAGGCGGAACATCTCGACGATGTGCGTGCCGTGCTGGAAGGCAAGGGGGAGAACCTGATTCGCCGCCTCGACCTGCGCCCCGGGGATCTGCAGCTGTTCCAGGGCCGCTACTCGCTGCACCGGGTGTCACCGGTCACCGGCGCGGCGCAGCGGCACACCGCCATCTTCGCCTACAGCCGGACCACCGGGGTGATCGGCACGGCGGAGCGCAGTCGGCAGCTGTTCGGCCGGGTGCTGCCCGCACACCTCGGCGGCGCGACGGCCGTACGCGGCGACCGCCTGCTGGATTGAGTGCTCGACCAAGAAGGAGAACACGTGCCGGTTTCGTTGCACAGCACCGGGAAAGCCTCGTTCGACCACATCTACGACCGGCCCGATCCACGCGAGTATTACGCGCGGATGGCCGAATTGGACTACTGCATACCGGAACTGGCGACACCGCACTTCGCGAGCCTCATCGCCGACTACCGTGCCGCCACCGGCATCGCCGCCCCGACCGTGCTGGATCTGGGCTGCTCCTACGGCGTGAACGCGGCCCTGCTGCGCCTGGGCATCAACATGGCCGAACTCACCGAGCACTATCGAGACGCCGACTCCGACGGTGACGATGCCGCCGCCGCACTCATCGCGCGCGACCGCGCCCGCCTCGCCACCGCCGACCGGCTGCCCGGCGTTCGCTTCATCGGCATGGACGCCTCCCGCCCGGCACTGGACTACGCCCGCGCCGCCGGACTGCTGGACGACACCGTGCACGCCGACCTGGAAGCCGCCGACCCCACCGAGGCGCAGCGTGCCACCCTGGCCACCGCCGACCTCGTCATCTCCACCGGATGCGTCGGCTACATCACCGACCGCACCCTGCTGCGGGTCGCCCGCGCGCACGGCGGAAAGCTGCCCTGGATGGCGCATTTCGTGCTGCGCATGTTCTCCTTCGATCCGATCGCCGCGCGGCTGGCCGAACTCGGCTACCGGACCGAACGCGTACCCGGGTCGTTCCGGCAGCGCCGCTTCGCGGCCGCCGACGAGCGCACCCAGGTCCTGAATACCTTGGCCGACAATGGCGTCGACACCGAGGGGCACGAATCCGATGGCTGGCTCTACGCTCAGCTCTACGTGTCTCGCCCGTCTCCGACCCTATCCTTCGACCACGAGGACCTCTCTTGAGCGAACCGACCTTCGCCCACGACGACCAGCTGCCCCGGGTGCCGCTGCCCACCCTGGAGGACAGCTGCACGCGGTTCCTGCACTGGTGCGCACCGCTGCTCACCGGCGATGAATACGCGGCCACCGCCGCCGCGGTCGAGCTCATGCTCCGCCCCGACAGCCCGGCCCGCGCGCTGCAGGCCGACCTCGAGCGCTACGACAGCACTCCCGGGGTGGGCAGCTGGCTGGACGAGTTCTGGCCCTCGCGCTACCTGGGGCGACGGGACCGGATCGCGCTCAACGCCAACTTCTTCTTCCTGTTCCGCGACGACACCGTGCTCGCCGCCGCCACCGCCGCCGATCAGGCCGAGCGCGCGGGGGCGCTGGTGAGCGCCGCGGTGAACTACAAACTGCAACTCGACGCCGAGCGGGTTCCGCCCGCGACCCAGCGCGGACAGCGGCTGAACATGGCGCAGAACAAGTTCCTGTTCTCCGAGACGCGGATTCCCGGCGATCCGCAGGACGGGGTGCGGGTGCCCTACAGCCCGGAGTGGCCGGGTCCGTCGCAGGCCCGGCACATCGTGGTCTGCTACCGCGGCAATATGTTCCGCATGGATGTCATCGGCCCGGCCGGTGCCCCCTACGCTCCCGGCGATATCGTCGACGGCCTGCGTTCGGTCATGAAGGCGGGGGCGCGGCGCGCGCCCATCAACACCTCGCCCGGGCACCTGACCACCATGGCTCGGGCCGACTGGGCGCGGGTGCGCGGGGCGCTGCGCGCGGTGCCGGTGAACGTCGCGGCCCTCGACACCATCGAGACCGCGCTGTTCCTCGTCTGCCTGGAGGATTTCGCGCCGCGCGACACCCAGCAGGCGTGCGATCAGCTGCTGCACGGGGACAGCGGCAACCGCTGGTTCGACAAGGCGGTGTCCTTCATCGTCTTCGCCGACGGCACCGCCGGGATCAATGTCGAGCACTGCGGACTGGACGGCACTACCATCCTGTCCTTCGTCGACGCGCTGTCGGAGACGCCGGTGGCCGAGCACGCCGCCGTTTCGGGCGCGCAGCCGCAGGGCATGCCCGCGGTCGAGCCCGTCGTCTTCGCGCTCGACGACGACCGCAAGCGCGAGATCGCGAGCGCGGCGGCGTCGTTCGCGCAGTACGCGGCCGACAACGCCACCTCGACGGTGTCCTTCGCCGATTTCGGCACCGGTCGCGCCAAACAGCTGGGCATCTCCCCGGATGCCTTCGCCCAGCTCAGCTATCAGCTCGCCCACCAGCGCAGCAAGGGCATGATCGGGGCCACCTACGAATCCATCGCCACCCGCCACTTCCGCAACGGCCGCACCGAGGCCATGCGCGTGGTCACCCCGGAGATCGTGGAATTCATTGCCGCCATGGAGGATCCGGACGCCGACCCGGAGCGGCGGCGGCAGGCGCTGCGGGCCGCCGCGGACGCCCATGTGGCCCGCGCCAAGGAGTGCCAGCGCGGGGAGGCGCCCGAACAGCATCTGTGGGAGCTGCAACTCATCCAGCGTCGCCGCGGTGAGCAGCTGGGCGCCACCGATCCGATGCCGTTCTACGACAGCCCCGGCTGGCGCATCACCCGCGACGACTACCTGAGTACCAGTTCCGCGCCGTCGGTGAACATCCAGTACTTCGGTTTCGGCTCCACCAGCCCCACCTGCATCGGCGTCGCCTACGTCATGCTGCCCGATCGCTGGAACCTCTACCTCGCCACACCCAAATCCGTTGCCGCGCAGATGCACACCTTCGCGAGCAATCTGCGGGCGGCCGTGACCGAGCTCACCGAGCTGCTGCACGCCGAGGCGTCGACGCGCGGCTGAGTTTTCCGCCCGACCGGCACCACGATGTGCCGGTCGGGCGGCGTACCGGACCGCCGGCGGGGGTGTCCGCGACGCCGCCCGCAGCGGCCGGAACCGGTTCCCACCCGCGAGCATGCGCCGGGCGGGCAGGCCCGGCAGCGGTAGGCCGCCCCTGGTCTGCGAGAATGTTTGCTCGTGAAATCTTTCGAAGCCCTGTTCGCCGAGCTGCAGGATCGTGCCGTCAACCGACCCGAGGGGTCGGGCACCGTCGCCGCCTTGGACGCCGGCGTGCATGCGCAGGGCAAGAAGGTGCTGGAGGAGGCCGGGGAAGTCTGGCTGGCCGCCGAGCACGAGAGCGACGAATCGCTCGCGGAGGAGATCTCGCAGCTCGTGTACTGGGTGCAGGTGCTGATGGTGGGCCGCGGACTGCGGCTCGAGGACGTGTACCGACATCTGTGACGCGCCGAATCGCCGTACCCGCCGTACGGCCGAACCCCACTCGACCGCCGTCCGCACGTCCCCCCACCCGTCCCGAAAGGACACCCTATGCTTCGCGTCGCCGTCCCCAATAAGGGCGCACTCTCCGAATCCGCCGTCGCCATCCTGAGCGAGGCGGGCTACCGCAAGCGCACCGATTCCCGCGATCTGAGCGTCCTCGATCCCGCCAACCAGGTGGAATTCTTCTTCCTGCGGCCCAAGGACATCGCCATCTACGTCGGCTCCGGTGAGCTGGACCTCGGCATCACCGGCCGCGACCTCGCCCTGGACTCCGGTGCGCCGGTGCAGGAGCGGCTCTCGCTCGGCTTCGGCCGCTCCACCTTTCGTTACGCCGCACCGGCGGGACGCGAATGGAAGGTGGAGGACCTCTACGACAAGCGCATCGCCACCTCCTATCCGAATCTGGTGCTCGCGGATCTGGCCGCGCGCGGGATCGAGGCCGAGGTCATCCGCCTCGACGGCGCTGTGGAGATCTCCATCCAGCTCGGCGTGGCCGACGCCATCGCCGATGTGGTGGGCTCGGGCCGCACCCTGCGCCAGCACAATCTGGTGGCCTTCGGCGACTCGCTGTGCGATTCCGAGGGCGTGCTGATCGAGGCGAAGGGCGCGGACCAGCGCGACAAGACGCGCAACCAGCTGGTGGCCCGGGTCCAGGGCGTCGTCTTCGCTCAGCAGTACCTGATGCTCGACTACGACTGCCCCAAGACGCTGCTCGACGCCGCCGTGGCGATCACACCCGGACTGGAGTCGCCGACCGTCTCCCCGCTCACCGATCCGGACTGGGTGGCGGTGCGGGCGCTGGTCCCGCGCAAGAGCGGCAACGAACTCATGGACCGGCTGGCGGATCTCGGCGCGAAGGCCATCCTGGCCACCGACATCCGCTCCTGCCGCGCCTTCTGAGCACGGCCGCATCCACACAACCACATCACGATTCAGCACCCGCCGTGGCGATGCGCGGCGGGTGCTTGCTAGCGTGGCCTCGCGTCATCTTGCTTCACCCGTGTCATATCGATCGCTCGAACGACACCACGGAGGCTCGATGTTCATTCTGCGGAAGTCCTGCGTCGCAATCGTTCTCGGCACCGCCGCGGTTCTGACGGCCGTGCCGGGCGGTCCCGCGGCGGCCGAGGAGCTGCCCTGTCCCGCCCACGATCTCGGCGAGACCGTCATCTGGGACTGGACCCATCTGGCCATCTGCGATGACGGACGCTGGACCGTCCGCGCCTGCGCGCCCGGTACCACGGCGCGCCAGGACGACTCAGGCCACGCCTTCTGCGCCTGACCGCGCTGGGCCCGATTCCGCCGCGTCCGATTCCGCGATAGCCGCCGCGACACCCGGATACGGCGGCGGGGTGCCGCCGAACTCCGGGCACAGGGCGCGGTAGTCGCAGTAGTCGCACATCCAGCCCCGGTTGGGCGGGAAGTCGCCGGTCTTGGTGGCCGCGTCGATGGCCGCCCACAGCGCCGACACGATGCGCTGGAAGCGGCGCAGCTCGTCGGCATCCGGTTCGTAGGTGAGCGTCTGCCCGTCGGCCAGGTAGAGCAGCCGCAGCTGGGCGGGCACCACGCCGCGGGTGTGCAACAGGACCAGGGCGTAGAACTTCAACTGGAACAGCGCGCGGGCCTCGTAGGCCGGGGCGGGGGAGCGGCCGGTCTTGTAGTCGACGATGTGCAGGGCGTCGTCGGCCGCCCGGTCGATGCGGTCCACGATGCCGCGCACCGGCGAACCGTCGGGCAGTTCGGTTTCGAGGAAGAACTCCACCGACTCCGGATCGACGGTGGTCGGGTCCTCCAGCGTGAAGTACACGCGGACGAGGTCGGCGACCTCGGCCAGCAGCACCGGCAGGCCGCCGTCGGCCACCACGTCCGCCACCTCGGGCCGGTCGGCGATCAGGCGGGCCCACGCGGGCTCGACGAGGGCCGCGGCGGCCTCCGGTAGCCGATCGGTCGCCGGGAGCCCGAACAGGGCCTCGAGGACGGCATGCACCAGGGTGCCCCGCACCGCCGCCGTGGCCGGCGGTTCCGGTATCCGGTCGATTGCCCGCAACCGGTATTTGAGCGGGCACTGTTTGAAATCGATTGCCCGCGAAGGCGACAGCGCGAGCGGCCGCCCCACGAACGGTTCGGTGGGCGGGGGCGTACCGCCCGCGGAATCCGGGGTCGTGGACGCGGGCACCTGCATACCTGGCAGGCTAAACCCAGGCACCGACACGGTGCGGCAGACGACGGCCGTGGCGACAGCACGGCAAACGGCATGATCGGTCCGGCCCGGAGGCGGCAGCCTGCGTGACCACGGCGGGCCGGCGATCAAGCCCATCGATACTGGACAGGAGATACATGACGGCCAGACGGACCGGCCCCTTCCGCAGCGGTGACCGGGTGCAGCTGACCGACGCCAAGGGCCGCCAGCACACGGTGATCCTGGAGGAGGGCAAGGAGTTCCACACCCACAAGGGGCAGATCCGCCACGACGACCTCATCGGTGTCGACGAGGGCAGCGTGGTGAACTCCGCCAACGGCACGCCGTATCTGGCGCTGCGGCCGCTGCTCACCGACTACGTGCTGTCCATGCCGCGCGGCGCGGCGGTCATCTACCCCAAGGACGCCGCCCAGATCGTGCACGAGGGCGATATCTTCCCCGGTGCGCGAGTGCTGGAGGCCGGTGCCGGATCGGGTGCGCTCACCTGCTCGCTGCTGCGCGCGGTCGGCCCCGAGGGCAGGGTCATCTCCTACGAGGTGCGCGACGACCACGCCGAACACGCGGTCAAGAACGTCGAGAAGTTCTTCGGGGAACGCCCGGCGAACTGGGACCTCACCGTCGCCGACCTCGCCGAATACTCCGGCGACCAGGTCGACCGCGTCATCCTCGACATGCTCAAGCCCTGGGATGTCCTGGACACCGTGTCCAAGGCGCTCATCCCCGGCGGCGTGCTCATCGTCTACGTGGCCACCGTCACCCAGCTCTCCGAGGTGGTGGAGGCGCTGCGCCGCCAGCAGTGCTGGACCGAACCGCGCGCCTGGGAGTCGCTCATCCGGCCCTGGCACGTGGTCGGCCTCGCCGTGCGCCCCGAACACCGCATGCAGGGGCATACGGCGTTTCTGGTGAGCGCGCGGCGGCTGGCCGACGGCGTGGTGGCCCCCAAGCCACAGCGGAGGCCGTCCAAGGGCTGAGGGACGTGGCGATCATCCGTTGTCCGGCGCACCGTGCTGATCGGTGCGCGGACCGCGGGGTTGCTACGGCTGGCAGGCGGCGCGCGCCATGCCGAGGATGGTGCACGCGGAGGCGTCCGAGATCTTCCAGGTGCTGTCGTCGTACTCCCAGGTCATGGCCACATCGGGCATGGTGCCGTGCGGGCTGGTGACATCCACGTCGGCGTCGGCGCGGTCGCCGTCCTGCCGCACCTCGGTGACGGTGAAGGTGACCTGGTAGTTGGCCAGGCCCTGGTTCATCCGCTCGATGAGCGCGACCCGCTGGTCACCGTCGGTCACGAGTTTCGCCTTGTCCGCCGCGGGAACCGCCGGATCGGCGAACGTGGTCAGCGTGGACTGCAATTCCGCCGCGGTGACGGCGGGTGCGGCGGCATTATCGTCAGGTGCGACCGTGGTGGCCGAGACGCTGCCGGCAGCGGTCGTGGACCCGGAATCGGTGTCGTCCGAGCCGCAGCCCGCCAGGGTGCCGGTAACGGCGAGGGCCGCCGCGACGGTAGCCACGGAAACACGAAGCGTCCTTGTGGCGTTAACCCGGTAACGGGTACGACTGCTGGGAAGGAGCATCGATAGCACCCTTTCGGCTCGGTCGGCGAAATAGCTCGCCGGAAACAGGTTAGGGCAGGCTAACATGGTCGTCCGGCCCGGTGACCGCAGCCTAGATGTGATCACGACGAAACCATGTCGGAAAGCGGGAACGGCTTGTCCCCGGTAGCGTTGATAGACCGGGACTGGGAGGAGCAGCATCATGAGCCCCATCGAACATTCGGATTCGGCAGCCTGGAGGGAACTCGAGGTAGTACGCGCCGAGGCGGCTGCACTCCGGAGGCAACTCGCCGACACGCCGGATCGCACACGGGAATTGGAAGCCCGGGTGGATTCGCTGACAATTCGCAACACCAAGCTGATGGACACCCTCAAGGAGGCGCGGCAGCAACTGGTCGCCCTGCGCGAGGAAGTGGACCGCCTCGGGCAACCGCCCAGCGGCTACGGCGTTCTCATCGGGGTGTACGACGATCAGACGGTCGACGTGTTCACTTCTGGGCGCAAGATGCGACTGACGTGCTCACCGAATATCGACACCTCCGAACTCACCTACGGTCAGACCGTGCGCCTCAACGAGGCGCTGACCGTCGTGGAGGCCGGACATTTCGAGGCCATCGGTGAAATCGGCACGCTGCGCGAGATTCTCGACGACGGCCGCCGCGCGCTTGTGGTCGGCCATGCCGACGAAGAACGCGTGGTGTGGTTGTCCGGACCGCTCTCGGGTCTGGTCGACGTCGACAATCTGGACGATCCGGATTCCCCGATTCGCAAACTGCGGCCGGGTGATTCGCTGCTGGTCGACACCAAGGCGGGCTTCGCCTTCGAGCGCATTCCCAAGGCCGAGGTCGAGGACCTCGTGCTGGAAGAGGTGCCCGATGTCGACTACGAGGACATCGGCGGCCTGTCGCGCCAGATCGAGCAGATCCGCGACGCGGTGGAACTGCCGTTCCTGCACAAGGATCTGTTCCGTGAGTACGCGCTGCGGCCCCCGAAGGGTGTGCTGCTCTACGGCCCGCCCGGTTGCGGTAAGACCCTGATCGCCAAGGCCGTGGCCAACTCCCTCGCGAAGAAGATCGCCGAGGCGCGCGGTGAGGATGCCAAGGAAGCCAAGTCGTTCTTCCTCAACATCAAGGGCCCCGAGCTGCTCAACAAGTTCGTGGGTGAGACCGAGCGCCACATTCGCATCATCTTCCAGCGAGCCCGCGAGAAGGCCAGCGAAGGCACTCCGGTGATCGTGTTCTTCGACGAGATGGACTCCATCTTCCGCACCCGCGGTTCGGGCGTCTCCTCCGATGTGGAGACCACGGTCGTACCGCAGCTGCTGTCGGAGATCGACGGCGTGGAGGGCCTGGAGAACGTCATCGTGATCGGCGCGTCCAACCGCGAGGACATGATCGACCCGGCCATCCTGCGGCCCGGCCGACTCGATGTGAAGATCAAGATCGAGCGCCCGGACGCCGAGGCCGCGGCCGACATCTTCTCCAAGTACCTCACCGACGAATTGCCGCTGCACGCCGACGATCTCAACGAGTTCCCCGGCGACCGCGGCAAGTGCGTGCAGTCCATGATCGAGCGGGTCGTGGAGCGGATGTACGCCGAGAGCGAGGACAACCGCTTCCTGGAGGTCACCTACGCCAACGGTGACAAGGAGGTGCTGTACTTCAAGGACTTCAACTCCGGCGCCATGATCCAGAACATCGTGGACCGCTCCAAGAAGTACGCCATCAAGTCCGTCCTGGAAACCGGCAATCCGGGCCTGCGGCTCCAGCATCTCTACGATTCGATCGTGGACGAGTTCTCCGAGAACGAGGACCTGCCCAACACCACGAATCCCGATGACTGGGCCCGCATCTCGGGTAAGAAGGGCGAGCGGATCGTCTACATCCGCACCCTGGTGACGGGCAAGAACGCCTCGGCCAGCCGGGCGATCGACACCGAGTCGAATACGGGGCAGTACCTGTAAGTAGTACGACACGACGGGGCGCGCTTCCTTCGGGAGGCGCGCCCCGTCGCCGTCGCGGGGCCTACTCGCCGTCCCCAGCGGCCAATTCGGCCAGGATGGCGCGCAGCGATGCGCGGTGCCCGGGGGACAGGCGCGCGAACAGATCGCGGGCGGCGCGGCGGCGGGCATCGGACATGCGGGTCAGGACGGCGCGACCGGAGTCGGTGAGCGCCACCAGGGTGGCGCGGCGATTGGCCGGATCGGTGGCACGGTCGACCCAGCCCGCGGCTTCCAGGGCGTCGACCACGGTGGTGGCGGAGCGGGGCACGATACCCAGGCGTTCGGCGAGCGCGGACATGCGCAGCGGTTCGGCGCTGTGGCCCAGAATGCGCAGGGCGCGCGCCTGGGCGGGGGTGAGGCCGAGTGGGGCGAGGTCGGCCTGCTGGGCGCGGCGGATGCGGCGGGCGGTGCGCAGGAACAGCTCGGGCAGGTCGTCCTCGATGGCCTCCGTCATATTTGTGAGCATAGATCAATGTTCTGGGGAACAATATTGAGTCAAGCTCAGTTATAGCGGGGGTTCCCGTGGGAAGGAGGGTGCCGATGGCCGCCCGATCCGAACTGCGCCGGATCATCCGGCTCTTCCGCCCCTATCGGGCGCGTCTCGCGCTGGTGGGCGCATTGGTCGGCCTGTCGTCGCTGGTGGGTCTGGCCTCCCCGTTCATGCTGCGCGCGGTACTCGACGACGCGCTGCCGCACGGCCGCACCGGGTTGCTGACCCTGCTGGCGCTGGGCATGATCGCGGTGGCCGCGCTCACCTCGGTCTTCGGGGTCTGGCAGACCTATCTGTCCACCACGGTGGGGCAGCGCGTCATGCACGATCTGCGCACTGCCGTCTATGCGCGGTTGCAGTCCATGCCACTGGCGTTCTTCACCGCCACCCGCACCGGCGAGGTGCAGTCGCGCCTCGCCCATGACATCGGCGGCATGCAGTCGACCGTCACCTCCACGGCGACCTCGCTCATCGCCAACTTCACCTCGGTGCTGGCCGCCGTCGTCGCCATGTTCGCACTGGACTGGCGGCTGACCCTGATCTCGCTGGTCATGCTGCCGTTCTTCGTCTGGATCAGCCGCCGAGTGGGGGCCGAGCGGCGGCGCATCACCGCGCAGCGACAGCGGCAACTGGCCGCCATGTCGGCCGTGGTGGAGGAATCGCTGTCGGTGAGCGGAATTCTGCTGGGGCGCACCATGGGTCGCGCCCCGGCGCTGGTGGACGATTTCGACCGGGAGTCGCGGTCGCTGGTGGACCTGGAGATCCGGGCCGGGATGGCGGGGCGGTGGCGGCAGTCGACCATCACCATCGTGATGGCGGCCATGCCCGCGGTGGTGTACTGGGCGGCCGGGCTGACCGCCGCGTCCGGGACGCCGCTGGTGTCCGTCGGCACGCTGGTGGCGTTCACGACCTTGCAGGCGGGACTGCTGCGGCCCGCCGTCATGCTGCTGTCCACGGGTGTGGAGGTGCAGAGTTCGCTGGCGCTGTTCGGCCGCATCTTCGAATACCTCGATCTGCGACCGGATATCACCGAACCCGAGCGGCCGGTCCCGCTGCCGGTGGCGGGCGTGACAGGCGCGGTGCGGTTCGAGCGGGTGGGCTTCGGCTACGACGCCGACCGGGAGGTGTTGCGCGATATCGATATCGACGTCCCGGCCGGTAGCGGCCTGGCGATCGTCGGTGAGACCGGTTCCGGGAAGACCACTCTCGGCTATCTGGTGGCGCGGCTCTACGACGCCACCTCGGGTCGGGTGACCATCGACGGCGTCGATGTGCGCGAGTTGAGTTTCGCCGACCTGGCCGCGGCCGTGGGGGTGGTCTCGCAGGAGACCTACCTGTTCCATGCCACGGTGGCCGAGAATCTGCGCTTCGCCAAACCCGATGCCACCGACGAGGAACTGCGCGCCGCGGCACGGGCGGCCCGGATTCACGACCATATCGCGAGCCTGCCGCAGGGCTACGACACCCTGGTCGGGGAGCGCGGCTACCGGTTCTCCGGCGGTGAGAAGCAGCGCCTCGCGGTGGCCCGCGCCATTCTCCGCAATCCGCCGATCCTGGTCCTGGACGAGGCCACCAGCGCCCTGGACACCCGCACCGAACGCGAGGTGCAGGACGCCATCGACGCCCTGTCGGCCGGACGCACCACCATCACCATCGCGCACCGGCTCTCCACGATCCGCGACGCGGACCAGATCGTGGTGCTCGACCACGGCCGGGTGGTCGAGCGTGGCACGCACGAGGAACTGCTCGCGCGCGGCACCGCCTACGCCGATCTGCTGGCGCGCGACGGTGTGCTCGCACCGGGCGCGGCGGTGGCGGCGGGCACGGCATCGGTACCGGACCCGGCGCCAGGCGCGGGATCGGTCGGGGACGCGGAGTCGGTGACGGGTACGACACCTGCGGACCGCCCGGCGTTGGTGCGCTGAGGACTTTCCGGCGGGTCGTGGCGGGTCAGCTGATCCCGGGGAGGTAGCCCGGGTACACGAAGTGGCTGGGACCGCCGCCGGGCTGCGACGACCCGGTGATGTTCGGGAAGTTGAACGGCAGGCGGGCCAGCTTGTGTGGGTTGCCGTCCTGATCGGCCTGGTAGCACTCCATGATCACGCCGTGGAAGGCGGTGCACACGATGCGGGTGCTGTTGCCGTAGGGCGAGGTCAGGCGGTATCCGGTGTGCAGCGGATTCCAGTAGTCGAGATCGGTCGGGGTCAGGAACCCCTCGGCCTCGAAGACCGAGACCGGGCTGTTCGGCTGCTGCACCGGCCAGTCGTCGGCGGCGGCCGTACCCGTACCCAGGGCGAGGGCGGCTCCGGCGGTGACGGCGGCGGTCGCGGTGATGCGGGTGACGCTGCGGGCAATCGAAGTCATCGGCTCTCCCACTGTCTGCGATCGGTCACTATCGGTCGATCGGCGGTATGCCATCGCTGGGGAATCGAGGCTCGATCATGCCGCTGTTACGGGTGTCCGCGCTACCGATCGCGCGGATTCACCTCGGTTCCGGCCGCTGTGCTGCACGATCACCGTAACGAGCCGGCGGGCTGTCGTGATGTACCTCACGTCGGTGTGGTCGTCCGCGAACCTGGCGGGCGCGCACGTGCCGACCCGCGCGGGGTGGCCGTGCGGCCCGCGGCAGCGCCATGGGTCGCACGGCCCGGCGGCTACCCGTGGATCGGAGGCGGGACTCGGCGTGATCGCCGGGTGATGTCGCCGCGCGGCCGGTGTCATCAACTGTGCTGACGACGTGGTCCGTCGGAGGACGAGCGCACACCGGGCTCGGATCGGCCCGGTTCGTCTGGTCGGGCGTTCCGGTCGACCTCCCAGGGTCAGCGTCGCAGGCGGCGGTAGGTCGGCGCGGCCTGGGCGGCGGCGGCCAGTTCGGCGGCGAGCCGGGGGGTGTCGCCGTCCGCGACGGCGGCGGGGGTGATGCGCAGATGGTCGGTGGCGGGCAGGCCGATCACCTCGAACGGGGTACCCGGGGCGGCCTTGATTCCGGCGGCGGCGAGGGAGATCATGGCGGCCGATTCGTCTAGCACGGGTAGCCACAGGTTGATGCCGTCGGCCGGGGATACCGAAATCCCGTGGCGGGACAGCTCTTTGCGCAGTGCCGTGGTGCGTCGGCGGTATTCGGCGCGTGCGGTGGCGACCCGGTCGCGGGCGGCGTCGTCGGTGAGCATGTGCAGCAGTACGCGCTGGAGCAGGCGACTGGACCAGCCGGGGCCGAGCATACGGCGCTCGATCACCGGATCCAGGAGTTCGGCCGGGCCGCCGACAATGGCCAGACGCAGGTCCGCGCCATGGGATTTGGAATACGAGCGCACGTGCACGGTGTGCCGCGGCAACCGGGTGCCCAGCGAGCGGGGTGGCGCGTGGGCGATGCCCGCGGAGTGGTCGTCCTCGATCACGACGAGATCGTGGGCGGCGAGCACATCGGCGAGGGCGCGCAGCCGGACAGCCGACAGTGACGTGCCCGTGGGATTCTGAGCGCGGGGTTGTAGCAGCAGCGCGGTCGGCGCGTGTTCGGCCAGCACCGCCGCGAGTTCGTCGGGCCGCATGCCCGACTCGTCCATCTCCACCGGGACCGCACGCGCCCCCAGCCGTGCCAGCAGATCGAGAAACGGTGGGAAGCACGGATTCTCGACCACCACGGCATCGCCGAGGCGCACCTGCGCGGTCAGCAGCCGGTCGATGGCGTCGAGCGCGCCGTCGAGCACCGTGAGCCGATCGGGCCGGAAAGGCCAGTCCGCGCGCACCACCCGCTCCAGCTCCGGCAGCATGGCCTCGCCCAGATAGGTGGCGGACAGGTCGTCGATGGAGTCGTCGTCGCCGAGTCGGCGCAGCGCCGCCGTGAGATCGGGCAGCAGCGCCGGATCCGGAATGCCCCGGGACAGGTCCACCCGGAACACGCTGTCGGACCGCGAGTGCAGCCGCTGGTAGCGCCCACCCGCCGCCACC
>NZ_JASFXA010000026.1:0-99782 GCF_030766805.1 Nocardia sp. CC213A
GGCGCTGGCGGTCTCGGCGTTGGCGCGGTAGCGGCGCGGGGTCGTCTGGGTCTGTTCGGCCTGCCCGGCGCGCACCAGGGCGTCGAGGGCGTTGCCGATCGCACCGGAGGACCGGCCGGTGATCTTCGCGATGGCGCGGGGGCTGAATTCGGTGGCGGAATCGTCTGCCAACGTTTGCGCCACCATGCGCCGGAGTTCGCCGTTGCCCAATCGGGTGGTAGTCGGTGCGGTCATTTTCCCGTCTCCTTTTCGAAAGCGAACGAATTCCGGGTGCCCCGCCATTCATGCGGGATCGTCGCACAATGCGGGCGCGGCCGTCATTCGAATTCGTTGATGTGTGGAATTCCCCGGGTACCACTCGAAGCTAGCTCGACCCGACACCGGAACTCAAGCCGTATCCGAACAATTCCCGCCCCAATCTCCGCAGGTCAACGACCGAATTCGAGCAAGCAAGCCGGACAATGCAACCACTCCAGCACGCCGAGCGCCGACATAAGGGAATCAAGATCAGAAAAGAAAAAGAGAAGACATCGAGCCGGGAAATTCAGGGAATTGACCGGAGCAGAACATGATCGAATCAGACACGACCGCCAGTAGGCGACAACACCACCCCGCACCCCCTCATGTACCGCTACCCCGCTCGGGGGTAGGACCCTGGGCGGCCAGGACCACCCACGCACGGCCCTGACCGGCAGGAATGCGGCCCGGCTGGTGGTCGGACTTGATCAGGGCACCGATCCGACCCCCGAACAGACCCCCGATTCGACCCCCGACCCGGACCGGCGTCCCCACGGCGCGCCCTTCGCGCGCATCCGCGTTCGTTTCCGGAGCAGGCTCGCTCTCTCATCCGCCGTTACCGCCCGCGTCTGATACCTCGGCGACTCAGATGAGCGCGAAATGCTCGACCGCGCGAACTAAACCGTTCCGATGTGCAGAACAGCCGTTCCCCGCACCATTCCCAGCGCACGTTGATATTACCGCAGGCTCCAACGTAGGTCAGCGGAGCCATGTAAACAGCATATTCTTCTATTCTCAATAGGACCGGAAGGTAAACCGCATGCGCGTATCACAGGATTCTTCTGTTCGGGCCTTTTCTTGCACCCGCGTCATCGTTGCGGGTGCGTGATGGATCAGACAGCTTTCTCATCTCGTTGGTCTATGAGTGTCCGGCAATGTTCTTCGCGGAGGCGTTGTGCGAGATCGATCGTTTCCGGACTGGGCTTTTCTCCGATTTCGGCGAGGCGCTGGGTGAGCAGGGCGAGGGTGGTGGGGACCACGAGGTGTTCGCCGAGGCGGGCATGCAGGCGCAGCAGGTCTTGGTAGAGGCGTTCGTTGTAGGGGTCGTTGTCGATCGCGGCTTCGAGCAGGTGCAGGGTCGCGCGCGGGTCGTCGGCGACGAGCAGCTGGGCGAGTGCGCCGACGGCGGTGGTGGTCTCGCGCCGCGCCGCCTCGCGCAACGGGGCGAGCCAGCCGGCATCGAGGTCCGCGGCGAGGACGCCGGGTGTGGCCAGCTCGATGATGGCTGTACAGGCCGTGCGGCGCTGGGCGTCGGTGTTCGCGCGGCGGCGCTGCTGTACGGCGTCTCGGAACTCGCGGTAGTCGATGGTGGTGACGGCAGGATCGAGGCGGTAGCGGTCGCCCTCGCGTGCCAGCGGCCGGGTCACGGTGCCGTCGGTGGCGGCGGCGATCGCGGCGCGCAGTCGCCCCAGGGCGGTGTGCACGGCGCTGGCCGGGTTGCGCGGACACTGCTCACCCCACAGCGCCTCGACCAGTTGGGAGCAGCTCAGTCCGTCGGGATGGGTGGCCAGTACCGCGATCAGCTCGCGGGTGCGCGGCTGCAGCCGCGTGGTGATCTCGGTTGAGGTGGCGGGCTGGCCTTCTGGCCCCGACGCGGGCCGCCAGATCACCCGCAGCGGCCCGAAAAGCCGCAAGGCCAGCACTGGTGCGGTCTCGATCGTTTCGGCCGGGAGCGTGGCCGACGGCACGGCCACCGGTGCTGGGCGGGAATCGGCGCAGTTGGCGGTGGTGGCCGGCGAGGTCGCCGACTCACCCGGTGAGCTCGGTGCTCGGGTGTGCTCGCCGTTGGCGCACATCGCCGCCAGCGCCTGCGCGAGCGGGACGGTGTCGGGCTGGCCGGGGTGCGGGCTGGTGATCGTGTAGACCCGGGGAGCCGAGCGGGTGGTGCGGAATATGTTACCGCGAGGCCACCGTGCTCGCCGCGGCACCGGGCGTGCGGTGCCGGTGAGGGCGACGTGCAGGGCTTCGGCAACCGCGTGGGCGGCGGTACCGAAGTCGCTGGCACGCCACTGGTTTCGTCCACCCCACAGGTCGGCGGCCTCGGCGGGCGCGTACGGCAACCAGCCCAGCACCGCGACAGCGGTCTCGGCAGCGTGCTTTGCGGGTTCGGAACCGATCACCACCATCGCGACGCGGATGCCGTGGGCCGCCGCTTCGCGCACGTTCGGCCCTGAGGCGACCTCCTCGATGTCGCGGGCGCGGGCGACGAGCACGAGCAGGTCGGCGCCTGGTGTCGAGGCTGCGATCGCGGTAGTGGTACCGCAGTCGGCGAGGATGAGGGGGGCGCGCACCCAGTCACGGCCCGGCCCGGGCCGCAGGGCGAGGGGGTCGAGTACGGTGGCGGTGGCCGGTTCGGCGGGGGCGGCGAGGTAGGCGACTCCGGCCCGATGCCATTGCAGATGCTCGGCCAGGTCGAGACCGATCTGCCCGTCTGCATGTGTGCGGGCGGTGCGGAGGCTGGCCAGCCCGCGCCCGGGGTCGCCGCCGCAGCGGTGGGCCAGGGTGCCGCCGCGTGGATCGGCCTCGGTCAAGATCACCGGTTGGCCGATGGGCCAGGCGGCGGCCAGGGCCAGGGCGGTCGTGCTCACCCCGGTTCGCTCGTGTGTCCCTGCGACTGCGACCAGCATCACGACCACCTCCTCTCAAGATGCTCAATCATGGTGTTGCCGTGCCGGTTTCGGCTCGTCGGTTCTCACAGATGGGCTATCGCCGTGATCACCGCGCCCTCGGCGGCGGTGGTGGTCGAAATCTGTTGCCGCCATAGGCGTTCGACTCCGCCGGGGTGGGCTTCGCGGATCTCGACCTCGTGTAGCCCCGCAGCCAGGGTCGTGATGGTGGCGCAGTAGGTGGTGCCTGCGGGCAGCGAGTCGATCCCGGCCTGGATCGCTGCGGGTTCGGGGATCGACGCGGAGGCGGCGACGAGCTGGCGTGCCCGTTCACCGGAACGGGCGAGGTAGTAGGCGGCCTCGAACACCGTGATCGCGTGCGCTCCGTCGGTAGCGCGGAGCCGGTCCGGTCCGGCCACCGCCGCGGCGAGGTCGCCGCGCGGGGTGGTCGTGGCGCAGCCTGGCGCGTTACCGCTGACCACCCGCCGCGCGGACGCAGGCACGGTGGCCGTGGGGCCGCCGCTGGAGGCGGGAGCACCGTCGCGTCCGATCACGACATCGGCACCGGTGACCACCAGCCCGAGCACACCGATGCCCACCATCACCGCGCGCCACGGAGATCGGCGCGGGGCGGGCGCGGGCCGCGAAGGTCGGTCGGTGTCGGCTTCGAGGGTGCTGGTGGTGTGCACGGCCAGCCACCGACGCAGGTCCGCCGAGATGTGGTCGGGCTCGTCGAGCAGGAGCTCCGCGTCCTCACCGGCCCAGTCACCGTCGTTGCCGTGTGTGGTGGTCATCGGCACCACGCGGGGAGGTGGGCCATCGCGGCATCGATCACCGCGTGGGCCGGGGGTTCGACGGCGGCGACGACCGGGGCGAGGGCCTGCTCCGCCAGTGGTGTCCACTGCTCGGGCTCGGTCGCCATCTCCTGCACCCAGCCCAGCTCCTCGGTGATCGAGGCTGGCTCGCCGCCGATACCGGTGCCGAGCACGGTCTCGGTCGCGGGGCCGGCGAGTCCGGCCTCGTCCAGCACGGTCGAGGCGTGATCGACGACGATGGTGTTCCAGGCACGCTCGTGGTCACTGATCTGAGTCGGCAGCCAATCCGGAGCCGGGACCACGGCCGCACCGAACCGCAGCTCCGGCCCAGCAGCGTCCTGTGCGGTGACCGACTCCGAGAACAGTCGCGCGGATGGTCCCTGCACCGCACGCGGTGGCACCGACTGCTGCGGAGCCACCGACACCGGGCGCGGCTGCTCGGTCGCGGGCTCCGGCACCGCCACCGCGACCGCGCCGGGGGCGGCGCTGTCCGGGGCGGCCGGACCGGTGTTCGGGGCCGTGACGGTGGCCGGTGGGGCCGCGATCAACCCGGCCTGGCCGTGGGACGGGGGATCGGGCACCAGTCCCGGCTGCCCATCGGTGGGCGTGCCTGTGGCGGGCACCGCGCACACCAGCGTGGCCACGGCCGCGCACGCGGCCATCGCCAGCCGTGCCCGCGCACCCACCGCGCCCCGCCGGACCAGCCTCGGCCGGTGTGCCCCTGCCCGGGCACGGGGGGACACCGCCGGTATCAACCCCGCCAGTGGCCGTCCACGCAGCGAAGTCCACAGCGCGCCCGCACGCAGGGTCCGCGCATGCACTACACGGACACCGAATCCGTTGGCCGCCAAGAAATCTCCGATCACCACCGCGCGTCCACAGACCGGATGCGCCAGACGATTCGGCGCGACCGCGATCACCACCGCCACATCGGCGCCGGGGACGGTATCGTCGGGAATGCTCACGGGCACTTCGATGTCCAGACGCGTCGACCGCACGCATCGAAGTACTCGGCCCGCGCGCAGCCACACCACCCACAAGCCCACCGCAGCGGCCGAACCACCGGCTCTGCGTGCGGCGATCGCCGTCGCGGTCGACTCGACCGATGCTGTCTTCTTGCTCGTCAACCAATTCATGACCGACTCCTCCTCGGGAGGTGTCCGGCACACGCGAAGATCACCGGCTGGCCCGCAGCTCGGTGCAGCATGATCTGCACGTGTCTACGAGCACCGGATGCACCGCGCGGACGCGGGACACAGGTGTATTGACAGAATTTCGTGAGTGAATCGCGCCAGAACCAAGCCCACCCCTACAACCGGGGTGAACGCGCTGTGCGCTCATCCAGCAGCTGCCAGCGCAGCCGTGGGAATATACCGACCCCGCGAGGCGAAGCGAGAACACTTCACCCCGGACGAGCCGAGCAGGTTGTGCATCGACTTTCGCGCCAACCGCCAGACCATCAAACTCAATAGCTGGACAATTGCCTCGACGTCGAGTGCGATCCACGCTAAACCCTGCATGTGATCTAGGCAACACTTCTCAGCAAAAAGAGTGCGTGACCTGGGGTGTTCTGAGCGGCTGCGCCAGGCCGCCGGGCTGCGACGGGAGTGCAACCCTTCCAAGTCGAGCCCGTGGCGCATGTCATCGTGGTTTCCGTTGCCCGCCGGTGCGTGCTGTCGATTCGGTCGGGCACGCGACTTTTCCGCGACGGCCGGTCGTGCTGCGTTTCCTGAATTTGCTCATGTCGTTATCCGAGCTATCTATCGCTCGCCGAAAAGTTGCGGGATACACTTCAGGAATAGAAACACCCGATGGCCACGGGGAACCGGTCCACTTCAGGTTCGACATGGACCGCGCCGAGAAAGCCGAGCACCGGACAGTGCCGGTGACGGTGATTCGCGACGCGGGGAAAGGTCGGTAACCATGGCCAAACCGCAGCGTCGCAGCGTTCCCGGAAGGGTTGTCACGGGCACCGAACCGCGACAGCGCCGCCGCGCCCCGACCTCGAACCGCCCGGCGTCGCGCAAGCCAGCTCCGTCACCCACCGATGACATCCGTGCCCGGGCGCAGCCCGAGCCGGACTCCGCCGGACAGTCCGAACGAGGCTGGGTGGTCGTCGAAACCCTCACCGGCACAGCCGATCAAGTCACGCTCTTCCTCAACTACGATCGGCCACACGCCTTTTCCAGCCTCGCCCGCGCCAACCTGCCCTCCAGCGTGCTCGAGTCCCTGGTCAAGCAGTCCTTCGAGTCCGGCAAGACCTACGACAAGGTCGTCACCCGCTCCAACGGCAGGCTATTCCGGCTCGTCGCCATCCCCATTCACGGGCCTTCCGGTGCCATTCACGCGATCGCGGTCTGGTCGGCGAGCGTGCTCGAACCCCCGCCTCCCATCCCGGTGATCGGCGCGGTGGAATGGACACCGTCCGGACTGCTCAGCACGAACCCCGCCGGGGAATACCTGCTCGAACCACCTTTCGAGGTCCCGGGCGGGCGCACCATTCCCGAGCTGCTGTCCGGGTTCAACCGCTGGGACGACCGCGACGACTTCCTGGAGATGTTCAACTTCCGCGACACCCCCGCCGAACGCTGGAGCGGACGCGCCGCCAAAGTCTGCGAAGACGACACCCTGCGCCAGTTCCACCTCGCCGCACGCACCGTCGGCACCGGCGACGCACGCGTAGTGCGCGGGGTGGTCTGCGATGTCACCTCCGCTGACCCCTCACACAAAGCCGACATGGCCGTCGAGATGCTGCGCGCCATGCCCATCGAGCACGGACATGCCCTCGCCTTGGTCGACCTGAAATCGGCGTTCGTGCACGAATGGCTCACCGAGGACCACAGTCCCCTGGCCGGGTGGCGACACCACCATCCGCTCTACGACACCGACGGCCGCGACCGCGTCGCGATAACCTGCTACGAACTGGCCGCGGGCCTGCGCGAGCACGCCACCACCGACGTGCGAGTGCGCTTCAACCCCGGCGACGAATGGACCGACATCACCGGAGAATGGACCCGCCTGCCCTACAGCAAACGCCCCCAAGCCATGCTCGACATCACCCCGACCTCACCCAACCCACCGCCCCCGGTTCCCGAATGCAGATACTGCTACGAAATCACCAACACCTGATCGCGCCACGCTCGGAGAACGCACCGCAGGCTACACAACGTCAACGACGAAACTGGCAGGCCACGTTCGACTTGGGCGGCATGGACCGCGCCGTCCCGGCCATCGAGCGGCGCAGTCCATGGTGTCGCAATGCGACCAATCAGGAAGCCGGTTGAGGAGCGTGGCTGTGGCGGCCGACCGCGCGGAGAATGGCGTGGGCGTGATCGACGAACAACAGATGCCCCGCATTCTCGATCTCATCGAACGTGCTGTCAGGGATCATGTCGGCCAGTCTGCGGCCGTCACCCACCGGAACATTCCCGTCGGCGCTGCCGTGCCAAAGGTGCACGGGGACGGTGATGTCGGCGGGGTCGAAGCCCCACGGTCGCGCGAACAACAGCTGGAAGTCCACGGCCACGCCTCGAGTGCCGGTCTCGAAGGCGGTGGTGATATTCGCGGCCAGCCTGCCTTTGAGCCAGTCGTCCCCGGCGATCCTGTCCCGGTCGGCCGCGCCCATGCGCGCGATCATGGCATCGAGCCCGCGCGGCTTGCGCACGACCTGCGCCATCCGTGCCGCCGCCGGACGCGCCAGCCACGGAAACCGCCTCAAGATCAGCAGACCGCCGGCCTGCTTGACCTCCCCGGCACCCTTACCGCCGACCGCTTTCTCGAAGGGCGCAGGCGAACTCACCACTATCGCCTTGCTGACACGATCGGGCAGGCGTGCGGCGGCGGCCATCGCGTACGGTCCGCCCCCGGAGGCTCCCAGGACCGCGAACCGCTGCAGGTGGAATCTGTCGGCGATCGCGGCGACCGTGTCGGCGAAGTCGACCAGTTGCTTGCGTTCGGTCATCGCTGACATGCCCATGCCGGGCCGGTCGATGGCGATCAGCCGCACGCCCACCTCGGCGGCCGGAGCGTCGGCGAAGGCGACGCCTTCCACGTGCGAGCCAGGAGCGCCGTGGAAGGCCAGCACGGGGTACCCGTCCCTGGCACCGCAGTCCATCCCGCCCACCGTCGTACCTTGCCGTGTCATCGTCCATGGTGTCGGAGTCATCACGCGGACAGGATAGGTTCAGGAAATACTCAGCAGACCCCGAATGGTCCAGGCTGTCCGGTTTGTGCGACAAAAGCCAGTGCCCCATCAACTTTTCAGCGAACATCTGTCAGCGGCCAGTAGAAATCCCCCGAGGACGGCCAGTTACGACGGCCAAGCGGCTCCCCGCTCGCGGCCAGATGGGCGTGGCAGCAACAGTCCAGCCACCGCCCACTTTGCCGAGTTGAAGGCCGTGCGGCTCGCCAGCACGGCCTTCAAGCGCACGTCGAGGCAGGTGCAACCGCGCGGGTCGCGGCATTACAGGATATCGGCGATGGACATAACCAATTGATTTCGCTCACCCACTGGTTCTGGCCACAGACAAGGGCGTCAAGGAGACCACGTCGCGGTCAGCAAGCCCTTCAGAACGGGGCCGCAATTTCGTCTGCCTTAAGGTTGGCTCCGCCAGCACCGTTCTCGACGAGGCGGTCGATTATGTCGAGACACCGGTCAATCACTGTCTCCGATGATGTCGCGTTGTAGATCGCCAGGACGATATTGGTGACTTCGTAGGCTTCTGCAGCGGCGTGTGTACTGATGTCACCCGCGTCGGCGCTCCAGCGCTCAAGCCAATCCTCGCACAGCGCCACAACATTGGCTGGTAGCTCCCCCAATCGGCGACTGAGCCCGTCGAGCACCGATGCGGGTGCCTCGTGGAACATTTTCGTTCCCCGGATCTTTTCAAGCAGGTCGGTGTAGGTCGACAGTGGGCCCTCCATGTATTGGACCACCGCCGTTGTATTGTCGCGCACCTCTTTCGACTCGTCGTTCATCAACCTGAGTAGCAGTCCTTGGCTGGGAGACGTATCTGGCTCGTCGGCGTCGTAGGGCGGCAGGCTGCTCACCAACTGGGTCAGGAAGTCGGCAACGGCGGCTCTGACATCAGTCTCGGACAGGAATTCTTCGAGAGGGCCGCAATCGAAGCCCGGCAGTTCGACATTGTCGACGGCGAGCATCGTGGCCATCCGGGCCGCGTTGACGCGCGCGTGGGCGGCCGGCGATCCAGCCATTTTCCGCAGGAAGGCCGCCGTCAACACTGAATATTGCTCTCTCATCAGCCAAATTAACTGGGCAAGTCGAGGAGCTTCGAAAACGGCAGGAGTTGCTGCAGCAAGCCAGTTCTCGGCTAGCGCGACAACGAATTCAGGCGATTCCGACCATGCCATCGCCAGCGCTTGCGGCACGAGTATCCGCACAGCCTCGGACGGGTCTGTTGTTACGTGCTCCAGAAGTGGTCTGACGATAGCCAGCCGCTCGGCGCGCGTAGCCGATGGAGCAAGCAGAGCAGCAACGGCATTGAGCGCGACACCCCGCGGCTGACTGCATGCCTGACCAACCAGGTGATCGTGCCAGACCTCGCCGTCTATCCGGTTACGGCCGAGATCGCATATCTGGGTCAGGACCAGAACAATATCCTCGGGCAGGTCCGGTTGGTCTGCGAGATGATGAATACACCTCGCGATCGCCATGTCGAGATTTGGATCGTGTGACCTGCCGAATGCATTGCGGATTGCACCGTAAACCCGAACAATATTCGTCCCTTGCCGCAGCTCGTCGGTCCGCGGACGAGTTTCCAGTGCGGTTGTAATACCAGCAAGGACAGCGATCACCGCTGTCGCGGGCGCGGATGCCGGGAAGTCGATCAGCAGATGAGCGAACCGGGCCGGATCTTGTTCTGCTGCAGCGCGTAGTACGTGCTTCGTCGCGTCCGATTGCTCCTCGTTAGTCACCGTGTCTGGCCAATCCGCTATCACGGCTAGCCAGTCCGCATCATCGTAGTCCGTGGGAATCGAGACCTCGGCCTGTCCAAAGGAACCGACTCTCAACAGCGGCGCGGGTTCGTTCTCAGCCTCACCCAGAACCGCGTCGAGGGCGTCCAACCGGTGACCAAGTACTTCCGGCATCTGATCGCCAGTCTGACGGCGCAGCAACGACAGCACTACATGCTCTTCAATGGTCAGGCGCGTTCCTGTATCGACCGCTGTCGGGTCACCATGATCGTCGTGAATGCTGTACGCAGTGGCCACGAGGGCGATTGCGCGGGCACGTTGCTCGTCGCTGCCCGCGGTGGCAATGCGCCCGACCACTGACCCCCATGCCCATCCCAGTGAGGCTCCTTCGGGGAGACCACGCACGCGCGGATCGGCGATCCACTTTGCGGCGTCGTCGATGAGGGTTCCAGTGGCGTTGCTGTACGCGACCGCCAGCAGCCGGTGTGCCGCGAAGGTGTCCAAGTCGGCGAAGCGGTCCAGAATCGGTGCCAGCAGATCTGGATTGCTGCGCGCGGCGGCGGCGACTGCGGTTCGGATAGCGTCGTCAGCTTGGCTCTCCAGCGAATCCGCTGTGGCGAACAGCCGTACATCCCGTCGCAGACCTTCAGCCGGGTCGATGATGGACTCGATGGGTGTCCAGCCGGGCCCGGTTGCGATGCGACGGTAGTCATCGAGCACGAAATCCGACAGCTGTTGTACGTAGCGCAATGGTGTTTGCTCGGCACACTTTCGCAAGTTCGGACCGCAGCGCTGGTAACTGGCCAGTGGGCCCTGGACGAGGACAGACTGCTGTATGCCGAGGCGGTCGCCGATGCGCCGTGCCGCGTCAAGCCAAACCGCGACCGCGTCGGCGGCGACGGCTGGGAATCTGTCGATAAAGTTGTCGATGGCATACACCGCGCCGGAGTTCGACAGCCATTGATCGAGTGCGCCCTGCACGTCCTCGGATTGCCTAGTCTGCCCGTCCCCACCGGACTCAAGAGTGCAGACAGCCGCGATTACGCTTCGAAACAATCGCAGGAGATCGTTTCCTGTCCCTGCGCCGCCCCCGACGCCGGCGAGATCAGTGAGGCGGATCAATGCACCAACCCACTCATCGACCCGATCGGTCAGTTGCGCGATCGGCAAGGCCGTTTGTGCCGCGCGATCCGGGCGAAACCGCGCGGCCTCGACCACTAGGTATAGCAACTCTTGGGAGGAGAACCTCCGGAGGGCTGCGCGAACTCGGTCCTCGCCCCCTGGTCGGTTCGTTCCGCAGTAGGTCTCGGTTACGACCTCGAGCACGCCCTGGTCGGCCATAGCTTCGGCAAATGGTTTGGTTGTGAGGGTCCGGATCACCTGATTGCGCATCGGGTCCGTCTCATCGGCCGCGATGGACAAGAGGAGTTCGATTTCCTCAATATCAACCTCGTTTTGCGTGCCGAGAAGAGAAAGTACGGCACCGCGAATGTGAGAACGATTGCTACGCGCCAGGACTCGGGCCAAATCCTCGCAATATCTCGGAGGTTCGTCGCGTTCGAGCGTGAGAATCGCGCGTACAATACCGCGCCGAGAGAGTAGCTGCGTACCTTCGGATAGTACGTCCGCAGCGGTCCGCCCAGCATTGAGGATGGTCAGTGCTACGAGGTATTCGTAGTAGGTCTCGTGGAAGAACCGTATCTGTCCTTGGTCGCGGACGATTACTCCGTGATGGATCAGTGTATCAATCGAGTCACGGACGAGAGTGAGTCGATTCAGCGGCAGTGACAGAACGCCATCTTCATGCATTTTCGCTGCGATATCCAAGGTGATTTCAGCGAATCCATTGTTGCCCAGCTTCTCTCGGCATCTGTCGGCTTTCCACTGGTGGTAGCGGTCGAGCAGATTCATCCGAGACCGCGTCGCCATCAGTGAGTCTCGGTCGCCTTCGGAGCTATCTTCGAAGATCTTGATGAACAGGCCCAGGTTCAGGGGGCTTCGGAGCAGCTCCACTAGCTTCGGTGCAGCAGAGGAGGCGTTGAGTCCGATTTGGTGGAGCGCCGAATTCACTTCTGCCACAGTAAGGTCGGACAGTTGGATTTGTCGGGGTTGTTCGGCCTCGCCAGATCCGTCCATTCCGACCAGCCGGCGCAAGTCGGCGTCGAACGTCAGGTCCTCGGTTCGGCAGGCCATGATCAGCGTCAGATCGCCACTGGCACGCAGGTTTTCGAGCATGTCAGCGACTGCCCACCGAACCTTGTCGCCCCGGCCGGACAGTCTCGACATCGTGTCGACCTGGTCGACAACGAGGACGCCAACTCTGTCCGCTTTCGCTCGTGAGACAACAGCGACCGGTGAGCCACCGAACCCGATGCCCTCTTGTCTTCCCAGCGCTTCAGCAGTCGAGACAGGGGCCGCGTCGTCCAACCGTAGAACGCCCACAACGACGCCTCGGTCGCGCAATCCGGACACGACTTGCGCCAATACATTGGACTTTCCACTGCCCGGCGTACCGGTCAGCATAATCGCCGAGGGACGGTCAGCGCCGGTCACGAGTTCGATGATCTCGGCGGCCTGCTTGCGTGGGATTTCGGCCAGCGAATGCGGCCGCTCCAACTCAGCGTGACGGATATAAGTATCGGCAAGTCCGGACAGTCGCCCGGTGAGATCGATTGGGTCCTCACCTCGCGGCCCATGCCCCGCCGCCTTCAACAAATCCCACAAAGCTACCGAATCCAGTTCGGCCGGTGCTGTATCCTTCAGACTCTGCCACAGCACCGATACCGCCACACCGGCGTCGCCTTCCATCACGTAGGGCAGCAGCTCCAATGTGAATCGTTTCAAAGCCTCGTGTCCGACGACGTTGAAGGACATCAGGCAGAGCCGCTCATGCAGCGCATCCTCGTCGAGGCCCCATTCGAGAAGCAGTTCGTCGAATGCCGACCGCTCCTTCTTGTTCAGGTCGCGGAGAAACTCGTCTCCAGCGACGCGTTTTGCCTTCTCCGTCAAACTTCCCAGTATGGAAATCTGCTCAGAAACGAAAACAGCACGCCATCCACGGTCGGTCATTCTCCGAAGTCCGGTCAGGAAGCCGACCCTCCGCAATGCACCAAGAGTCCATGCTGTGCCACGGGATCGTTTGCATTGATGCCCCTCGATAGGTCCATCCACGGCAGGACCGAACAGTTTGAATTCGATTGAGTCTTCGCCGGGGGGCTCTACGCGCAATGTCGAGAACGTGCCGTTGAGAACCGGTAGGACACCGCGCAGGACGGTCCAATAGCCCTCGTAGATATCGGCTAGTTTGGCTCCCAGTCCGCCGCCCGCAGTCGTGGCTCCTGTGACCGCCGAGGCATCGGCTCCCGACGAAAGGGGGCTGGCTGGGTCCGCGTCATCGCCCGTCACATACTCACGCCTCTCCGGCATTCCACAACTATGCACATACTCTGACAACAACCGCACGGTCGGACTCGCCACCACGGGCGAACATGCATACTAGCCAACTGTCGTGGGTCGGAGCCACGCAATCGACTGCCGGACCGACCCCGCCCGGCGCGCGGGTCCTGAACACGCTGATGCACCTGTTGGGTGGCATCCCTTGTCGTCGGACGCGCTGCTGCCGACACTGACGTCCACACCAACCGGATGTGGGGGAAGTTCGGTGGCGGTGGTGGTGGCATGGACCTGGTCGGATTGATCGCCGCCCTCCGGGGTTTCATAACGAACGTCCGGTAATCGGCTACTTAAGACTGGTGTGAGGACCGGGTCCAGGCCAGGATCTGGTTCAGGTGCCCGGTAGGATGCTCCCTATGGCTTCCTGGTAACGGTTTCCATAAGGCGCGCAGTCGCGTCCGACCAGACCCGTTTGACCGGCCTGCCCCCGTTCCACTCCAGCGTGAGAGTCCACCGTGGTGGCACACATCGTCAGGTGATTTCCTGACCACGGGCGGGTATCGCCCAGACAGGTCACCGACATGCCCGGGCGTGCTGGTGTTCCGAGAATGCACCGGTTCGGACCAGGATGCCGGTGCACTCGCCCACTCCCTCCCCTCCGGGCAGGAAGCCGCACGGCGACCTCACGACCGACATTCCGTGCCGGCACCCTGGCTGCCAGGTGTGACGCCGAGTGCACCAGCGCTCCAGTCCCTCGGCAGGAGCGTTCCCCTCAGCAGCTCCCGGATCTCCTGCACCGCGATGGCCCGTCGCCACGCCGCAAGCATTCGGGCAAGGCGATGTCGAGAACCGGGGGTCGCCGCGCAGTCCCGGGGGTATCAGGATCCTTGTGATCACCCGCCGCCCCGGGGAGTGACCGATGAACACACCGCGCCGACACCGCATGCCAGCCACGCGCACGGCACGCCCGCATCCGGCGCTGTCCGCCACTGCCGACGACATGCCGCATCACGGTCCCCACCGGCAATTCACGCGCCGCACAGCGCCACCAGAAGTAGGCGAGCGCATTCCGGAGTAGCGAGTCTGACGGCCACTAGGAATTTCGACACACCGTCACCATAATCGGTCATCCGGATTGCTTGGTCCACTACCGCAAATACCTCGCTCGATCGAATATCCCCATCTCGCAATGCTCACATACACTCGCGCCAAAGTGACGAGTTCTGCCGTGAATCGGATTTCACAATTCGAAGGCACTTGATATTCCATACACGTTGGAGCGTGAATATCAACGCACGGTTGTTATTGCCGATTCCGAATAGCTCGTCGATCGACATCGAATCACCGACAGAAGAGAGTGTACCCATTATGGACGAACCATGTGAACACTGGATGAGCACCGATGAGGTCGCTCAGCACCTTAAGATTCCCCCGAAGACGCTAGCGAATTGGGCCTCACTAGGAAGAGGGCCTCGCTTCGCGCGAATTGGCCGATTTCGCCGTTACAAGCTGAGCGACCTGATTGCTTGGGAGCAAACGCTGCGATATCGGGGCGGGACCCCCTCCAGAGACATCACCGACGATCCCCGAAAAGCCGCCTGATCTGGTGATATACAAGTTTGAAGGGAGGAAGTTACATGGCACAAGCAGCCCTGGAACCCGGCGCTATGCCGCCGAAAGACAAACTCGTTCCAACAAAAGGCGCAGACGGCATATGGAGGATATCTCAGGTTCGCCACCGCGCCTATAGCGGAGAATACGTTCGCACCAGCGGCAGTGGTAGAACACGTCGAGCATGCTTGGAAGACTGGGAGTGCAACTTCAAAAGGAATGTACATAAAGGTTCGAAGCGTCGGCGCCAATCGAGCACAAGAACACTGTTCTCCCCTACCGACAAGATGAGTAAAGTTTTTGCCGAACTGGACGCAGCGTATAAGGCAAAGGTTCAGGCAGGCAAGATGTCTGAAGACACGTACAACAACTATCGTTACTGCATCTACCCTCCGACGAAGAATGCGAAGCGCAGCAATAACCCTGACGCATTCAAGCTCAACACTGAGATGGGGAGCCTCAGCATTGCTGAGGCAGCCGATGCTGCGTGGATTGCAGATTTCCTGGACGAGGTGGCCGATAGCGCACCCAGTACCGCCTACCACCAATACCGTCAGTTGTGCTCCGCATTCAAGCTCGCGGTATTGCGCAAGGGCATCGCAGCCAGCGCCAACCCCATGCCGTACGTGCCTCGGCCGACAAGCGACGGTGCGAAGCCTCGGCCGCTCAGCCCCATGGAGCAACGCAGCGTCCTACAGCGGATCGATACATGGCTGGACGATGGTCGCGGTGAGAGCCGTTATCTCCGGCTGTTGTACTTGCTTCTGCTTGGCACGGGGATGCGGCCGGGTGAGGGACTTGCTGTCCGCTGGTGCGACATCACGAAGGAAGACTTCGACGGCGTCGCTCGGTCCGTACTGCATGTCTGTGGCACGGTCAGATGCAAATCCAAGACCGGTCCGTACCGAAATCCTGGGCGCAAGAGCGGTAACGAATACAGGCTGGTACTCCCCGACTGGCTTGCTGCCGAGCTGGACACCGAGAAGGAGAAGGCCGCCCCCGCCCTCGAGACCCTGCCGATTCTTCGAGGCCCCCGTAGCGCTTCAGGGTCCTGGGTAAGCGTGTCCAACGCCCGCATGGCTATCTACGCCATGCGGAAGGGCAGCGAGTTCAAGACATTCCGCTTGTCGGATCTGCGAGACACAGTGGCCACGCACGTCGCCACGATGACCGGTGACGACGAACGCGCCAGCGCCCAGCTGGGGCACATGGATGGCAACAAGTCGATGGCTCAGCGTCACTACATCCACCAGGGCATTCGCCGCATGGTGGCGGTCGACAATGCGGCGGTCATGGAACTACTGGATCCGGCCAAAATTACACCAAACTTACATTTTTCGGCCCGTTCCAGCAGCCAGCAAGCCCCTGACCAGCGGAAATAGCTAGTCCTTCTTCATCATCTCGTAAATCCGCTTGCACTCCGGGCAGACCGGGGAGCCCGGCTTGGCGGAGCGAGTGACCGGGAAGACCTCGCCGCAGAGGGCCACGACGTGGGTGCCCATGACCGCGCTCTCGGCGATCTTGTCCTTCTTCACGTAGTGGAAGTACTTGGGGATGTCGCTGTCGGTGGACTCGTCGGTGGTCTCATCGGGGCGTACCAGGGTGTCTGCGCTCACGCCCTCCATGATGCCAGGAGCCCTGCCCGGGACCACCGCCGTGTGCATTCGGGTGGCGAGGGTGGAAGACTCGGGGGTATGCAGCGTGACGGCGAGACCCCCGATGCCGAGCACGATGGCGACGCGGTTCGCCCCGAGTTCGAGTTCCGTCCGGCCGGTTCCATACCCATGCCGCCCCGGCCTTCGCAGGGCTTCTTCAAGGGTGAGCCGGAGAAGCCGGTGCTCATCACCGAGGCGCAGACCTCGCTGGAGCAGCAGCATCGGAACCGGGTTCGTCGGTACACCATCCTCATGGGCTTCCGGATCCCGTGCCTGATCCTGGCGGCGGTGGCCTACAGCATGTGGGAGAACTGGGTGATCTCGCTGCTGATCATCGGCGTCTCCATACCGCTGCCGTGGATCGCGGTGCTCGTCGCCAACGACCGGCCGCCGCGCCGTAAGGACGAGCCGAGCCGCTGGGATGAGCGCCGCCGCCAGATCGCCCTGGAATCGGGCCAGCACCGCGCGATCGACGGTTGACGGTCGCCGGACTCCCGCGCACATGAACCTCCGGTGACAGGAGAACACATGCTGATTCGATGGCTCTGGGTGTTCCTGGACCGTCCCGCCGCCGAGTTCGACACCGTGGCCGACTTCTGGACCACCGTCACCGGTAGCCGCCTGTCGGACACCCGCGGCGACAACGCGGAATTCGTGACGCTGCTTCCGGAGTCCGGCACGCCCAGCGTGAAGATGCAAGCGGTGGAAAGCCATCCGCGCGTGCACGTGGATCTCGATGTCGACGATGTCCCAACCGCGGTGGAGCGGGCCCGGGAGTTGGGCGCGACGCCGGTTCTGGAGCATCCCGACTACACGGTGCTGAAATCCCCGCACGGCATGACGTTCTGCCTCACACCGTTCGACCACTCCGCGGGCACCGACGACACACCGGTGGTCGTCGCCCCGGACGGCAGCCGTTCCCGACTCGATCAGGTGTGCCTGGATATCGGAGCCGCGGACTACGAGGCCGAGAGCCGATTCTGGGTCGAACTCACCGGCTGGGACCGAACACCGTCCGCGCGGCCGGAATTCGAGCGACTCCGCCCGCCGGACGGACCACTCGTGCAGTTCCTGCTGCAACGCCTCGACGAGGACCGTCCCACCTCCGCGCACATCGATCTGGCCAGCTCCGACACCGAGGCCATCGCGACCTGGCACGAATCGCTCGGCGCCCGACGCCTGGGCATCGGCAAGGAATGGATCGTCATGGCCGATCCGAGCGGCCAGCCCTACTGCGTCACCGGACGGTCGCCCAGGCAGTGACGTTCCGGGGCCGCTGCGCGATGCCCGAAGGTTGCGGTGGCAGAGTTTCGGTCATGCCGACGAATCCGACGACCACCTCGTCTCTGCTCGCCGCACTGGCCCCGGACCTGCGCGCCGCCCTCACCCGCGTCGGCTACGACGCCGACACTCTCCTGGACGTGCTCGGCGATGCGGCGCATTCGGCCCTCGGGCGCTCCGAGCCGGTGCCGGTGCGCCGGGCCGCCCGGTCCGCCGGGGAACTCGGCGTTCTCATCCGGCTGCTGCTGCTCGGTGATCCGGTGCCCGAGCGGGAGGCGGCCGCGGCGCTGCGGCCGGTCGATATCGAGGCCGCCGTCGCCGCCGGTCTGCTCGACCGTGAGGGCGGCGAGGTGTGGGCGGCACTGGATCTGCGCCCCCTGGACCTGGGCCACGGCACCCGCTGGATCCTGTCAGATCTGGACGACTCCATGCGGCGGCGGGCACTGGACACGGACCATGTGCTCGGGGTCGGGCAGGCGTCGCTGTCGCTGCTGCGCGCTACCCCGACCGAACCGGTCGGCACCGTCCTCGATCTGGGCACCGGCTGCGGTGTGCAGGCCGTCCACGCCAGCGGTTACGGCCGCAGCGTCACCGGCACCGACGTGAACCAGCGCGCCCTGTGGCTGGCCGAGGCCAATGCCGCCCTCAACGACCTGACCTTCGAACTGCTCGAGGGTTCCTGGTTCGACCCCGTGGCGGGACGCCGCTTCGACCAGGTGGTGGCCAATCCCCCGTTCGTCGTCGGCCCGGCCCGGGTCGAGCACACCTACCGTGATTCCGGGCTGGCGCTGGACGGGGCCAGCGAACTCGTCGTGTCGGGTGCCCCCGCCCTGCTGAATCCGGGCGGTACGGCCGCCATGCTGGCCTCCTGGGTCCATGTCGAGGGCGAGGACTGGCGCGGCCGGGTATCGCGCTGGCTGCCCGATCACGGGGTGGACGCCTGGATCGTGCAGCGCGATGTGGCCGATCCCGCGCTCTATGTCGGCACCTGGCTGCGCGACGCCGGACTCGATCCGCGCGATCCGGCCGCTCAGGCCCGCGCCGAGGCCTGGTTGGACGCGTTCGCGGCGGCGGAGGTGGAGGGCATCGGTTTCGGCTTCGTCTATCTGCGCGCCATCGACGGCCCGACCGAGCTGCTGGCCGAGGACCTCACGCACGGTTTCGACGATCCGCTGGGAGCGGAGGCCACCCGCTGGTTCGAGCGCTCGGCGTGGCTGCGGGCGGTGGCCGCCGATCCCGAGGTGGCGTGGTCGGCACGCTTCGAGGTGGATGCCGCGACGGCGCTGGAGCGGGTCTCGCTGCCGGGCCCGCACGGCTGGGAGCAGCGGGTGGTGCGCCTGCATCGCGGTGACGGCCCGCGCTGGCAGCACGAGATCGACGACGCCATCGCCGCCCTGCTGGCCGGGATGCGGCCCGACGGGCTGCCGCTGGCCGATCTGGTCGAACTGCTCGCCTTCGGTGAGTCCGGTGACACGGCAACCCCGGAGTTCCGGACCGCCGCCCTGCGGGTGGTGCTGGACCTGGTCCGGCACGGCCTGATCCGACCGGTTCGGTAGTTCGGCGAAACGCACACGTCACGGCGGGTGGTCCCACGCATTCCCCAGGGAATGCCCGGTGACCACCCGTCGTTTCATCTATCGGTTGAGCTGCTCCCACGAGACCCACACCACACAACGTCCGACGGCGGGGTTACTTCTCGCCGAAAACGCCTATCCGAGGGGCGTATGCGGAAGTTGGGTTCCGGTTACGGCAACCATCCGGAAATCGGCGCGGACCCGTCGGGGGCCGCGTTCCCCGGGCGGACCCTTCTCAGGAACTTCTCAGCCGAAGCGTGATGAAACCGCAGCTCAGATGCGGTTTATCAGGCTCACGGCGGGGAACTTTCCGAATGTCGGGTCCGTTGATCGGAGTGAGACACCACCGACAGGAGGCAAGTCATGACAAGCCCCGCCACCACTGACGTGCGCACCAGCGAACAGGACCTCGACGCCCAGAGCCCCGCCGCCGACCTGGTACGTGTGTACCTGAACGGGATCGGCAAGACGGCGCTGCTGACGGCGGCCGACGAGGTCGAGCTGGCCAAGCGCATCGAGGCGGGCCTCTACGCTCAGCATTTGCTGGAGACCGGCAAACGGCTGTCGGCCGCGAAGAAGAAGGATCTCGCGATCCTGGTTCGCGAAGGTCAGGCCGCGCGCCAGCATCTGCTCGAAGCCAACCTGCGTCTCGTGGTGTCGCTTGCCAAGCGCTACACCGGTCGCGGTATGCCGCTGCTGGACCTGATCCAGGAGGGCAATCTCGGCCTGATCCGAGCCATGGAGAAGTTCGACTACACCAAGGGCTTCAAGTTCTCCACCTACGCCACCTGGTGGATCCGGCAGGCCATCACCCGCGGTATGGCCGATCAGAGCCGCACCATCCGGCTCCCCGTGCACTTGGTCGAGCAGGTGAACAAGCTGGCCCGGATCAAGCGCGAACTGCATCAGCAGCTGGGACGCGAGGCCACCGACGCCGAGCTGGCGCGCGAGTCGGGCATTCCGGTCGAGAAGATCGCCGATCTGCTGGACCACAGCCGCGATCCGGTCAGCCTGGACATGCCGGTCGGCAATGACGAGGAAGCCCCGCTGGGCGACTTCATCGAGGACTCCGAGGCCACCTCCGCGGAGAGCGCCGTGATCGCGGGTCTGCTGCACCGCGACGTGCGCACCGTGCTGGCCACCCTGGACGAGCGCGAACAGCAGGTCATCCGCCTGCGCTACGGCCTCGACGACGGCCAGCCGCGCACCCTGGACCAGATCGGCAAGCTCTTCGGCCTGTCCCGCGAGCGGGTTCGCCAGATAGAGCGTGAGGTCATGTCCAAGCTCCGCAAGGGCGAGCGCGCCGACCGCCTGCGCGCCTACGCGAGCTAGACCCCAGATCGTCGGGCCGTCTTCGAGGCGCCGGTCCGACACCAACGCCGGTCGGTTCCCGCTGCCCACCAACCCCTCGGGACAGCGTGGACCGACCGGCACTTTCGTGTGCGCGACACCGGGCGGATTGCGATACCGGGGCGGATTTCTACGCACACGGTCCGCGCCGACATCGGCCAACCGCGCACCGCCGTGTTGATCAGTCCGCCGTGTTGATCGGTCCGCGGCGAGCGTCTGGTCGAGTCGGCGCAGCACGCCGGGCCAGCCACCGCGCATGATGTTGCGGGAGGGTGCGAGGCGTCGCCAGGGTCGAATCCGCTGTGTGTCAGCGCGACTCGGGTGCCACTCCCCTCCGGGCGCAGGTCTCAGGTGATCACCCGGCCGGTGGGCCGCTCCGCCTTCGCATCGTCCCGAACTGATGCGCAGGCGCTTCGGGACGACGGCCTCGAACACCTCAGAGCTGATTTCCTACTCGGCAATCGCGACCCCGCCACCGAGGGGTATGCGGTGGCGGCCCGGACCGCTAGCCGGAGTTGCGCAACGCGGTCGCCAGGCCGTTCATGGTGAGTAGGATGCCGCGCTCCACGAGTTCGGAATCGTCTCCGGCGCGGCGGCGGCGCAGCAGTTCCACCTGCATCTGGTTCAGCGGTTCCAGGTACGGGAAGCGGTTGCGGATGGATTCGGCCAGCGCCGGGTTGTCGGCGAGCAATTCGTCGCTGCCGGTGATGGCGGCGTACACGCGTACGGTGCGGGCGTACTCGTCCCGGATCATCCTGAATACGGTGTCGCGCAACGCCTCATCGGGAACCAGCTCGGCATAGGTGGCGGCGATGTCCATATCGGCCTTGGCCATCACCTGGGCGAGATTCGACAGCACCGTGCGGAAGAACGGCCACCGCCGATACAGGTCCGACAGGGTGGCCAGCCGGTCCGGATCGTCGCCGATCCACTGCTCGAAGGCCGAACCGGTGCCGTACCAGCCGGGCAGCATGACCCGCGACTGACTCCAGGCCATCACCCACGGAATGGCCCGCAGATCCGAAACCGAATTGGTGGGCTTGCGGGAGGCGGGGCGGCTGCCCAGGTTGAGGTCGGCGACCTCCGCGATGGGAGTGGAGGCACGGAAGTACTCCACGAAACCGGGGGTGTCGTGCACCAGGCGGGCATAGGCCCGGCGCGCGAGTTCGGCCAGTTCGTCGAGCAGTTCGTAGGCCGGTTCGGCATCCGCGCCGAGCCCCTCCACATCCAGCAGCGTGGACTCCAGGGTGCCCGCCACCAGCGCCTCCAGATTGCGGTACGCGGTGCCGGGATCGGCGTACTTGGTGGAGATGACCTCGCCCTGCTCGGTGAGCCGCAGCGAACCGCGCACCGCTCCGGCGGGTTGCGCCAGGATGGCGTCATAGCTGCGCCCGCCGCCGCGACCGACCGTGCCGCCGCGACCGTGGAAGAGCCGCAAGCGAATTCCCGTCTTGCGCGCCGCTTCCACCAGATCGAGTTCGGCACGGTACAGCGCCCAGTTGGCGGCGAGATATCCACCGTCCTTGTTGGAGTCGGAGTAGCCGAGCATGACCTCCTGTCGCATGCCGCGTGCCGCGACCAGCCGCTGATAGGCGGGCACCTCCAGTGCGGCCACCAGGATGTCCGCGCCGTGACGCAGATCGTCGATGGTTTCGAACAGCGGCACCACGCCCACCGGACTCGACGGCGGCGTCTGCGCGTCGCCCGGATCCAGGATCCCCGCCTCCTTCAGCAGCAACGCCGCCTCCAGCATGTCGCTGACCGAGGTGCACATGGAGATGATGTAGTTCGGCACGGTATCCGCGCCCAGGTCGTCGAGGGCCGTGCGGGCCGCCCGCACCACACCCAGTTCCTTGGTGGCCAACTCGCTGAGCCGTGCGTTCGGGCCGACCAGCGGACGGCGGGTGGTGAGCTCGGCGGCCAACAGTTCCACCCGCTGCGCCTCGTCGAGCGACGCGTAGTCGGAATGCACTCCGGCCCAGGCGAACAGCTCGGCCACCACCTGCTCGTGCACTTCCGAGTTCTGCCGCATGTCCAGGCCCTGCAGATGGAATCCGAAGGTCTCCACCGCGTTTCGCAGCGCGGCGAGACGGTCGTCGGCGAGCAGCCCGTCGCCGGAGGCGCGCATGGAGGCGTCCACCACACACAGCTCGTCGAGGAACTCGCGCGGTCCGGTGTAGGGGCGCGCACCGACATCGATGCCGTCGGCGGGGATTTCGCCGAGCGATCGCTGCGCGGTGGCGCTGAGCCGGGCGCGGATACCGCGCAGGGCACGCCGGTAGGGCTCGTCGGCGCGCTGCGGCGAATCGTCGTAGCCCTCGTCGGTGAGCGCCGCGAGCGCGGGGGTGACCGGCACCAGCCGCGCCGATTGCGAGAGCTGCTTCTCCAGATCCACCAGCGCGGTGAGGTAGTTGCCGAAGGCCACCGCCCCCGCGCGGTGGGTGGCCCGGTGCACCACCTCGGCGGTGACGTTCGGATTGCCGTCCCGGTCGCCGCCGATCCAGGAGCCCGGCCGCAGGATGGGCCGGGTCAGCAGCTCCTGTTCGGGCCAGCGCGTGCGCAGCGCCTGACGCAGTTCGGCGTTGATGCGTGGGATGACGTCGAAGAGGGTCAGGTCGTAGTACCGCAGGCCGACCTCGATCTCGTCCTGAATCCGCAAGCGTGCCAGCCGAATCAGCGCGGTACGCCAGAGCAGCAGCACCTGGCGTCGGATATCGCTCTCGAGCGCGGCGTACTCGGGTTCGGTCTCGGCGTACCGCTGCCGCCGCCGCATGAGTTCGGTGATGCGTGACTGCACGTCGAAGACGGTGCGACGCCGCGTCTCGGTGGGGTGCGCGGTGATGACCGGCGAGACCAGGGCGTCGCGCAGCAGTTCGGCGGCGATATCGGCGTCGGGCCGGGCGGCGTCGAGTTTGCGGTAGGTGGCGGCGAGGCTGGAGTCCTGCGGCGGCTCCCCGGCCGCCATGTGCACGGCGCGGCGGCGGTCGCGCTGGAGGTCCTCGGCGAGGTTGGCCAGCAGCAGGAAATGGCTGAAGGCGCGAATGAGCGGTATGGCGGTGTGAATGTCCACATCGCGGACCATGTCGGCGACGGCGCGACGCTCCACCTCCGAACGCCGGACCCGGAACGCCTCCACCCGCACCCGCTCGATGAGGTCGAAGACGTCCGGCCCCTCGTGATCGTGGATGGTGTCGCCGAGGATCCCGCCGAGGAACCGGATGTCGTCGCGCAGCGGCGCGGTGGCTGTTTCGATCCGATCTTCCCGCATGGGATGAATTCTGCCCGCTTTCGCCGCGGGAGGCGGACCGGGCACACCCGCGGCTATCGCGCGGCGCGCAGCCTCACGACTCGTCGACCTGCACGTCGTAGTTGACCGTATCGCCGTCGGTGCCGGTCACGGTCACCGTCAACCCGAGCGTGTCGGCGCCCGCGGTCAGGGTGCAGCGCATGGTGGTGCCCTCCTTCCCGCGCAGATCGCCGGGGCAGTCGATGGCGTCGGGGGCGACACCCACCTGGTCGGTGAGCGTCTGCTTGATCGAGTTCTCGAGTTCCGCCTCCTCGACGACGGGACCGCCGCCGATCGAGACCGAACACGCGGTGGCGGCGAGCGCGACGCCGAGAACGAATGCGGAAGCGGACAGCGCACGAGCGGATCGACGGCGAGCCGAGAGCAGAGCGGACATGTCGGAAGTATCGCCGCCGACCCACCGATCGTTTACGCCAAACGACGGGGACCGATATCGAATCGACTCGGTTCGGGACCGATGCGGACCCGGCCGTAGAGCACCGCCGCGCCCTCCGGGGAGGCGAGGATCGGTTCGCACAGCAGCTCCCGCACCTCCGGTAGGTCGTCGCACAGCGCGGAGATGCGCTGGGCGATCTCGGCGAGTGCGCCACGGTCCACCGGCTTGTCGATGGTGCGCCCGCCGACGGTGCCCGACAGCAGCGGGGCGGCGCGCGGCGCGTCGATGAGTTCCGCGGATTCGGCCTCGGTGAGCGGCAGCGCCCGGTACACACGGTCTCCGAGCAGGTCGATGATGGTGCCGGACAGGCCGAAGCTGATGACCGAACCGAAGGACGGATCGTCCTGCACGCGGAAGGTGCAGCCCACCCCCTTGGTGGCCATCCGCTGGATGTGCACCACCGGATTGCCGGACACCTCCGCGAGGTCGGTGTAGCCGCGCCGCACCGCGTCGGAGCGCCACAGGTCCAGCCGCACCCCGGTGAGGTCGGGCCGGTTGCGCCACAGTTCACCGGTCGCCTTGGCCGCCACCGGGTAACCGAGTTCCTCGGCCGCGGCCACGGCGGCATCGGCGTCGAGCACCTCCCGGAACTCGACGATGCGAATCCCGTAGCAGGCCAGCAGGTCCACGGCTTCCAGATCGGTGAGCCAGCGGCCCTCGTCCGCCGCCATCCACCCGGCCACCAGGTCACGGGCGCGGGTGGTGTCGAGTCCGTCCGGCCGCGCCACCGGGGAGATCGGGCGGGCGACCCAGTCGGCGTAGCGCCGCACCCGGGCCAGGGCCCGCGCCGCGCGCTCCGGATCGGCGTAGGACGGGATGGAGCCGCGTTCCACCGAACCGCCCGCACCGCGCGTGGCGAGCAGATTGGGCATGCCCTGATCGGCGACGAAGGTGGTGAGCACCGGTGTGTCCGGATCGGATTGCGCACCGGAACGGATGGCCTCGGCAAAGGCGGCCACACCGGTGGCGACCGGCGGTGAGTACACGACGATGACCGCGTCCACCTCGCTGTCGCTGACCGCGGCGGCCACGGCGGTGAGATAGTCGGCCGGACTCGCCTGCGGTCCCAGGTCGATGGGTTCGCCGACGTCGAGGCCCTCGCCGCGGGCGGCGTCGACGGCCAGCCAGGCGAGGGCGGCGCTGTTGCCGATCACCGCGAGTCGCTTGCCCGCGGGCAGCGGCTGATAACCGACCAGCATGGCGCAATCGAACAGTTCGGCGATGGAGTCGACCTGGATGATGCCCGCCTGCGCGAACAGGTTGCGCACCAGCGACCGGTCCAGATCCCGCTCCCCCTCCGCCTGCGCCACATTGCGGCCACTGTTCACCGCGACCACGGGTTTGCTGCGGGCCACCCGACGGGCGATGCGGGAGAACTTGCGCGGATTGCCGAAGGTCTCCAGGTACAGCAGCACCACATCGGTATCCGGGTCGCTGTCCCAGTACTGGAGCAGATCGTTGCCGGAGACATCGGCACGATTGCCGGCGGAGACGAAGGTGGACAGGCCCAGCTGCCGGGCCGCGGCCTCGGCCAGAATGGCCCCGCCGAGCGGGCCGGACTGGCAGAAGAAGCCGATCCGCCCGCGGCCGGGCAGGACCGGGGCGAGGGTGGCGTTGAGTGCGATGGCCGGATCGGTATTGGCGATGCCGAGCGCGCTCGGGCCCACCACCCGCATACCGTGGGCGCGGGCCGCGTCGACCAGGCTGCGTTCGGCGGCGTAGCCGCGCGGGCCGGTCTCGGAGAATCCGGCGGTCAGCACCACCAGCCCCTTGACGCCCTTGGCCATGCAGTCGTCGAGCACGGAATCGATCTCGGTGGCGGGGACGGCGATCACCGCCAGGTCGACCTCGTCGGGAATATCGCGGACGGTCGCGTACGCCCGCACCCCGCGGACGGCGGCGCGATTGCGGTTGACCGGGAAAACCGGCCCCTGGAAGGTGCCCGACAGCAGATTCGCCAGCACCGCGCCGCCCACCCGCCCGGTGGAGGGTGTCGCGCCGATCACGGCAACGGACTTGGGCGACAGCAGATTTCCCACACTGCGCGCCTCGGAGGCGCGTTCGCGCGAGTCCCGCACCGACAACAGCGCCTCGGTGGGGTCGATGGCGAATTCCAGGTGCAGGACCGACCCGTCGCGACTGCGTTGCACCTGGTACCCGGCATCCCGGAACACCTGCACCATGGCGTTGTTCTCGGCCAGCACCTCGGCCACGAAGGTGTCGATGTCGTTCTCGGCCGCCGCGCCCGCCAGATGTTCGAGCAGGATCGACCCGAGCCCGCGCCCCTGATGCCCGTCGGCCACCACGAAGGCCACCTCGGCGGCCCGGGGCTCACCCCGTTCGGCCAGATACTCGTACCGTCCCACCGCGATGATCTCGTCGCCCAGCTCGATCACCAGCCCGACCCGGTCGTGATAATCCACGTGGGTGGTGCGGTACAGATCCTTCGGCGTCATTCGCGGATACGGCCCGAAGTAGCGCAGGTAACGCGTGCGATCCGAGAGCCCCGCGTGGAACCGCTGCATGGGCTCCGCGTCCTCGGGGGTGATGGGTCGCAGCCGCACCACGCCGCCGTCGGAGGCGAGCACGTCGGCGAACCAGTGTTCCGGCGGGGGCGGGGGCGTCGCCGGGGTCCCCGGACTGTCCGGAAACGAGGGTGCGGCGGCGGCCGGTGCTCCAGCCGGGGTGGCCGACGGCTCGCCGGCGGCGGGTCTGTCGCGTGCGGCGGGTTCGCCCGGCGGCGGTGTCGCCGGGTCGGTGGGTTCAGTCACGGGGATCCTCCGGATCCAGGCCGAGCAGTCCGAAAGTCGCTCGGCGTGTTGCCAATACGGATGTGTCGAGGGCCCGGCGGGCCCGGTCGGCGCGTTCGTCACCGGTCTCCCGGCCGCCGCCGGGGCCGTCCCAGCGTTCGAAGGCGATGTCGCCGCCGTCGCCCATGGTGGCGGGCGGCGCGATATTCGGCGCGTACTCGGCGGCGGCCGCGGCCCACTCCGCCGGAATGGGGGTGGCCGGGTCGATATCGCGGTCCAGGGCGGCGGCCAGCAGATGCGTCCAGGCGCGTGGCACCACCCGGATCAGCCCGTAGCCGCCACCGCCGATGGCCAGCCAGCGGCCCTCGGCGTAGCGGTCGGCCAGTTCGCGCATGGCCAGGAAGGCGGCGCGCTGCCCGTCCACCGACAGCTCCAGGTCGGCGAGCGGATCCTCGCGGTGGGTGTCGACGCCGCACTGGCTGACCACGATCTGCGGCCGGAACGCGGCCAGCGCGCCGGGCACCACCGCGTGGAAGCCCCGCAGCCACAACGCGTCCCGGGTGCCGGGCATGATGGCGAGGTTCACCGCGGTGCCCTCCGCCTTACCCGCGCCGGTCTCCTCGGACCAGCCGGTATTCGGCCACAGCGTCGCCGGATGCTGGTGGATGGAGACGGTCAGCACGCGCGGGTCGTCGTAGAAGGCCCGCTGCACCCCGTCCCCGTGGTGGACGTCCACATCCAGGTAGGCGATGCGGTCGAAACCGTTGTCCAGCAGCCACGAAATCGCCACCGCCGCATCGTTGTACACGCAGAATCCGGCCGCCGAAGCCGGCATGGCGTGGTGCATGCCGCCGCCGATGCTCACCGCGCGGCGGGTGCGTCCGGCGGCGATCTCCCGGGCCGCCGCGAGGGTCCCGCCGACGATGACCGAGGCCGCCTCGTGCATCTGCGGGAACACCGGGTTGTCGGGGGAACCGAGTCCGTAGGGCGGTGCCAACGGCGGCTGACCGTCCGGTTGTCGAGCGTGCTTGACCGCTTCGATGTAGTCGTGGGTGTGCACGCGCAGCAGATCGCCCTCGGTGGCCGCCGTCGGCGAGAGCGCCTCCACCCCGTCGAACAGGCCGAGACTCTCGGCCAGCGCCATGGTGAAGCGCAGCCGCACGGGACGCATCGGATGCTCCGGCGTCCACTTGTAGTCCAGGAAACGGTCGGTCCAGACGACGGTGCCGTCACTGCGCGGTGGGCCAGGCATACCTGCCACGCTAATGCGTCACGGCGCTTCGTAGGCTCTGGACACCGCGCAGCACCGAACCCGCAGGGAACACGCAGCGCGCCCTGGGTGTTGACAGTGCGTTCGCGAAATAAGCTGTCGCCCGGTGCAGCCGCCGCGCATGGGTAGAATTCGTGCACGACGAAGGGGTTAAACAGGTGAAGGATCTGGTCGACACCACGGAGATGTACCTCCGTACCATCTACGACCTCGAGGAGGAGGGCGTCACGCCCTTGCGTGCGCGCATCGCCGAGCGCCTCGAGCAGAGCGGGCCCACGGTCAGTCAGACGGTGGCGCGCATGGAACGCGACGGACTGCTGACCGTCGCGGGTGATCGCCATCTCGAGTTGACGGAGAAGGGCCGGGCCATGGCGGTCGCGGTGATGCGCAAGCACCGGCTGGCCGAGCGGCTGCTGGTCGACATCATCGGACTGGACTGGCAGAACGTGCACGCCGAGGCGTGTCGCTGGGAGCACGTGATGAGCGAGGAGGTGGAGCGCCGTCTGGTCGAGGTGCTCAACCACCCCACGACCTCGCCGTACGGCAACCCGATCCCGGGCCTGGACGAGCTGGGTGTCACCGGCACCTCGAACGCCGAGGAGAAGCTGGTCCGGCTCTCGGACCTGCCCTCCGGGCAGTCCGCGGCGGTGGTGGTGCGACGGCTCTCCGAGCACATCCAGACCGATCCGGAGATCATCAACCAGCTGCGGGAGGCGGGCGTGGTGCCCGACGCCCGCGTGAACGTCGAGACCAAGCCGGGCGCGGTGGTCATTCTGGTGCCGGGCCACGCCGGTTTCGAACTCTCCGACGAGATGGCCCACGCCGTCCAGGTGAAGTTGGTCTGAGGCGTGAAACTTCTGGTCACGGGCGGTGCCGGCTATGTCGGCGGCGTCTGCGCGCAGGTGCTGCTCGAAGACGGCCACGAGGTGGTCGTGGTGGACGATGTCTCGACCGGCAATGCCGACGGGGTGCCCACCGGCGCCAAGTTCGTGGAGGGTGATATCGCCACGGTGGGCGTGGAGCTCGTCGCCGCCGAGAACTTCGACGGCGTGTTGCATTTCGCGGCGCAGTCGCTGGTCGGGGAATCGGTGCAGCAGCCGGAGAAGTACTGGCACGGCAATGTGGTGAAGACCCTCGCCCTGCTGGAGGCCATGCGCGCCGCCGGTACGCCGCGCCTGGTCTTCTCCTCCACCGCCGCTGTGTACGGCGAGCCGGAACAGGTGCCGATCGTGGAGGACGCGCCGACCCGGCCGACGAACCCCTACGGGGCGTCGAAGCTGTCCATCGACTACGCCATCACCTCCTACGCGGCGGCGCACGGTCTGGCGGCGACCAGCCTGCGCTACTTCAATGTGGCGGGCGCGTACGCGGGCCTGGGTGAGAACCGCGTCGTGGAAACCCATCTCATTCCCCTCGTCCTGCAGACGGCGCTGGGCCACCGCGAGTCCATCTCGGTCTTCGGCACCGACTACCCCACCGCCGACGGCACCGCGGTGCGCGACTACATCCACATCCGCGATCTCGCCCAGGCGCATCTGCTGGCCCTGGCGCAGTCGCGCCCCGGTGCGCACCGCATCTTCAATCTCGGCAGCGGAACCGGTTTCTCGGTGCGCGAGGTGATTTCGGCCTGCGAGCGCGTCACCGGCCTGCCCATCCGCGCGATCGACGCCCCTCGGCGGGCGGGCGATCCGGCGGTGCTCATCGCGTCCAGCGAGCGGGCAGTCACCGAACTCGACTGGCGTCCGCGACACACCGAGTTGGACACCATCGTGGCCGATGCCTGGTCGTTCCTGCAGACGCTCGGCGACCGCGCGCACAGCGCCCGCCGCTGACCCGCGCCTTCGCCAACCCGTCCGCCCCAGTCCCGTCCGCCGCAGTCCCGTCCGCCTCGGACACGTTCGCCTCGGACACGTTCGCGCAGCCCCGGTCGCCCCGGACTCATTCGCCCCGGACTCATTCGCCCCGGACTCGTTCGGCCGAGCCCCGTTCGCCCGAGCCCCGTTCGTCCGAGCCCCGTTCGCCCCGGACTCGTTCGCCCGAGCCCCGTTCGCCCCGGACTCATTCGGCCGAGCCCCGTTCGCCCCGGGTTCGGCCTTGCCGGGCGCGGACGGGGTTTCGGCGTGCTTCTCCCGGCATCGACCGGATGACCGGTGTGCGGAAGTGGGCCCGCCGGGGCGGTCACGACAGCTCCGGGCCGAGGTCGACGCCGAGGATCGCGGCGGCTTCGCGACCGGTCTCGGCGATCCGGCGCAGCTGGGCCGGGCGCAGACCGTTCCGCAGCGCCGTCTCCAGCAGGCGGGCCATGGTGTGGTCCGGATCGGAGGCCAGCGCCGCGTCCAGTGCGACTCCGGCCAGTGGACCGTCGCCGCGCACATAGGCGCAGTAGCCGAGCAGTGCGGCCGCCTCGGCTCGGTCCGGGTCGGGTAGAACGCGGGTGAGGTGGATCCACAGCGCCTCCGCGGCCGCGGCGTGGTCACCCGGGGCGAGCGCGAACATGACATCCCGCACCACCGGATTCCGCAGGGCCACCGCCAGTTCCGCGAGTTCGGCCGGATGAAGCCGCGCTCCGGATTCGACGTTCGCGAGCTGCCACAGCACCTTGCGCAGCGCGGCGCGCGTGTAGACCTCCGCTTCGCCGCGTCGCACGGCCGCGGCCAGCCGGGCCTGCGCCGCGGTGACCACCGACTCCAGCACCGCCGCGACCGCGGCGCGGGCGTCGGCGTCGACCGCCACCACGGCGGCCAGTTCGGCTCGCGATCCGCGCAGCGGACGGCCGTCGAGGACCTGCCGGAAGGTCACCGGCGAGTCGGCCGGAGCCCGTTGCGCGCCGGTGTTCGCCGGGTCCAGCACGCTCCACCACGGCCGCCCGGCGTCGAATCCGGCGACGGCCCACGCGCCGGTCAGTGTGACATCGGCGGCCGCGAGCCGAGCGGCGAGCAGGTCGGTCAGTTCCCGGTGGCGTCGTGCGCGCACTCCCCGGTGGCGCGCATCCGGCACGGTGGCGCGGTCGTCCACGATCAGGGCCAGCGCCGCGACGGCCCGCTGCCGCACGCAGATATCGGCGAGTTGGTCCATCATGGCCCGCACCGCCGCCCGTCCCGTCACATCGGTGTCCACCCGCACCACCACATCCACCGCCGCGGTATCCGCCCGCCCCTCCTCCGCCCGCAGCACCGCCAGCACCAGCGACCGCGCGGGCACGAATCCGAGCATGGCGGGCACCGCCGCGATGAACTCCCCCGGCTCGCGCAGATGCTGCTGCGGCACAGCGGCATGCCCGAACAACGCGGCATCCGCGTCCGTCGCCGCACGATCGGCCCGGACGGCCTTCTCGGCGGTCACCACGTCGTCGACCGATACCCCGTCCTCCGCAGACTGAGCGCTCGCGGCAGACACCGCGCTCCCGATCGGCGCGGCGCTGTCGACAGCCCCAGCACTCTCGACCGACGCGGCGCTGTCGACAGCCCCAGCACTCTCGACCGACGCGGCGCTCTCGATAGACCCAGCACTCTCGACCGACGCGGCGCTCTCGATAGACCCAGCACTCTCGACCGACGCGGCGCCCTTGGTAGACCCAGCGCTGTCGACAGTCCTAGCACGCTCGGCAGACGCGGCGCGCTCGACAGACCCAGCACGCTCGGCCGACAGCGTATTCCCGGGTGACGCCGCCTGGCCAGGTGACACCGCTTGCTCCGGCGACACCGCCTGCTCCAACGACTCCGACTGCTCCCGCGACTCCGCATGCGCCGGCGACACCGACCGCCCCAACGACTCCGCATGCGCCGGCGACACCGACCGCTCCCACGACACCGCCTGCTCCGGCGACTCCACCTGCTCCCGCGACACCGCCTGCTCCGGCGACCGCGCAGCCCCGGCCGATGCCGTTGCCGCGGAGTCCGCGCCGCGCCCCGGCGGCTCGGTGTACGGCGCACGGGCGTCGGATGTTTCACCGCCCTCGACCGGCGGCGGGTCGTCGTCCGCCAGCGGATCCGGCGGTGGTGGCAGCCAGCGTTCGGTGCCGAAGTCGTCCGGTGGGAAGGTGTTCCCGCCCGAGCAGGTGCGGCGGCCGCGGTGGCGCGGGATGCGCGCGGGTTCGCAGTAGCGGTAGCGCGGGGCGTCACCCGGTGGCGGTGCGGGCAGGGGTTCGGTGGAATTCGTCATGTCCTCACGGTGCGCGATGGCGCCGACCGCGCCGGAGTGCCGACCTGGGCGTCGGACAAGTCTGTGAGTAGTCGCCGCGGCTGTGTGGAATAGGCGCGAATCGGCTCGCGCCGAGGGCTTTTCGTCGGTGCCCCCTGCTACCGTCCGATTCCGGCAGGTCGCGTGACGGACGATCGGCGACCCACCCGGCGAAAAATCTGAATGCGTAGCGTTTCATTTTGCCCGACCCGCCACCGTCGCGCTGTTACAGTCCGCCTCGACACCATCGGCTCGGTGTCGGAAGGAAGAACGCATCAGCAATGAAGAGAAGTACTTTCGGCGGTCTCGTGGTCGCCGTGGCGAGCGTCGCCGTGCCGGTGCTGCTGGCCCCGACGGCGTCGGCGGATACCGAGAACATCCGCGTCGACGCCCGCGTGTCCGGTGAGACCTGCGGCACGTCGGGTGGCTGCGTCATCCGCATTCGGACCGTCGGCAACAACCGTCTCGACGAGGTCGCCGTCACCGTGAACGGCACCGTCGTGGGCTACGCCTGGCCGGTGCAGGATCAGTGGGACCCCAACCGCGGTTCGGCCGAAGTGGTCTGGAATCCCAGCGAATCCGGCAGCTACCACATCGTCGCCAAGCAGGGCGTCTCCTCGGGCGTCATCACCTACGATATCCAGAGCCCTGGCGGCACCGGATCCTTCGGTGGCTCGCTCCCGTCCGGTTCGGCGGGCTGATTCGCCAGAAGAGTGATCACATGACGAGAACACGTACGGGGCTGGGCGCGACCGCCGCGCTGTTCGCCCTGACCGCACCGGTCGTCCTGGCGGGATCCGCGTCCGCGGATATCGAGGACATCAGCATCACCGGTATCGACGAGCGGCCGTGCTCGGTCGCGGCGGGCTGCCTCATCCAGGTGACCGTGACCCAGTTCGAGGCGGTGGACTTCCTGATCAACAACACCGCCGTCGGCACCGCCACGCCGCAGCGCACCAGCTCCGGCCTGATCACCGCCACGCTGCAGTGGCGGCCGGAAGCCTCGGGCACGTACACGGTGGGCGCGCGACAGGCGCAGAACACGTCGACCATCGTCTACACCGTCACCCAGCACGCCTCCGGCTGCGGCTGGTTCCCCACCGGTTCGGCCTCCGGGTCCGCGGGCACCGGGTCGGCCTCGGGATCCGCCGATACCGGCTCGGCCGGAAGCGGTTCCGCCGGTTCGGGTTCCGCGGGCAGCGGCTCGGCGAGCGGCTCGGCCTGCTGACCCGTCAGCCCCTGCGCACCTTGCTCACCGCGGTGGTGAACAGCGAGTCGAGGGCCTCGCCGTCGAGGCTGTCGGCACCGAAGGTCATGTAGGTCACGGTGATTCGCACATCGCCGACCTGACCGAGCAGGGTGCGCATGTTGCGGGTGGTCTCCGGATCGCCCGCCTCCGACCGGACGGTGCGCCGCAGCGCCACCGTCTCGTCGGCATCCAGCGGTGGCGGCGGCAGCAGTTCGGTGGTGACGGTGGCCGTCGTGCCGTTCTGCGTGGCGCGTACGGTGCCGCAGCGTTCGAGCTGCCGTTGCAGGGTGGCCAGGGAGTGATCGGTGCGCACCAGCTCCACCGTGAGGGTGGCGCGGGTGGCATCGTCGGTGCCGACCGAGACCGCGGGTACGGATACCGGCGGCACCGGCGCGCAGTCCTCCGGATCGACCCGCGCGCCCGGCAGAATCCCGTCGAGATCGTGCGCGGCCTGCTCGGCGGTGTCCGGCGGCAGTTCCACCGCCGCGTACGGCTCGGGGAACTGCGATGGATTCGGCAGCAGCCGTGCCAGTTCCGATACCGCGGCCGTCGAGTTCGGCCCGGACGAGGACCGGGGGTGCCCGGAGACCGTGGTTCCGCAGGCGGTGAGCGCACAGCCCAGGGCCGCGACACCCAGCAGTGCGGATATCCGCCGTACGGTCGATGTGCGGCGGCGCCGCACCACGGACACTGGAGGCTGCCGCGGGCACGGCGAATCCGGCACGATCACCCGTCCACTATGCCGAATTTCCGCTGTTCATCCGGGATGCCACGCCGGAAACAGGTGTGACCGCGAGCGGTGTGGGAATGCGTTCCACCGTCGGGCGTGTTGCACACCAGATGCGGGCTCGCACCCACGGGGCGCGGGCACGCGAGGGCATGAGGGACAATGGTGGTGGTCCCAGTATCGCCCGTCAGGCGAATGAACCGCGGCACGCGCCGCCGAGTTCCGCCGGACCGGACCGCTGGAGACCATGCAGAAGGGATGAAGCGATGGACTACGAGTCGAGCATGTACGAGTTGGAGTTCCCCGCGCCGCAGTTGTCCTCCGCTGACGGCGCGGGTCCGGTGCTGGTGCACGGGCTGGAGGGTTTCACCGACGCCGGTCACGCCGTCCGCCTGGCCACCACGCATCTGCGGGAGAGCCTGGAGGCGGAGTTGGTCGCCTCGTTCGATATGGACGAACTCCTCGACTACCGCTCGCGCCGCCCGCTCATGATGTTCAAGACCGACCACTTCTCCGACTACACCGAGCCGGAGCTGAACCTGTGGGCGCTCAAGGACACTCAGGGCACACCGTTCCTGCTGCTGGCCGGTTTGGAGCCGGATCTGCGGTGGGAGAAGTTCGTGACCGCCGTGCGGCTGCTGGCCGAGCAGTTGGGTGTGCGCCGCACCATCGGTCTGAGCGCGATCCCCATGGCGATCCCGCACACCCGCCCGCTCGGAATGACCGCGCACGCCAGCGACCGCGACCTCATCGGCGATCACCAGCGCTGGCCGGGTGAGTTGCAGGTGCCGGGCAGCGCCTCCTCGCTGCTGGAGTACCGCATGGCACAGCACGGCCACGAATCGGTCGGCTTCTCCGTGCACGTGCCGCACTATCTGACCCAGACCGCCTATCCGGAGGCCGCGCAGACGCTGCTGGAGAGCGTCGCCGAGAACGCCGGGCTGGAGCTGCCCCTGGCGGCGCTCACCGAGCAGGCGGCCCGGGTCCGGGAGCAGGTCAACGAGCACATCGCGGGCAATTCCGAGGTGGAGACCGTGGTGGCGGCCCTGGAACGCCAGTACGACAGCTTCGTCACCGCCCAGGAACGCCAGTCCAGCCTGCTGGCCAGCGAGAGCGACCTGCCCACCGGCGAGGAACTGGGCGCGGAATTCGAACGCTTCCTCGCCGAACAGTCCGGCTTCGGCGACGACGAGAACGGCCAACCGCGGCCTTAGCTCCGCAGAAGAACACTCCAGACGGTTCGCGGCGCGTCCCGGTTCTGGACTGACCGGAGCGGGGGAGCGAAGCGGAGGAGCGGAGGGAGGGAAGAACCGGGACCTTCAGCGCCGCGAACCCGCCGGAGCGAAGCGGAGGCAATCAAACGCAGTAACGTAGGTGGGCGTGCAGCTATCCGAACTCGTCCCCGACCGTGCCGTACCCGACGTCGATGCCGAGTGGCTGTATGAGACTTTCGTCGACTGGACCCTCGAGCAGGGCCTGACGCTGTATCCGGCGCAGGAGGAGGCGCTGCTCGAGCTGTTCACCGGCTCGAATGTGATTCTGGCGACCCCGACCGGTTCGGGTAAGTCGATGGTCGCGCTGGGCGCGCACTTCGCCGCGCTCAATCGCGGCCAGCGCAGCTACTACACCGCCCCGATCAAGGCCCTGGTCAGCGAGAAGTTCTTCGCGCTGTGCGAGGTGTTCGGGGCGGACCGGGTCGGCATGGTGACCGGTGACGCGGCGGTGAATCCGGATGCGCCGATCATCTGCGCGACGGCGGAGATCCTGGCCAACCTGGCATTGCGCGAGGGTGCGGACGCCCCGGTGGGCCAGGTCGTCATGGACGAGTTCCACTACTACGCCGATCCGGATCGCGGGTGGGCGTGGCAGGTGCCGCTGATCGAACTGCCGGGGGTGCAGTTCCTGCTCATGTCGGCCACGCTGGGCGAGGTCGACTTCTTCGCGAGGGATCTGAAAGACCGTACCGGCCGTGACACCGCGGTCGTCTCCGGTTCGGAACGCCCGGTGCCGCTGAGCTTCTCCTATGTGCGCACCCCGATCACCGAAACTCTCGAGGATCTGGTGACCACCAGCCTCGCCCCGGTGTACGTCGTGCACTTCACCCAGGCGGCGGCGATCGAACGGGCGCAGGCCCTGATGAGCGTGAACTTCGCCAGCAAGGCGGAGAAGGAGGCCATCGCCGCGGCCCTGGGTGATTTCCGCTTCGCCACCGGCTTCGGCAAATCGCTGTCGCGCTTCATCCGCCACGGTATCGGCGTCCATCACGCGGGCATGCTGCCCAAGTATCGGCGGCTGGTGGAGAAGCTGGCCCAGGACGGCCTGCTGAAGGTGGTCTGCGGCACCGACACCCTGGGCGTCGGCATCAATGTGCCGATTCGCACCGTGCTGCTGACCGGTCTCACCAAGTACGACGGTGTGCGCACCCGCCGCCTCAATGCCCGCGAGTTCCATCAGATCGCGGGCCGCGCGGGCCGGGCCGGCTACGACACCATGGGCACCGTGGTGGTGCAGGCGCCCGAGCACGAGGTGGAGAACGCCCGCCTCATCGCCAAGGCCGGTGACGATCCCAAGAAGCTCAAGAAGGTCCAGAAGCGCAAACCGCCGGAGGGTTTCGTGTCCTGGTCGGAGGACACCTTCGACCGGCTGGTCGGGGCCACCCCGGAACCGATGATGTCGCGTTTCAGCGTCACCAATTCCATGCTGTTGAACGTGATCGCCCGCAAGGGCAACTGCTTCGACGCCATGCGGCATCTGCTGGAGCGGAACCATGAACCGCGCCCGGCACAGCGGCGGCACATCCTGCGCGCCATCCGGCTCTACCGCGCGCTGCGGGACGCGGGCGTGGTGCAGCAGCTCGACACACCCGACGAGTTCGGCCGCCGCGCCCGGCTCACCGTGGACCTGCAACGCGATTTCGCCCTGGATCAGCCGCTGTCGCCGTTCGCGCTGGCCGCGCTGGAGCTGCTCGACAAAGAATCCCCCACCTACACCCTCGATGTCATCTCGCTCATCGAGGCGACCCTGGAGGATCCGCGCCAGCTGCTCATGGCCCAGCAGCACAAGGCCCGCGGTGCGGCGGTGGCGGAGATGAAGGCCGACGGCATCGAGTACGAGGAGCGTATGGAGCTGCTCGAGGAGGTGACCTGGCCCAAACCGCTCGCCGACCTGATCGAGCCCGCCTTCGAGACCTACAAGGGCGGCCACCCGTGGGTGTCGGAGTTCGAGCCGTCGCCGAAGTCGGTGGTGCGGGAGATGATCGAACGCTCCATGACCTTCGCCGAACTGGTGTCCACCTACGAGTTGGCGCGCTCCGAGGGGGTGGTGCTGCGCTATCTCGCCGACGCCTACCGGGCGCTGCGCCGCACGGTGCCCGAGCAGGCCCGCACCGAGGAACTCGACGACATCACCGAGTGGTTGGGCGAGCTGGTGCGCCAGGTCGACTCCAGCTTGCTCGACGAATGGGAGCAGCTCACCAATCCGGGCGCGGAGAGCGATACCGAGGAGGTGGCGTTCGGCGCGGAGGCGCTCCGGCCGATCTCCGCGAACGAGCGATCGTTCCGGGTACTGGTGCGCAATGCCATGTTCCGGCGGGTGGAGATGGCCGCGCTGCGCCGCTGGGACGCACTCGACGAGTTGGGCGACGGCCTGGACTGGGAAGGCGAACTCGCGCCCTACTACGACGAATACGGCGAGATCGGTATCGGGCCGAACGCGCGCGGCCCGAAGCTGTTCCAGATCGAGCAGCGGCCGGGTTTCTGGCATGTGCGGCAGGTGCTGGACGATCCGTCCGGTGACCACGGATGGGCCGTGGCGGCGGTGGTCGATCTGGCGGAGTCGGATGCCGCCGGTGAAGTGGTATTCGACGAGGTCACGGTGTCGGCGGGCTGACCGCCGCCCCGTTCGCGCCCCGATTTCTTCATAGTTCCGTAAGATGCCCGGTCCGGTTTGTTCAACCGTCCCGGCGGTACGGTGACGAAGACGACCGCTGGCCGGTTCGTTTTTCCAGGCTGATCGCGTGTATCGTCGCGCACTGTTGCCCACATCCCGCCACAGCGCCCGATCGAAAAGAGTTCCCTTAGATTGACCAACCGAAACCTGCTCGAATCCCCCCGTCTGGTCATCGACCTGCACCGGGTCCGTGCGAACTACCAAGCACTGCGAGCCGCTCTACCCGCGGCACGAATTCGCTTCGCCGTCAAGGCGAGTCCCGTGCCGGAGATCATCCGGCTCCTGAACGACGAGGGCGCCGAGTTCGACGTCGCCAGTATCGGTGAGATCGAACTCTGCATCGCGCAGGGTGTCGATCCGGCCGTCATGTGTTACGGGAATCCGATCAAGAAAGCCGCCCATATCGCCGCCGCTCACGCGGCCGGGGTGCGCCGCTACGCCTTCGACACCGAGGACGATCTGGCTCGCATCGCCGAGCACGCCCCCGGCGCGGAGGTGGAGTGCCGGTTCCTGTCCTCCGCTCCGCAGTCGCAGACGCCGTTCGGCACCAAGTTCGGCTGCGATCCCGGTGAGGCCAAGCGGCTGCTGGTGCGGGCGCGTGACCTGGGCCTGCGGGTGGCTGGCCCGTACTTCCACGTGGGCTCGCAGCAGACCGATCCGATCGCCTGGCGCATCGGCATCGAGCAGGCTGGTGCCATCGCGGAAGCGTTGGCCGTCAAGGACATTCCGGTTCCGTCGGTGAATGTCGGTGGTGGACTGCCGATTTCGTACGCCGATGCCGCACCGGAGCTGTCCGAGCTGGGTGCGGTGATCGCCGAGGCGTTCGCGGCCCATTTCCCGGAACACACCGAACTGGTGGTGGAGCCCGGTCGCGCCCTGGTGGGCAATACCGGTGTGATTCACGCCGAGGTGGTGAATGTTCGCCAGGCGCCGGACGGGCGGCGCTGGATATACCTCGATATCGGCCGCTACAACGGTATGGCCGAGACCGAGAACGAGTACATCGCCTACCGTTTCGAAACCGATCGGGACGATGACCCGATGGACGAGGCGGTGGTCGCCGGACCGACCTGCGATGGCGACGATGTACTCTATCAACGCACGCGTGTCCTCCTTCCGACCACGTTGCAAGCCGGTGATCCCGTTCGGATCCTCGATACCGGCGCTTATACGGCGAGCTATTCGTCGGTGTCCTTCAACGGTTTTCCGCCTTTGACTGTTCATGTCATCGGCGCTGAGCGAGAGTGAGTTCGCTTATGACGGCAGAATTCACCGGCTGGCATGTGCTGGCCGAGTTCGGTGGTGTCGACCCGCAGCTGTGCGACGACCTCGAACGACTCGAGAGTGCGCTCCGAAAATCGTTGGTCGCCGCGGGGGTGACCATTTGCGATGTGGTGCACAAGCAGTTCGAGCCGCAGGGGGTCACTATTCTCGCCCTGCTGTCGGAGTCGCACGCCTCCATCCACACGTATCCGGAGTCCGGGGACATCTTCGTCGACGTATTCACCTGCGGCAGTATCGGTTCCGGTGCCACGAAGGCGGTCGAGCTGCTGAAGGAGGAGCTGTCGCCCGGATCGGTCAACATGGAGGTCATCCAGCGCGGCCACACCTCGCGCCGCATCCACGAACCGGTCGGCGAGGGCCTGACCCGGGTGTGGAACATGTCCGAGGTGATCGTGGACACGAACACCCCGTACCAGCACATGGTGATCGCCAAGACCGAGCAGGGCATCAGCCTGTTCTCCGACGACGACCGCCAGTCCACCGAGTTCTCGCAGCTCACCTACCACGAGGCCATGCTGGTCCCGGGGTACGCGCTGGCGGAGAAGCTGGACAGGGTGCTGATCATCGGGTCCGGTGAGGGCGTGGCCTCGCAGATGTCGGTGGCCGCGGGCGCGTCGCTCGTCGACCACGTCGACATCGACCAGCTCGAGGTGGAGCTGTGCGCCGAGCACCTCCCCTACGGCTACACGCAGGCGGATCTGGCCGCGGCGGTCGCGCAGACCGGCCCGATCAAGATGCACTACGCCGACGGCTGGGACTTCCTGGCCCGGGCCGAGGCCGCGGGCGTGCGCTACGACATGATCGTCATCGACCTGCCCGACGAGCGGGTCGAGGACGCCCAGCACAACCGCCTCTACGAGGACGAGTTCCTGCTGCGCTGTAAGGCGCTGCTGTCCGAGGGCGGCGTGCTGGCCGCGCAGGCGGGCTGTCAGACCATGTGGCGCAACGAAACCCTGAAGCGCTCGTGGACCCGCTTCCACAGCCTGTTCGACACCGTCGTGCCCTACGTCAGCGACGAGCACGAGTGGACCTTCATCTTCGGCACCCCGAAGGCGATCGCCGACCCGGTCGCCAAGATGACCACCACCCTGTCGCGGCTGCCGTACCGGGCGGAGACCATCGACGAGCGGGCGATCGTCCGCGGCGCCATCGAGCCGCACGCCCTGCGCGTCGGCGTCAGCGTCTGAGTCGAGGCGACTACGACAGCGCCCCGCACGGAGCACCGTGCGGGGCGCTGTCGTAGTCGACCGCCGATTCGCTTCGAAATACCCTCTCCCACAGAGCATTCGACCGGTCCAAACGGCGAAGCCACAACGCGCTCCCACCGATATGTCGGACTCCGCGTTTACAGTCGTGGCGACCGGACGCCGGCCACCCCATCGGCCATGCCGCCGGGACTACGGAGGGGAATATGACACACCTGCGCCGCGCCGACGAGGACCAGTGGGTGGTGCCCGACGCATGGCACGCCAAAGCCACGCCGTTCCGCGGCCGAGGTCCCGTGCGGGCCGTGCGAACCGACCCCAAGGCGCTCGGACTGTATCGGAAATGGCTGGACGACAAGCGTGTTCGCCTCGCGATCGAACTGACGTCCCGAGGCGGATACCGCGACCTCGCCGAAGCGGCCGCGCATGCGATCGAACATCCCGGGGACGCCACACCGCTGGGTATCGCGGTCGCGGGCGCACTCGCCGCACGGGTGGCCGATGCCACCCGCCCCAAGCCCAATCTGACCGGTCGACTGGTCGACGCATGGGTGGCCGCGCACGGGGCGGGCACAGCCGCGGCGGCGGGTGCGCTGCTGGCCGGACTGTCCGTCGGCCATATCGGCGCCGATCTCACCCGGTGTGTCGCGCGCCGCCCGGAACGCCCGCACGTCTTCGACGAACCGGCCGCGACGCTGCTCCCCCGGCTGCGCACGCATCTCGCGGCGCTGAGCGACACCGAGTACTACGCGGCGGTGGCGGACCTGGGGCGGGTGCGCGCCGAATCGCGGGCGCTGGCCGTGCACACCGCGACCTCGTATCTCGCACCCACCGAACAGGATTGGGTGAACAGCGATCTGGCACTGGCGCGCAGCGCTTCCCACCCCGACAGCGCCGAGACCATGCTCGCCGCGACCGTGACATCGGCCGAACAGCTCGCACTCCTGGACACCCCCGGATACCTGTGGCGGCTCACCGGCAGGGCCGACATCCTGCGCGCGGTGATCGAGGTCGGCCCCGACGCGACGCCGTATCTGACCCAGCTGCTGGACGTGTACGGCTTGTCCGCCGATGACCAGCGCGGTATCGCGGAGCTGCTCGCGCAGTTGCCCACCGATGCCGCGCTCCTCGCGCTGCTGCACCGCACCGACCGGCCCGGGGTTCGCGCGGCCGCCGTCGAGGCGACGTATCGCTTCCCCCGACGGGCCGCGCACGTGCTCGCCGACCTGCCCGACGAGCCGTTCACCGTCGGGCTGCGTGATCTGCTGACCCGTGTGTACCCCGGTCTGAACGCGGGGACGCACGCGCCGCAATCAGCCGTGGAGTGCGTTCCCCGCGATGAACTGCCGGAGTTGCTGCGCATGCCGCCGTGGGAACGCGGCGTCGCGCCCGCGCCGCCGACCGTGCTGCCCGGTCTCGGCTCACCACGGCCGCTCGCTCTGTCGTGGCTTCCCGGCGAACAGGATGGTTGGTCGAATACCTTTGTGGCGCAGACGGATCCGGGCCGCGACTGGGAGGACGAGTTCCAGCGCGTCCGCGATCGGAAATGGCACGGCTCCTGGTGGACGCTGCGACTGATCGCCACCGCGCCCCCGCCGCTGGCACTGGCGAACCTGGATCTGATCGAGCCGACCGAGCTGTGGGACGCCGTCGACCCGCTCCGCCGCATCCTGGTCCGCTGCGGCGATGCCGCCCTCACGACGATCGTCGACGCCGTGCGACACAACGCGGCCACGACGATCTCGGTCCTGCTCCCGGCCACGGGGACCCCGGTCACGGAATTGATGACCCGTCAGCTCGACTCGCGGCGCAATCGCGCCGTGGCTCTGTCCTGGTTCGAGCGTCACCTGCCCACGGCGGCACCGGACCTCCTCACCGCCGCCTTCGACAAACCGGGCAGACAGCGCACCCTGGCATGGAAGGCGCTACGCGCCCTGGACGGCCGCGGCCACCGGGAGGCACTGGTCACGGCCGCGCACACGCTCGGCGAGTCGGCGGCGGAGGCCCTGGTGGCGGCATTGTCCACCGATCCGCTCGACATCCTGCCGAAAACCGTTCCGACACTGCCCACCTGGCTCGCGCCGGCGGCACTCCCGCCCATCGTGCTGCGCCGCGAGGTCCTGACCAGGCCCGACGGACCGCGCGCCCTACCGCCCGACGCCGTGGCGGCGGTATGCACCATGTTGGCGATGAGCGGCCCCACCGGCGACTACGCGGGCGTCACCCGGTTGCTCGAGCTCGCCGAGCGGGATTCGCTGGCCGAGTTCTGCTGGGCGCTGTTCGAACTATGGGGCTTCACCGGGTACTCCGCCGACGAGAACTGGGTCCTGCACGCCCTGGGCCTGCTCGGTACCGACGACACGGCCCGCGCCCTCACGCCGCTGATCCGCGCCTGGCCCGGCGAGAACGCACACGCGCGCGCGGTGGCCGCGCTGGACGTCTTGACCGCCATCGGCAGCGACGTCGCGCTCATGCAACTCAACAGCATTGCCGAGAAGGTCAAGTTCAAGGGCATCAAGGCCACAGCGCGGGAGAAGATCCGCCAGCTCGCCGAGGAGGCGGGAATGTCGGCGGAGGAACTGGCCGATCGACTGGTACCGGGCTTCGGATTGGCCGAGGACGGGACGCTGCGGCTGGACTACGGACCGCGCGCCTTCCTCGTCGGCTTCGACGAGCAGCTGCGCCCGATGGTTCGCGACGTGGCCGGGACACCCCGCAAGGCATTGCCCAAACCGGGCGTGAAGGACGATCCGGAACTCGCACCGGCAGCATACAAACGGTTCAACAACCTGAAGAAGGATGTGAAATCCGTTGCCGCCGAACAGCTGCTCCGCATGGAGCGCGCGATGGTCCGCAACCGGCGCTGGACCGCCGCGAACCATCGGCGGCTGTTCGTGGAGCATCCACTGCTGTGGCATCCCACCCGCCGCCTGGTGTGGGCCACCTTCGACGCCGACGGCGCGCCGACCGGTTCCTTCCGGGTGGCCGAGGATCGCAGCCTCGCCGACGTCGACGACGATACCGTCACCCTGCCCGATGACATGCTGGTCGGCATCGCCCATCCGCTGCATCTCGGGGACACCCGCGCCGCATGGGCGGAGGTCTTCGCCGATTACGAGATCCTGCAGCCGTTTCCACAGCTGCAACGGGAGATCCACCTGCCCACCGACCGGGACGCCGCCTTCGCCCGCTTCGACGGCACGGTCGTTCCGGCGGGCAAGGTGCTCGGCTTGACCCGCCTCGGCTGGGAGCGCGGTACGCCCATGGACGCCGGTATCTCGGGCGAGATCTTCCGGCCGCTCGGCGACGATCGGTCCGTGGTCCTCGATCTGGATCCGGGCTTCGTGGCCGGTATGGCCCTGGAACTGGGCGACCAGACGATCAGCGTGCACATCACCGCCAGCGGGCAGGAATCCGCGTGGGATCATCGGAACCGGACCGAGCACTCCTTCGCCGACCTGGATCAGGTCACGGTGTCGGAGCTGTTGCGGGAGCTGGTACAGCTCACCACCTGACCGAGGCGAACGACTCAGCGCGAGATCATCAGCGGACCCTGCGGATGCAGTTCGACAATGGCGACCAGGTCACCGTAGGGCACCGCCCCGTGCGCGAATCGATGCGCCATGCGCGCCAGTGCGATCTTGGCTCCGTATTTGATGCGCATCCCCTCGTGTACCCGTTCGGTCACCCGGGGATCGTTGACGATGTGCGCGGTTCCGTAGTGCTGGCGGGATCCCAGTGCGGGGCGGCCGCGCCAGTCGCCGATCTGGATCACGACCCGGCCGTCGTAGGCGAGCTGCTGCGCTTCCTCCCCGTAGGAGGAGAGGACGAAGGCCAGTCGCCCCTGTTCGGCGGGGAGCACCAGATGCGGTGCGGTGGCGATACTTCCCGGTGCGACCGGACGCGTCACCAGCACGGATTTCGCATCCCACCACAGCGATCCGTCATGCCATGCGCTCGTGCCGACCGGGACCATCTCGGCCCGCCGGTGCGGTCTCATTGCGGGTGCGGTGTGCGAAACCATAGCCGATCGAACTCCAAAGTAGTTGTTTGCCAATACCTTTCACACGCGAGTCAGCGCTGACACGGGTGAGACGAGCAACGCCCCGCCCGCCGTCCCAGACGAAGAGCGTCGCGATTGTCCCGAAACCGAGGTTAGCGTCGTCCGCGCGGCCGTGCCACGACGCGCCGGGCCGTCCCGTTCGGTGTGAAGGCCATCTCAGAAAGGGTCTTTCGGCTCTGCCGCGGCGGCCGCCCACCCAGCAGCCTGTACCTGTGATTCCCACTACTGGAACGCCCGGGCCGACGCGAACCATCGACCCGGCGGTGTACGACCAGACGGTCGAGCGGCTGTCCGCCGAACTCGCGGGCGTCGTTTCACGACAGCGGGTGGAGCTGGTGCTCCGGTGGAGTCTCGACGATCTGACCGGCAATCCCCCCGGCGCCATGCCCGAACTCGGTGAGCGACTGGCCCGCCAACGACTACTCGAGCCCGCCCTCCACTCCGAGCGGCGCTGAGCGTATCGCTACGCAGCCCACTCGCGTCCGACTGTCCGACGGTCTGTCCCAGCCGTCGCGCGGCTGGGACAGTATCGAACTGGGCGAGGCCGCGGCCCAGGGCGACCACTGACGATGCGGTCATTCCGCTGCTCGACCCAACCGCTGCTGCGCGCGGACTGATCGATTCAGGCGGCGCGCCGCCGGACGGTGCGCTCGAGAATTCCGAGCGTCGCCCTGAGCGCCGATGCGGGGACCACCGGGAAGTCGACGCGCCGCCGCCAGTGCTCGTCGACCTCCGACCAGTCGTAATACGAGGTGACGCGGGTGCCGTCCGCGACCGGTTCCAGCCGGTAGCCGTAGACGTGGCGGGCGTGCGGCTTGATGCGGGCCTCCACGGTCCACGCGATCTCGGTATCCGGAACCAGTTCGGTGATGACGACTTCGACGTCGTATCGCCCCAGCGGAAGATCGCCCAACGCCGCTCGATCCATATGGACGACGAACCGGTCGCCGGTCCGCTCGACCGTCGCACCCTCCGCATCGAGGAGCGTTCCCGACGCGTCGATATCGACGTGCCCCTTCGGGTCGGTCAGCACCGAGAAGATGGCGGCGGCGGGCGCGGGGATGAGCCTCGAGACCTCGATCCGTTCGATGGCATCTGCCGTGGAGGGCGTTTCGACGGGGGCGTTCGCATGATTGGACATGAGATCGACGATAACACGAATAATCGATTATCCATTGTTCTGTCTATGATGCTCCTGTGCCCTCCACTCCGCTCTCCACGGGTAAGCAGATGCTGTCCGAGCAGGTCTACACCCACCTGCGCACGGCGATCATGCGCGGCGACCACCCTCCCGGCACCGCCCTCAAACCGCAGGATCTCGCGCGGGACCAGGGCGTGAGTCTGGCTGTCGTCCGTGAAGCGCTGGTGCGCCTGGTCGGCGAAGGTCTGGCCGACCGGCTGCCCAACCGCGGCTTCGCCGTCCCGGAGTACTCCGATCGCCGCTGGCAGGAGATCGCGGAAGCGCGGCGCACCGTCGAACCGGTGCTGCTGCGGCTGTCCATCGCGCGCGGTGACGTCGACTGGGAGGCCCGGGTGCGCGCCGCCCACCACCGGCTGGCCCGCACCCCGGCCTTCGCTCGGGAGGAGGGCGCGTACTACACCGAAGCCTGGTCCGAGGCGCACCGCCGGTTCCACCGCACCCTGCTGGAAGGGTGCGGCAACCCCGTGCTCCTGGAGACCTTCGACCGCTTGTGGACCGCCAGCGAGCTGGCCCGCCGCTGGTCGGCACACCGCAATCCCGATCGGGATGGAGCCGCGGAACACCGCCGCCTGGAGGAGGCGGCGCTGTCGCGCGACGCCGATACCGCCGCCGCCGTACTGACGCGGCACCTCACGCTCACCGCGACCGGACTCACCGATCCCACGTGACACTCCCGGGCACACTGGAGGCATGGACCCCGTCGTCGCACTACGCCAGATCGCGTACTGGAAGGACCGCGCCCGCGAGGACACCCGACGGGTCATGGCCTACCGCAGGGCCGCCGATATCGTCGAACGGCTGGACGCGGCCCAGCGCGAGGTGCTGGGTCGCACCAACGCCTGGCAGTCGCTGCCCGGTATCGGACCGAAGACGGCCGCGGTCATCGCCCAGGCGTGGTCCGGTCGCGAACCCGACGCACTGATCGAATTACGCTCGGCGGCAAGGGATCTGGGTGGCGGTGCGGTGCGCGCGGCGCTGCGGGGCGATCTGCACCTGCACTCGAACTGGTCCGACGGTTCGGCGCCCATCGCGGAGATGATGGACACCACCCGCACCCTGGGTCACGAGTACTGCGCGCTCACCGATCATTCGCCGCGCCTGACCGTCGCCAACGGCCTGTCGGCGCAGCGGCTGCGCGAACAGCTCGACGTCATCGACGAGTTGCGTGAACGGTTCGCCCCCATGCGCATCCTCACCGGTATCGAAGTGGATATTCTGGACGACGGCTCGCTCGATCAGGACCCGGCTCTCCTCGATCGCCTCGATATCGTCGTGGCCAGCGTCCACTCCAAGCTCAGCATGGAATCCGCCGCCATGACCAGGCGGATGATTCGCGCCGTCGCGAACCACCGCGTCGACGTCCTCGGCCACTGCACCGGCCGCCTGGTCGAAGGCTCTCGCGGCCGCCGCCCCGAATCCGCCTTCGACGCCGAAGCGGTCTTCACCGCCTGCCGCGATCACGGCACCGCCGTCGAGATCAACTCCCGCCCCGAACGCCGCGATCCACCGACCCGCCTGCTCCGCCTCGCTCGCGATCTGGGCTGCCACTTCTCCATCGACACCGACGCGCACGCCCCCGGCCAACTCGACTTCCTCGGCTACGGCGCCCAACGCGCGGTGGACAACGGCATCCCGATCGAGCGCATCGTCAATACCTGGCCGGTGGACGAGTTGCTGGCGTGGGCTTCCCGCGGCTGACGGCAGCACGGGCAGCGCCGGCTCAGCTCGCGCTGCCCTGTGATCCCACCGAGTGTCGTGATCATCGTGGGTTGCCTGGCGGGTCAACGCGACCGCCACCGGTCCGGCCGCGAGCTGCGATCAGGTCCCGGCCGGATGGCTCAAATGGTCGACGGCGGCGGTGATGAATGCGGCGAGGTGGGCCGGGGGGTAGCGGTCGGGGTCGGTGACGGCCAGACGGACGAGTTGTTCGCCGACCGCCAGCAGTGCGATGGACAGCAGTTCGGGGTCCAGGCGGCTGAGGTCGGGGCGGCGCGGGCGGGCCCATTCGATGAGGGCGCGCAGGTTGTCGCGGGCGAATGCGCGGGCGCGGGCGGCATGTTCGCGGACTTCGGCGGGGGCGTCGTCGGCGGGTGCGGTCAGCAGCAGGGCGGATTCCGGATGTTCGACGACGGCGTGCAGCAGGTTGGTGGCGGCGGTGGTGAGGATGGTTTCGAAGTCGCTGTCGTCGTCGAAGGGTGGCATGGCCGTCGCGAGGGTATCGATGGTGCGTCGCTGTTCGCGTTCCAGCAGTGCCAGCAGGAGCGGGCCGCGGCCCGGGTAGGCGGCGTAGACACGGGGTTTGGCGAGTTGGGCCTCGCGGGCGATCGCCTCCATGGTGGCGGACGCGTAGCCGTCGCGGACAACCAGCCGCAGGGCGGCGTCCAGAACCTGGACGCGACGGACTTCCAGGTCCATGCGCGGTTGGCGTTTCCGCGGCGACTCGAGGGGAGCGGGCATACGGTTCACCGTATGCGGTGCTCAGTACAGGCCGCGCAACCCGACCGGTGGCGGCGCCACTTGCAGCGGCGCGTTGGCCAGCCAGGCTCCGGCGGGCCAGCATACGGGCGCGAGACGCGCCGCCCGATCACGGACGCGCAGGGTGTCGGGCTCGGCGGCGCGCATGATCCGCAGGGCGCGCGACGACAGGTCCCGATTGCGGATGCCCCAGGCGCGCCGGTGGCAGGCGACTCGCTCGATCGTGCGGCGGGCGCGGTGCGGATCGGGAGTGCGGAGGGCGTGCGCGATGGCGGTGGCGGCATCGGTGGCGTCGAAAACCCCGGAGTTGAGCCCTCTTCCACCCCACGGCGCGAACAGGTGTGCGGCTTCGCCGGCCAGCAGGACCCGCCGGTGCGGGTCGGTGTAGGTGTCGGCGACCGATTGGTGGAAGCGGTAGCTCGACACCCAGGTCACATGCTCCCCGTACCAGGGGTCGACGACCTCGGCCGTCCACCGCCGGATGCCGTCGAGACCGGACCAGTAGTCGATGTCGTCGCCGGGCAGGCATTGCAGATCGATGCGCATCCCGCCCTGGAACGGCATATGCATGACATTGCGCCCGCCCAGGCGGGGACAGTTGTACTGGAAGAAGCCCGGCATACGCGGTGTCGTGCCGTCGGGGTGGTCGGCGACGTCGACGATGACGAATCGGGTGTCGTCCGGCGCACCCCGCAGGGTCGCACCGATCTCGTCCCGAACCCGCGAGCGCGCCCCATCGGCCCCGATAACGTATGCGGCAGAAAGAGTTTCCCCGGTTTCGAGCTCGATCTCGACTCCGTCCGGACCGCTGGACAACCGCATCAGCGGCGACGCCCACCGAAACCGCACGCCGTGCGCCACGCACGCCTCGTACAGGTGGTTCTCGGTAACCGTCTGCGGCAGACTGACACCCAGCAGTTCACTGGGCATCACCCGCCCCAGCACGCCGCGCCGGGAGCGGTACCCGAACACCCGCCGCTCCCCGTAGTACGCGTCATAACCCCGAACCCGAATGCCCGCCGCCGCAACAGCTTCCCCCAGCCCCGGCAGCACGGCATCGAACCGACGCACGGTCGGCGCGAACAACCCGATAGCCCGACTCCCCGGCCGCACCCGCCCCACCCCCTCGGCCTCCACCACCGTCACCGCCACACCCCGCCGCGCCAACGCCAGCGCCCCGACCAACCCCACCGGCCCAGCCCCCACCACCACACAGTTCGCACTCATCGACGGTTCCCCTTGTCCTGCCCGCTCGCTTCCGACGTTTGATACGGTAGCGTAACTACGGACTCGTAACTATGGATTCGAGAATCCGAGTACCCACGAACCATCGGCACCGGGAATGCTCCTGACCCCGGTGCTGTCACCGTTCGCGGCGGCGTGCGGTCGCTCCGCATGTGCGATCGTGCTGGCGAATGCGTATGTGGCCGCGCGGCGGCGCAGCGGCTCAGGTCAGCTCGGCCGTCAGGACAGGTCCCGGCTCATCTCCACTGTCGGAATGGCGTTGCCGCCCGGGCTGTCTCTGGTACGACCGGTGGGAGCGAAGCCGTGCCGCTCGGCCAACTGTCGCATCGGAGCGTTGTCCTGCCGAGCCCACAGCACCGCTCGACGGTAACCGTTGTCGTGCACCCACTGCAGCTGCGCGTGCAGCAGCCGGTCACTTGCCCCGCTTCCGCGTGCCTCGGGGGCAACCCACACAGCGGCAATCTCCAACGTGTCGGATCGTTCGGGATCGGCAACCGTGCCGATACTGCCGACCGGCTTGCCATCCCGCGTCGCGACAAACCTGCTCATCGCCGACTCGACCAGCGCGCGCCACTCCTGCTCCGTCCGCGCCGACGCCTGCTCGAGGGTGGTCTTGAACGCCCACGGTGCGTCCGCGATGGAACGAAAAGTTAATTCTCGCTGGCATTTCCAATCCTCGGCGGTCAGTCGACGGACATCGAGGGCGTCGTCACGCATAGCACGATCTGCCGGATCCGGTGCGCCGCCGGTCCCGGTCGGTTCATCATGGCCGTGCCGTAAATCACCGAAATCGAGTGCAGCGGCTGCTCTTCCGCCGACTGCGTCGCCGCGTTCACAGTCATTCGTCGTAGCTCGTAGGTGCTCGGCCGATTCCACCAGCGGTCGGCGGCGGACACCTGCCACAAGGGCGATGGCGGCACTCACTCGCTGGAGGACCTCGCCCCGGACGTGGGACCACCTCGACAAAAGCACCCTTCCAACAGTGGATCGCGGGGTAGCTCGACAGTACCGGACGTGGTGACCCGCAGTCACCGAGGACCATCGCCGCCCCAGCCGACATCCACCGGCCCGGCCCGAGGTAGTTATAGCTTCCACGGCGAATGCGGCACGGCGGCAGCGAAGTACATGCGTACCCGCGGGCAGCACGTTGCACTGGTGGCCGCGCCGGTCCTATGCCGCCGCTGGTGACGATATCGTCGGGCCACCGCTGCTCCGGTCGCCCGCGGGTTCACGACTCGGATCGAACCTCGGACAGGAGTCGGGTCGGCTATTCCACGACCGGGAAGTAGGACTCCCCGTCTTCCGGGGTGTCGTCGACCTGCCCGCGGTGCTGACGGGTGGGGCGTGGGTCGGTGTCCTCGGCGTTCTCGTCGGTGACGACGGCGGATGTGTCCAGTGGGGAGAATTCCTCCGTGGGCGGGCCCGCGTCGGGGTCGCGCCGGTCCGCGCTGACGTCCGGTTCCTCGGCGTCGAGGCGGGCGGCGTGGGGTTCGCCGATGCGCTGTTCCCGCTCGGTCATGCCGTACTTGTCCGCGGCGCGCCAGTCCTCCGGTGGTGCGACCACGGTGTCGTCATCGGCGTTGCGTACGTCATCAGGGTCCAGGCTCTCCGTCGAACTCAGCGTGTCGCCGGGGCCCATTTCGTCGGCCGGGTCCTGGTTTCCGTTCATGCAGGCCGGATGCCCGTACCGCCCGGCCCGAAACCCGGGTATCCGGAGTGAACTCGCCCACCGTGTCGGCCGACGACACCACACCGCCCGCGCGCACGAATCGCACCAGCCGCACCAAACGCAGGAACCGCAGGAACGGCAACGCCAGGAACACCACCTGCCACCAGTGTTTTCGCAGGAAGCGACCGCGACGCGGGGCCACGTAGAGTCGCAGCAGGAATTCTCCGGCGAAGATCAGCCACAGCCCCCAGGCCGAGACCGCCAAGACTGTGACCAGAACCGGTGACCGCGCCAGCGTCTGCCCCAGCACGACGAACAGGAACACCACGCCGAGGGCGCTCATGGGGCCGTCCAACCGAGCGACCAGCCCTTCGGCCCAGTCCTGGCGCTTCTGATCGGCGCCGCCACCACCTCCCGATTGAGCGGAACGTGGTTCGGTCATGGCGCCATCCGATCGACTGCCCGGCGACCGCCGGATTCTCGATAGCCGTACCCCTCCAGCCGAGCCGAAACCGACGCTCGCCGAAACGGGCCTACTCCCAGTCGTGGCTGGCGTTGCAGGAACGGCACTCGAGGCGCAGATTGCCGAGATCGTTGTACGCCGCTTTCGCCTCGGCCGGGGTCGCGACCGCCGCGTATTTCAGATGGTCGCGCCACCTCCGAATGTGGCCCAGTTCCACGCCGCTCTCCGACACGCCGTTACGGCAGCTCTCGCACAGGAAGATCCGCAGCTGGCGTTGCGGGTTCCACGGGTCGGCCACGGGACGGAACTCGCGGTGGGACAACATCCAGATTCGGGTATCCCGCGACGCGCGTAGGTGATTGGGATCGGTGTACCAGCCCGGTTTGGCCAGACCGTTGACGTAGGCGTCGACAGTCGGCTGATGGACCGCGGCGTCGGGGGTCCAGGTGACATCGAATCCGATGTCCTCGGGCAATGCGATCTCGTGCTGGTAACCGGCCCTCATCGTGGCGCTCCTTCTGAAGCATTTCCGTGAGGGTGGGCGCCCGCAAACCCACCGTCGTCCTATCGTACTTGCGCTGCAATGTGATTCAGACGGAAAACGGCGTTCTGATGCACGACATCAGCCGCGACGCGCCGAACGCTGTTGCACGCTGACGGGCGGCCCGCCAGTCGGGGCGGGCCAGGGTGGTGTCCTCCTCCCGGCCCGCGTCCAGATCCTCGAGATACCGGGACGCCCGCTGCTTGCGCGGGCAAAGCGGCTCGCAGGAAGCGTGGATGGAGAGGATGCCCTCGGCGCGCTGCCGGTTGATGGGCCAGATTCCGCCCTGCTCGCAGCCGTCGTGGATCCAGATATAGGTGCCGCACTCCGACAGCCTCGATCAGCTACCGGACCTGCTCGCGACGCTTCGGCACATCCAAGTCGCCTACCTCGAATGGCGGCGGATTCTCGGGACGGGCACACGGGCATCCCGGACGACCTCGACGAGGGGGTCGCCATCCGGATCGAACGCCAGCAGGTCCTGTACCGGGGCGACCACCGGTTCTCCTTCGTGATCGGCGAATCGGCGTTGCGAACAACCGTCGGCGACAACTCGGTGATGCTCGGCCAGCTCGATCGACTGCTGACCGCGATGTCACTGCCCCGAGTAGTGCCCGGTATTCTGCCCGAACGCGCCACGTACGAGGCACCCGCCACGAACGGCTTCATCATGTTCGACAATCGCCTCGTCCACGTTGAGACGATCACCGCCGAACTGTCGGTCACCCAACCGCGCGAAATCGCCTTCTACGGAAGAATGTTCACGCAGGTGTCCGAGCAGGCCGTCTACGGCGAATCGGCTCGGCGACTGATCATGGCCGAACTCGAGGAACGCCGGTAGCGGCCGGCGTCGGTACCGGTGACTACAGTCGTCGACGAACCACCGAGCGCGCTGACAGGGGAATCGATGGCCGTATCCGCACACCGTTCGACGGCCACGGGCCGGGTGGGTGGCGAGTCGGTTTTCGAGCCGACGGCAAAGCAGTTGAAGCAGCTGTTGTTTCGACGGGATGGGTTGTTGCGCGCGCCCCGGGGTGCGGTGGGCGTGGGTGCGGCACTGGGGGAGGTGGGGGCGCTGCGGGTGGAATCCGCTGCGGCGTTGCTGCGTAGGCGAATGGAGCTGCTGCATCACCTGAGCGGTGGAGAGCGGCGGCGGGCGGTGACGGATGTGCGTGCGCTGCTCGACTCGTGGAGTGCGGTGCGGGGGTTGGGGTTCGCGGCCGAGGTGTTGATGCGGGCGGTCACCGAGCCGTCGTGGGTGCGTCCGCCGCAGTGGGACGCACGGGGCGAGGTGCGGGAGATGCGGGCGGTGTCGGGGGCCTTGCGCAACCGCCTCGCGGGGTGTTCGGAGGAGGAGTTGGTGGCGGCGGTCGCCGTGCTGGACCGGTATCGAGGGACGTCGCGGTGGGCGCGCGTGGTCACGTCGGTGTTGTTGCCGTCGCGGCGGGAGTGGGTGGCGGCGGATATCGAGGAGGCGGTGGCGGCCGGGTCCACGGGGGATGCGCGGCTGCTCGTCGACGCGGCCTGGTCGGTGGCGCAGTTGCGGCGCTTGAATTCGCTGTTCACCGGATATTGGTACGGCACCGAGGGGTTGGCCATCGATACGCCCGGGATGGCGATCACCGTGGTCGACGGGGTTGGGTTCGAAGTGGTGGAGATGCTGACGCACTGGTTCGACCACCCGGGTACCACGCAGGCGCTGCGCGTTCCGATCGCGGACGCGCTCGGCGTGATACCCACGGATGCCGCGTTCGCGGCGCTGGCCGCCCGCATTCTCCGCCCGCCCGCGCTGGCCGCCGTCCGCGGCGCGGCCGCACGCTTCCCGATGCGGGCCCTGCGCCTGCTCGACCCCGGCACCCACGGCGACATCCTGCGCGAGCACATTCACGGTCACCCCGAGCTGGCGCGGCAGCTGAGACCCGAACTTCCCACCACCACAGCCGAACTCATCAACAGCGAACTGGGCCGGATGGCTTCTCAACCCACCACCGACGAGGTCGGGATACCCGGCATACTGCGGAATCCGCCCTGGCAGAACCGGAAACGCGGCAAGGCCGCCGCGGTGGTGCCGGAACTCGCAGCGCCCACCGAACCGTACTGCGCATGGCTGCCGGGTGAACGCGAGGAATGGCGGAACCTGGTACGGCCCGACGACTACGCGGATCTCGACAAGACCCTCGAGCGCCGCGCCGACGGCACGCTCACCGAGCAGGTTCTGGGCGCGCTGGTGCTCGCGGGCCCCGAGCGCGCCCTGCCGATACTTGCCGCCTCCCGGCTGCGCTGGCTCTACGGACCGTCGAAACAGGTCAAGGCCGCCATCGCGGCGTTCGAAACCGCCGCCTACCCGATGGTCGTGGCCGCGGCGCGCGAGTATCCCCACGATATGGAGGACGCGATCGTTCCCTACGCGGGCACGGAACTGATCGACCTCGCGATCACCCGCCTGGACCGGCGCACCCTGCGCCCCGGGGCACTGCGCTATCTCCGCCGCCATGCCCACCACGTCGCCCGCGTGCTGATCCCTCGTGCCGTCGGGTCGGCGGCAAAGGACCGCCGCCTAGCCACCCGGGTCCTACGACTACTGGCGGCACACGGCCACGACGGCGACATACACGGCGCCGCAGCGGAATACGGCGACAAGACCACGGCGGCGGTCGCGGCGCTGCTGGCGGCCGATCCCCTCACTCTGCTGCCCGCCCGGCTCCCGGCGGTTCCGGCCTGGATCAATACGGCCGCACTTCCTCCGGTGCGTACCGCCGACGGCGCGACCCTCCCAGCCGCCGCGGTGGAGAATCTGCTCGTCATGCTCATGCTGGCCGACCCGTTCGAGCCGTATGCCGGTGTGGCACAGGTGTATCGGCACTGCGATCCGGCATCGCTGGCCGACCTGGCATGGGAACTGTTCTCGCAGTGGCAGCGGGCGGGTGCGCCCACCCGGCACAGCTGGGTGTACGACGCCCTCGGCTCCTTCGGCGATGACGACACGGTGGCCGCGCTGCTCAACCACGTCCGCGCCCATCGTTCCGATCCGCGCTCGGTGTCGGCGCTGGACGCCTTCGTCGCCATCGGTTCCGATGCCGCGCTGCTGGCATTGCGGCATATCGGCGAGAAGGTCAAGACCACTCGCGTGCGCGAGGGCGCGAAGGAGCGCATCGAGGCGGTGGCGGAGCGGCTCGGGCTCACCGCCGATCAACTGGCCGATCGCCTGGTGCCGGATCTGGGGCTGCGCGCGGACGGCACCGCCGTCCTGGACTTCGGACCGCGACGGTTCGTGGTCGGCTTCGACGAACAGCTGCGCCCGACCGTCGCCACCGCCGACGGCACCCAGGTCCGCTCGCTGCCCAAGCCCGGAGTCCACGACGACCCGGAGCGAGCAGCGCAGGCCCACAAGGATTTTCGCGCGCTCAAGAAGAACGCGCGGACGATCGCCACGGATCAGATCCGCCGCCTGGAGCGGGCCATGGTGGTCCAGCGCCGCTTCACCGTCGACGAACTGCACACCCTGTTCATCGGCCATCCCCTGCGCTGGCAGGTGACCCGCCGCTTGGTCTGGGGCGTCTACGAGGGTGATGCGCTGACGACCACCTTCCGTATCGCCGAGGATCGCGGCTTCGCCGACAGCGCCGACGACGGGATCACCCTCACCGACGATGCGGTGCTGGGCGTCGCCCATCCGCTCCGGTTTCCGGGTGAGCTCACGTCCTGGCGGGAGATCTTCGCCGACTACGAACTCCTGCAACCCTTCCCCCAGCTCGACCGGGAGACCCACGCGCTCCCCACGAACCTCCGCGACCGCGACGTGCTCGGCGGCGCGGGTGCGACGGTCGAGGGGCCGCGCCTGCTGGGGCTGGCGTCACGCGGCTGGCTCCCCCCGGAGACCGGCGACGGCGGCTACATCGACAGCTTCGAGAAACCGCTGCCGCACGGCCGCGTCCTCCACCTGAGCTGCGACCCGGGCCTGCCGACCTGGGATCTGAACGGTTCGCCGAAACAGTCCATCGAGGTGCGTCTGCATCCGACCCGCTCGACGTCCGGCGGCATCACCTTCGGCGACCTGGACACCGTCACCGTGTCGGAAATCCTGCGCGATATCGCCTGGCTGCGGCATGAGCGCCACTAGCGAACGGTCATAATCCCTGCATGGGTGACCCGAGGCGCGTCCGGTGACGGCGACGGCGGTGGCGGTGCTGGTCGCCGGCGTACTGATCGCGGCGGCCGTCGTGGCCTGGCCGCGCACCCGCCGCACCGTGACCACCTCCGCCGAACGCGCGGTGCACAGCACCCTGCACACCGCTTCCCTGGCCGCGAACGCGCTGCGGCGGGGCCTCACCGAGGAGTCGGCCAGCGAGGCCGCGCCGCACCTGCGCACCCTGACCGCCGCCGACGGACTCGGTATCGCCGATCCGGAGGGGCAACTGCTGGCGTGGGACGGCGGGCACGCCGACCTCGCCGACCGGTTCACCGAGGCGGCCCGGCGCGCGGTGGACGGGGAACGCCGGGTGCTGGATGCCGGACCCGAGAACGGGGCCTATCCGCGCCGCATCCTCATCGCGCAGCCGCTGCTGATCGACAGCACCGGCCCGGTCGGGGTGCTCGGCGTCGTCACCACCGTGCAACCCGAGCCCGGTATGCTCGGCGCGCTCGCCGAGGTGGCCCGCTATGTGTGCGGGCAGCTGGAATTGGCCGAACTGGACGCGTCCCGCGCCCGCCTCGACCGCGCCGAGGTCCGTGCCCTGCGCGCCCAGATCAGCCCGCACTTCATCTACAACGCCCTCAACACCATCGCCTCGTTCGTGCGCACCGACCCCGCCCGCGCCCGCGAACTCATTCTCGACTTCGCCGACTTCACCCGCTATTCCTTCCGGGCGGCGGGCGAATTCACGGTGCTGTCGGACGAGTTGAGCAATATCGACCGCTACCTCGCCCTCGAACGCGCCCGCTTCGGCGACGCCCTCCAGGTACGCCTCCGGATCGCCCCCGAGGTGCTCGGGGTGGTCCTGCCCTTCCTCGCGCTGCAACCCCTGGTCGAGAATGCCGTCCGGCACGGTCTCGCGCCGCGGCCCGGTGGCGGCACGGTCAGCATCGTGGCCCTCGACGAGGGCACCGACTGTGTGATCAGCGTGGAGGACGACGGTGTCGGCATGGACCCGGAGCTACTGCGCTCCGGCGCTCTGGATGCCGTCGAATCCGGTTCCCGCACCGCCGGTTCCGAATCCGCTCACGTCGGCCTGGCCAATGTGGACGACCGTCTGCGCGCCGCCTTCGGCAACGACTACGGCCTGGTCGTGGAGACCGCACCGGGCGCGGGCACCAAGGTGAGCATGCGGGTGCCGAAGTTCCGCGCGGGCATCCGCGCGTGATCCACGGACCACACCCTTGCCTCATCGTCTCAGACAGCTTACTTTGAGGGGCACAACGAAGTGAGACGGGTATGGGTGAGACAACAGGGCCACAGTACGAGGTCGCGGTCATCGGCGCGGGCCCCGGCGGTATCGCGGCGGGAGTGACGCTGCGCCGCGCTGGAATCCACGATTTCGTGGTGCTCGAACGCGCCGACGAGGTGGGCGGCAGCTGGCACGAGAACCACTATCCCGGTCTGGGCGTGGATATCCCGGCGCTGGCGTACCAGTACTCCTTCGCCCGCAAGGCCACCTGGAGTCGGATCTTCCCGCGCGGCGAGGAGGTCAAGCGCTACCACGTCGAGGTTGCCCACCGCTTCGGCGTCCACGAACGGGTGCGCTTCGGCGCGGAGGTGCGGCGCGAGGAATGGGATGACGCGGCCGGGCACTGGAACCTGCGGCTCGCCGACGGTTCCACCGTGACGGCCCGCTTCGTGATCAGTGCCGTCGGCGCGTTCGTCCGCCCCCGCGAGGATGTGGGTATTCCGGGCGCACGGTCGTTCCAGGGCACGGTACTGCGCCCCAGCAGTTGGGATCACGACTACGACCTGTCCGGTAAACGAGTCGGCGTCATCGGCACCGGCGCGAGCGCGGTGCAGATCATTCCGTCCATCGCGCCGCGGGTCGAGCGGCTGACCGTCTTCCAGCGCACACCGGTCTGGGCACTGCCCAAACCCGATATGGCGATTCCGGCTCCGGCACAGCGGATACTGGCGATTCCCGGTGTACAACCGCTGCTGCACGGTACCGCGCTGGTGGCGGTCGACCTGGTGCTGCGCACCGCGGTGAGCACACCGAGCCGTATCGCCCGACCCGCCATGGACCGCTTCGACGCGAGCTGTCAGGCCCTGTATCGGCGCTATCTGGCGCGCGTGGTCCCGGAGGCCGCCACCCGGGAACGCCTGACCCCGAACTTCGGCGTGCTGGCCAAACGTCCCACCCTGTCGAACGACTATCTGCGGACCTACAACCGGGACAATGTCGACCTGGTGACGGAACCGATCGAGAAGATCACCGCGACCGGCGTTCGCACGGCCGACGGCACCTCGCACCGGCTCGACGCGCTGGTGCTGGCGACCGGGTACGAGGTGTTCTCCGATCCGGAGACCTATCGGCCCGGAACCGTAGTGGGCCGCAACGGCTTCGACCTCGCGACGTTCTACCGGGAGCAGGGCTTGCAGGCATATCAGAGCGTCTCGGTGCCCGGGCTGCCCAACCGCTGGACATTGGTCGGCCCGTATTCGTGGACCGGTTCGGGCTGGCACGCCTTCGTGGAGATGACCGCCGATCACGCGGTCCGCGCGATCGGCGAGACCCGCCGCCGCGGTGCGGCCTGGTGCGAGGTGCGCGGCGACGTCGCGGACGCCTATCACCGCGCCATCCACCGCCGCGGCGCGTCGCTGCGCTACTACCTGGCCGAACTCAACGGACACGTGCCCACCTACTATCGGAACTCCCAGGGCGACAGCACCTATGTGCGGCCGTCCGGATTCTTCGAGGCCCGGCGCGGCAACCGCCACTTTCCACTCGATGACTACCGCTACGGCAGGTCCACGGCGCGGGCCGAGACGGCCTGAGCACCGTCGGACGGCCCCGGCGCGATCGACTCCACGGATAGTGCCGGATTCGCGGGGTTCGCCCGTGATGCCCGGCCGGTGGCCTACGATGACCCGATTGTGACCCCGACCAGCGACAGCGGACCGGGCGCGCTACGCGTGCTGGCCGTCGACGATGAGCAACCGGCCCTGGATGAGCTGGTCTATCTGCTGCGCGCCCAGCCGGATGTGGGCGAGATCCATCGGGCGGGCGATGCCACCACGGCGCTGCGGCTGCTGCGCGCGCATCCGGTGGACGCGGTCTTCCTCGACATCAATATGCCCGGACTGGACGGGATGGAGTTGGCGGGCATCCTGTCGGCCTTCGCCGACCCGCCCGCGGTGGTGTTCGTGACCGCACACGACGACCGCGCGGTGGCCGCGTTCGATATCGGGGCGACGGACTACCTGCTCAAACCGTTGCGGGAGGCTCGGCTCGGCGAGGCGGTGCGGCGTCTCGCGGCCGCCCGGGCGGATCGGCCCACTCGCGCCGATCCGGACGAGGTGCTGCCGGTCGAACTCGGCGGAGTCACCCGGCTGGTGGAGCGGTCCACCGTGAGCTGGGTGGAGGCCGAGGGCGACTACGCGCGGCTGCACACCGCCAGCGGGTCGCATCTGATCCGGATTCCGCTCTCGGAACTCGAAGCACGCTGGCGGGAAGCCGGTTTCGTACGGATTCACCGCTCGTATCTGATCGCGCTGCGCATGGTGACCGGCCTGCGCACGGTCGGCACCGGCACCGTGGTGTGCCTGCGCGCGGAGGGGTCCGCCCCGGCCGTGGAGCTGCCGGTGAGCCGTCGCCAGGTGCGCGATCTCAAGCAGCGGCTCATCCGCCCGCGAAAGCCCGTCCGATGACCGGCCCGCAGCGGCCGGTGCGGCAGCGGGTGGTGCTGGCGCAGCGGCGCGGGGCACGCATGGTGCGGACGCGGGTGGAGGTGGCCGAGCAGACCGAGATCGGTGCGGCCATGATCGACGGGCTGATTCGGGCGCAGTTCGGGCTCGCGGTGCGGACGGGCCTGGTCGTGGTCGCGGTGCTGGGCGCGCTGCCCGTGCTGTTCGCCCTCGGCGTGGGGTCGACGGTGGTGCTGGGCATCCGGCTGCCGTGGCTGCTGCTGGGTGTGCTGTCCACTCCGCTGCTGTACGCGGCGGGCCGGGTGTATCTGCGGCTGGCCGATCGCAATGATCAGGACTTCGCCGAACTGGCCGAGGACTGAGGGTGGACACCGCCCCGGCCTCCGGGCTCACCCTCGCGGCACTGGTGCTGGTGGCGGTCGCCACGGTCGCCATCGGCGCGCTCGGCGTCCGGTTGGCCCGCACCACCTCCGACTTCCTGGTCGCCTCGCGCGGTGTGGGATCACGGCTCAACGCCGCCGCCATCTCCGGTGAATACCTGTCCGCCGCATCATTTCTCGGCGTCGCGGGACTGATCGCCAAATTCGGGGCCGACGCCCTGTGGTATCCGGTGGGATTCACCGCCGGATATCTGGGCCTGCTGCTGTTCGTGGCCGCGCCGCTGCGCCGCTCCGGCTCCTACACGGTGCCCGATTTCGCCGAGTTCCGGCTCGGCTCGCTGCGCCTGCGACGGTTGGCGGCGCTGATCGTGGTGCTGGTGTGCGCGCTCTATCTGATTCCCCAATTCCAGGGCGCGGGGCTGACGCTGCGCATCCTGCTCGGCGTGCCGGGATGGGTGGGTGCGGCCGCGGTCGGCGTGATCGTCATCGCCAATGTGACCGCGGGCGGGATGCGCTCGATCACCTTCGTCCAGGCGTTCCAGTACTGGCTCAAACTCACCGCGGTAGCCCTGCCCGCGCTGGTCCTGCTCGTGCACTTCCTCGGCGACCACCGCGAATTCGGCACGCCCGCACCGCCCACGGTCAGTCAGCGCACCACCGTGGATGTCACCACGGCGGTCACCGTGCGTATGCCCACCGACGCACCGCAGGTGACCTCGATCCAGGGCACCCTGGACGGGCGCGCCGTGCACGGCCTGGTCACCCTCACCCCGGGTGAACACACCCTCGGCGCGGACACCACGGTCGTGCTCGAGCCCGGCGACACCGTGCCGGTCGTGGTCGGCGCACCCGCCGACGGCGCGGACTGGGTGCGGGCGGGCGGCGGCTTCGGCGGGCCGCATCCGCTGTACGCGGTGTACTCGCTGATCATCGCGCTGTTCCTGGGGGCCATGGGATTACCGCACGTGCTGGTGCGCTTCTACACCAATCCCGACGGTCGCGCCGCCCGCGCCACCGCGCTCGCCGTCATCGCCCTGGTCGGCGTGTTCTATCTGTTCCCGGTGCTGCTCGGCGCGCTGGCACGGCTGTACGTGCCGCAACTGCTGCTCACCGGCACCTCCGACGCGGCGGTGCTGCTGCTGCCCGGCGCGGTGCTGTCCGGACTGCCCGGAAAGCTGTTGGCCGCCTTGGCCGCCGCCGGCGCGGTGGCAGCCTTCCTGTCGACGTCGTCCGGGCTGCTGGTGAGTATCGCGGGCGTGCTCAGCACCGATGTGCTGCGCGGGCGCATCCGGGATTTCCGGGTGGCCGCGCTCATCGGCGGCGCAGTGCCGCTGGGCCTGTCGTTCGGTGTCGCGACCCTCGATGTCTCCCGCACCGTGGGCCTGGCCTTCTCCCTGGCGGCGTCGACGCTGTGCCCGCTGCTGGTGCTGGGCATCTGGTGGCGCGGACTCACCGCGACGGGCGCGGCGGCCGGTCTGGTCATCGGCGGGCTCACCGCGGGCGGCGCGACCGCGGTCTCGGTGCTGGGCGGGATCAGCGACACCGCGGCGAACGGCTGGCTCGCCGCCATCCTGGGATATCCGGCGGCCGTGAGCGTTCCGCTCGCCTTCCTCACGATGATGCTGGGCAGCAGGCTGACTCGCGGCCAGTCGGCGCGCGAGGTGGCCCGCATCTTCGTCCGCATGCACGCTCCCGAACGCCTCGGCATGGGCGCGGACCGCGAGCGCGGCCTGCACTCGGCATGATCGCCGCGCACCGCTGAGCGGCCCGCCGCGCCAACCGTTCGTCGCGACGCAGCGACCGCTCACCGCACGATCGCGCGGGTTCACCGAGTGACCCAGGCCACACCGTGTTCCAGCCCCCGACCGCTCGTTACGGTTCTGGCGAAGTAAGCCACATCACACGCTAGGACTCTCCCATGAGCAGTACCGATCTCGACGACGGTACGCGGCCCGGCCGCGTACCCACCGCCGAGGACTTCGTCGCCGCCCAGGCCAGCCCCGAATTCCAGGAGCTGCGAACTCGACTGCGGCGCTATGTCTTTCCCATGACGGCGCTGTTCCTCACCTGGTACCTGATGTACGTGCTGCTGGGCGCGTACGCACACGACTTCATGGCCACCGAGGTGTTCGGCAATGTCAATCTCGGTCTGCTGCTCGGCCTCGGCCAGTTCGCGTCGACCTTCCTGATCACCGGCCTGTACGTGCGGTTCGCCAATCGCGAACTCGACCCGCGCGCCGCCGCCATCCGCAACGAACTCGAGGGAGGCCCGGCGTGACCAGCTATCTCGCCGCCACGACGGTCGGCAATCCGGCCGCCAATATCGCGATCTTCGGCCTGTTCGTGGCCGTGACCATGATCGTGGTGATCCGCGCCAGCCGCAACAATGCCAGCGCCGCCGACTATTTCACCGGCGGCCGCGGCTTCTCCGGCCCGCAGAACGGCATCGCCATCGCCGGTGACTACCTGTCGGCGGCCAGCTTCCTCGGTATCGCGGGCGCCATCGCCGTCTACGGCTACGACGGCTTCCTCTACTCCATCGGATTCCTGGTGGCGTGGCTGGTCGCCCTGCTGCTGGTGGCCGAAATGCTCAGGAACACCGGCAAATTCACCATGGCCGACGTGCTGAGCTTCCGGCTGAAGCAGGGCCCGGTGCGCACCGCCGCGGCGCTGACCACCCTGACCGTGTCGCTGTTCTACCTGCTGGCGCAGATGGCCGGCGCGGGTGGCCTGGTGGCGCTGCTGCTGGATGTCACCTCCGAGGCGGGCCAGGCCCTGGTGATCGCCGTGGTCGGCATTCTCATGATCGTGTACGTGCTGGTCGGCGGCATGAAGGGCACCACCTGGGTGCAGATCATCAAGGCGGTGCTGCTGATCAGCGGTGCGGCGTTCATGACCGTGCTGGTGTTCGCCAAGTTCGGCTTCAACCTCTCCGAGATCCTGGGTTCCGCGCAGCACACCGTCTCCGAATCCACCAATGCGGGCGTGGCGGCGCGCGATGTGCTCGCCCCGGGCGCGCAGTACGGCGGCAGCGAGCTGTCCAAGCTGAACTTCCTGTCGCTGGGTCTGGCACTGGTGCTGGGCACCGCCGGTCTGCCGCATGTGCTGATGCGCTTCTACACGGTGCCGACCGCCAAGGAGGCGCGGCGCTCGGTGGTCTGGGCTATCGCCCTGATCGGCGCGTTCTACCTGTTCACCCTGGTGCTCGGCTACGGCGCGGCGGCGATCGTCGGCCCGGACAAGATCCTCGGCGCGGCGGGCGGCCAGAACTCGGCGGCTCCGCTGCTCGCCTTCGAACTCGGCGGCGTGCTGCTGTTGGGCATCATCTCCGCGGTCGCCTTCGCCACCATTCTGGCGGTGGTCGCGGGCCTGACCATCACCGCGTCCGCGTCCTTCGCCCACGACATCTACGCCGGTGTCATCAAGCGCGGCAATGTCGATGAGACGAAACAGGTTCGGGTATCGCGGATCACGGCGGTGATCATCGGTCTGCTCGCCATCGGGCTCGGCATTCTCGCCAACGGTCAGAACATCGCCTTCCTGGTGGCGCTGGCCTTCGCGGTGGCGGCCTCGGCGAATCTGCCGACCATCCTGTACTCGCTGTTCTGGAAGCGCTTCAACACCACCGGCGCGCTGTGGAGCATGTACGGCGGCCTGCTCTCCACCATCGTGCTGATCGTGTTCTCCCCCGCCGTCTCCGGCTCCAAGTCGGCCATGCTGCCGTCGATGAGCTTCGACTGGTTCCCGCTGTCCAACCCGGGCATCGTGTCGATCCCGCTCGCCTTCGCGCTCGGCATCGTCGGCACCTTCGTGGGCCGTGACAAGGAGGATCCGGTCAAGGCCGCCGAAATGGAGGTGCGCTCGCTCACCGGTGTCGGCGCCGAGAAGGCCGTCGTGCACTGACCGCCCGTCCCGGGCTCGCTCTCTCGTCATGTCAAGGAGTATCGAATTGTCCAGCAGTGTCACCCATTCCGAGGTCTACCCGCCCAGCGCCGAGTTCGCCGGGGCAGCCCATGCCGACGCCTCGCTCTACGAGCGGGCCGACGCCGATCGGCTCGGCTTCTGGGCGGAGCAGGCGCGGCGACTGCACTGGGATCAGCCGTTCGACCGCGTACTGGATTGGGATGACGCGCCGTTCGCGAAGTGGTTCGCCGACGGCACGCTGAACGTCGCCTACAACTGCGTGGACCGGCACGTGCACTCCGGACACGGCGATCAGATCGCCATCCATTGGGAGGGCGAGCCCGGGGACTCCCGCGACATCACCTATGGCGAGCTACTGGCCGAGGTATCCCGGGCCGCGAACACACTGGCCGGGCTCGGGCTGCGAGCCGGGGACCGCGTGGCCATCTACATGCCGATGGTGCCCGAGGCCATCGTGTCCATGCTGGCCTGCGCCCGACTCGGACTGACCCACTCCGTGGTCTTCGCCGGCTTCTCCCCCACCGCCCTACGCTCCCGCGTCGACGACGCCCAAGCCAAACTGGTCATCACCACCGACGGCCAGTGGCGACGCGGCACCGCCGCCCCGCTCAAGGCCGCCGTCGACGAAGCCCTCGCCGCCGACGGCGGCGCGACCAGCGTCGACCACGTCCTCGTCGTCCGCCGCACCGGCATCGACGTCCCCTGGACCGACGGCCGCGACCTCTGGTGGCACGACACCGTCACCGACGCCTCACCCGAGCACGAGGCGCAGCCCTTCGACGCCGAACACCCGCTGTTCATCCTCTACACCTCCGGCACCACCGGCAAACCCAAGGGCATCCTGCACACCAGCGGCGGCTACCTCACCCAAACCTCCTACACCCACCACTACGTCTTCGACCACAAGGCCGGCCAGGACGTGTACTGGTGCACCGCCGACATCGGCTGGGTCACCGGCCACTCCTACATCGTGTACGGCCCCTTGGCGAATCGGGCCACCCAGGTCGTCTACGAGGGCACCCCCAACTTTCCGAACGAACACCGGCATTTCGAGATCATCGAGAAGTACGGGGTGACGATCTACTACACCGCCCCCACCCTGGTGCGCACCTTCATGAAATGGGGCCGCGAAATCCCCGACGCCCACAACCTGAGCTCCCTGCGCCTGCTCGGCTCGGTCGGCGAACCCATCAACCCCGAAGCCTGGCGCTGGTACCGCGAGGTCATCGGCGGCGACACCACCCCCATCGTCGACACCTGGTGGCAAACCGAAACCGGCGCCATCATGATCTCCCCGCTGCCCGGCGTCACCACCACCAAACCCGGCGCCGCCATGCGCCCCCTGCCCGGCATCTCCGCCACCGTCGTCGACGAGGACGGAAACGCGGTCGCACTCGGGGAATCCGAGGCCAACGGTTACCTCGTGTTGGATGAGCCGTGGCCGTCGATGTTGCGCGGCATCTGGGGCGACAACGAGCGCTACCGCGACACCTACTGGTCCCGCTACCGCGAGCAGGGCTGGTACTTCGCCGGGGACGGCGCGAAACTCGACACCGACGGCGACCTGTGGGTCCTCGGCCGCGTCGACGACGTCATGAACGTCTCCGGCCACCGCATCTCCACCGCCGAGGTCGAATCCGCCCTCGTCGGCCACCCCGCCGTCGCCGAGGCCGCCGTCGTCGGCGCCTCCGACGCCACCACCGGTCAGGGCATCGTGGCCTTCGTCATCCTCACCGCCGAAGCCACCGACACCGGCGCCGACCTGGTCACCGAACTCAAAGCGACCGTGTCCCTGGAGATCTCGCCCATCGCCAAACCCCGTGACATCCACATCGTGCCCGAGCTGCCCAAGACGCGGTCCGGCAAGATCATGCGCCGGCTGCTGCGCGATGTCGCCGAGGGCCGCGAACTCGGCGACACCTCCACCCTGGTGGACCCCACCGTGTTCGAGGCGATCGCACGCCGGTGATCGCCGGATCGGTCGGCCCGGTTGCGATGAGGGGACCGGGCCGACCGATCACACATCCGAACGAACGTGTCACCGAGGCACGTTAGTGTGCGTGCCGTGACCACCGGTTCCACCCAGCATCTACAACGCCCGGCCGCGGAACTCCGCTGGGCCGACGACCTGACTCGGCTGCGCGAGCAGGACACCGCGCCGCGGCCACCGGGCTGGCAGTTGAGCGTCGACGCCGCCAAGCGGTTCATCGTGGGCGACCCGACGCTCGGCATCGGCCGCAAGTTCGTCGGCGACGCCTCCCTGGTGGACCGGGCGCTGGTCTCCCTCGCCACCACCCGCGGACTGTTGCTCACCGGCGAGCCGGGAACCGCCAAATCGCTACTCTCGGAACTACTTTCGGCCGCCATCTCGGGTGATTCCACACTCACCGTCCAGGGCGGTGCGGCCACCACCGAGGACCAGATTCGCTACGGATGGAACTACGCGCTGCTCGTCTCCGAGGGGCCGTCCGAGCGGTCCCTGGTGCCCGCGCCCATGCTGCGCGGCATGCGGGAGGGCAAGATCGTGCGCTTCGAGGAGATCACCCGCTGCCCCCTGGAAGTGCAGGACTCGATCCTGTCGCTGCTGTCCGATCGGGTGCTGGCGGTGCCGGAGCTCGGCGAGATGGTGTACGCGGTCGCGGGATTCAATGTGATCGCCACCGCCAACACCCGCGACCGCGGCGTCAATGAGATGAGCGCCGCGCTGAAACGGCGGTTCAACTTCGAAACCGTCTTCCCCATCACCGATTTCGACGCCGAACTGGCGCTGGTGGAGGCGGAGGCGCAGGCGCTGCTGCACCGTTCCGGCGTACCGCAGGCCCCACCGCGCGACGTACTCGCGGTGCTGGTCACCACCTTCCGGGAACTGCGCCGCGGCGCGACCGACGCCGGTGACGCCCTGGACCGCATGTCCGCGGTCATGAGTACCGCCGAGGCGGTGTCGGTGGCCCATGCCGTCGGCCTGCGCGGCTGGTTCCTGCGCGGCGAGGCCGGAGACGCCGCCGATATCGTGCACTGCCTGGCCGGAACCGCGGCCAAGGACGACCCGGACGACCTGGCCCGGCTGCGCCGCTATCTGGAGCAGCAGGCCCCACGCAAGTCGGGAAAGGCGTGGAAGTCCCTGCACGACGCGCGATTCCAGCTACCGGGCTGAGCCGGATGACGGGGGATGCGGCGCGGGTCACCTTCATCGGTGTGCGCCACCACAGTCCGGCCTGCGCGCGGCTGGTGCGCGACACCGTGCGCGCCCTGCGCCCGGCGTATGTGCTCATCGAGGGGCCGGTCGATATGAACGACCGACTCGACGAACTGCTGCTCGGGCACCAACTGCCCATCGCGGTGTTCTCCAGCTACCGGGACCGGACCACCCGGCACATGTCCTGGGCTCCGCTGTGCGACTACTCCCCCGAGTGGGTGGCGCTCACCGAGGGCCGGGCCGCCGGGTCCGTGGTGCGGTTCATCGATCTGCCCGCCTGGCACAGCGCCTTCGCCGACACCGAGAACCGGTACGCCGACGCCGAACGCCGCTACGACCACGCGGTGACGCGGCTGTGCCGGGAGTTCGCGGTGGACAATATCGACACGCTGTGGGATCACCTCGTCGAAATCGGGGACGACGCCACCCTCGCCGAACGGTTGGCCGCGTACTTCGATCTGGTGCGGGGCGACGACGAGGCGGGCGCGGGCGACGTGCAGCGCGAGGAGTACATGGCCCGCTGGATCCACGCCGCCGTGGACGCGGCGAACCGCGCGGCCGGAACGCGACCCGCACCCATCGTGGTGGTCACCGGCGGCTTCCACCGGCCCGCACTCGCGCGCCGCCTGGACGAGCACCTGCTTTCCGCGCGCACCGCTCCATCCAACTCCCCCTGGCCGCACGTACCACCCTTTCCCGGGGACGGTGTCGGCGGCAGTTACCTGGTGCCCTACAGCTTTCGCCGACTGGACGCCTTCGACGGCTACCAGTCCGGCATGCCGTCGCCGGAGTACTACCAGCGGCTCTGGGAAGACGGGCCGGAACAGGCCGCAGAGGACATCACCCGCGCCGTGGTGCGGCGGCTGCGGGAGCGGGACCAGCCGGTATCGACCGCCGCTCTGATCGGCGCGCGCACCCTCACCGGCGGTCTGAGTCGCCTGCGCGGACACCGATCGCCGTCGCGCACGGATGTTCTCGACGGCCTCGCCGGGGCGCTGGTCACCGAGGCGCTCGACCGCCCGCTGCCGTGGACCGGTCGCGGACGGCTGCGTCCGGGCACCGATCCGGTGGTGGTCGAAATGGTGGCCGCGCTGTCGGGTTCCCGGACCGGGCGGCTGCACCGGGACACCCCGCATCCGCCACTCGTGCACGACGCCGACAGCGAACTCGCCCGCCACGGCATACCCGAGCGGGGAGAGTACGAACTCGATCTCGCCACCGACTCCGGCCTCGCGGCCAGCCGAGTGCTGCACCGGCTGCGCGTACTCGACATTCCCGGGTACCGGCGTACGAGCGGGCCGCTGGTCGGGCGGCCACCGGACCCGCGCGAGGTATGGCGCGTCACCGCATCACCGCTGCGGCTGCCGATGCTCATCGAAGCCGGTTCGCTCGGCGCGACCTGCGCCGAGGCCGCCGCCACCCGGCTGGGTGAACGGTTCGACGCGGCCGGGTCCGATACCGGCGGCCTCGCCGAGGTGCTGTTCGACGCCACCCTGTGCGGGCTCGCGGAACTCGGCGACACGGTGGTGGACCGAATCCGCGGCCTCATCGAATCCGCCGGTGACACCGCCGGTCTCGGACAGCTGCTGGCGGTCACGCTGAGCCTGTGGCGACACGACCGGATCTTCGGCACCGCGCACTCCCCCACCCTGGCCGCGCTCATCGACGCCGCCGTGCTGCGACTGCTGTGGCTGATCGAGGCGGTCCGGGGCGGTCCGGCACCCGCCGACGACCGGATGCTGCACGCCCTCATCGCCATTCGTGACACCACCCGGCACGCACCGGCCGTGCTGAGCGTCGACCGCGCGGATATCGTCGGGGTCTTCCGGCGCGGTGCCGCACCCGATCGGCCGCCCGCACTGCGCGGCGCGGCGGTCGGCCTGGTCGCGGCGCTGGCACCGGACGAAACCCTCGATGTGGCGCGGGCCGTCCGGCTGGCCGGGCAGCCGGAAGTCCTGGGCGACTTCCTGGCCGGGCTGTTCGCACTGGCCCGCGAACAACTCCTCGACACCGACGCGCCGCTGCTCGCGGTGCTCGACGAACTCGTCGACCGGTTCGCACCGCCCGACTTCCTCGCCGCTCTGCCCGCGCTGCGCCTGGCCTTCGCCTGGTTCCCGCCCCGCGAACGCGCCCGCGTCGCCACCCGGTTGCTGGCGGCACGGGGCGCGGACGCCGCCCCGGCGACGCTGCTGCGCCTCGATGCCGATGCGGGGCTGCTGGCCCGAGCGCGGGCGCTGGAGGCGCGGGTGGACGAACTGCTGACCGAGCACGCACTGCTCGCGAATCCGCTGGGGAGCGGCGATGACTGAACTCGATCCGACACTGGAACGGTGGCGGCTCATTCTGGGCGAGGCGGCGTCGGGCCTCGTCCGCGATGCCGCGCTCAGCGCCGCGACCGCCGGCCAGGACGCGGCACTGGCCTGGCTCTACGACCGCGACGAGGAACTCGATCGGCGCGGTATCCGTCGCCAGGGCGGTGACGGCCCCGCCATCGTGCACGCCGTGGACTGGCTCGACGACATCCACCGGCTCTTTCCCAAAACCACCGTCGAGCGCCTGGAGCGGGACGCGGTGCAGCGCTACGGATTACACGACGTGCTCACCGATCCCGAGGTGCTCGGTCGGCTGGAGCCCAATGCCGAGCTGCTGGGCGCGGTGCTGCGCACCAAGCACCTCATGAATCCGGAGGTGCTGCGCATGGCGCGGCGCATTGTCGAGCAGGTGGTGCGCGAGCTCATGGAACGACTCGCCACCGAGGTGCGCACCACGATGCTCGGCGCCCGCTCGCGCCGCCGCGGCCGCATCCCCCGCGCCGCCGACTTCGACTTCCCGACCACGGTGCGCGCCAACCTCGCCCACTACCGGCCCGAACAGCGACGGCTCTATGTGGAGACCGCGCACTTCCGGGCACGCACCCGCCGCCATGTGGACAACTGGCAGGTCATCCTGCTGGTGGACCAGTCCGGTTCCATGGTCGGCAATGTCATCCACTCGGCGGTCACGGCGGCCTGCCTGTGGGGCTTGCCCGGCCTCGAGACCCACCTGATCGCCTTCGACACCGAGGTCGTCGACCTCACCCGCGATGTGGACGATCCGGTCGAACTGCTGATGAAGGTGCAGCTCGGCGGCGGCACGGACATCGCCCGCGCGCTCGGCTACGCGGCCCAGCTGGTCGAGCACCCGCGCCGCGCCGTCATCGCGGTGATCAGTGACTTCTACGAGGGCGGCAACGCGGCGTGGCTGGTGCGCACGGCGGCCGCCCTCGTCGCGGAGGGGACGACGGTGCTGGGGCTGGCGGCCCTCGACGAGCAGGCCGATCCGGTCTTCGACCGGGAGCTGGGGCAGCGGCTGGCCGATGTGGGCGTGCACGTGGGGGCGATGACGCCCGGTGAACTGGCCGCCTTCATCGCGGAAACGATCGGATAGTCCATGCGCGCGGACCTGCTGGCCCTCACCGACGACTCCCTGATCAGCCTCGCCAACCGGGGGCTTCTCAAGCGCGCGGCCAAGGAGAACGCCGCCGCGCCCCCGGAACTCACCGAATCCGCCGACGGCACCGTGGCGGTCACCTTCGCCGACGGCGTGCGCACCACCCTGCCGCCCGATACGACCCTGGAGCTGTCGTCCTGCACCTGTGCGGCGACGACGGTGTGCCGGCACCGGGTGCGCGCGGTGCTCGCCTATCGCGCGTACGCCCAAACCTCCGAGCCCACCGCGGAATACGCCCGTGCCGACACACCGGAGGCCGCCGTCTCGTGGTCCCCGGCGGAGTTCACCGACGAACAGCTGCGCGACCTGGTGGGTGCGCGCGCCTTCGCGGCCGCCGGTCGTGCCCGCCGCGCCGGGTACCGCGCCCGGGTGCGCCGGGCCACCACGCACGATCCGGTGCCGTCGGCCGAATTGTCCGCTGTCACCGTGCGATTCCTCGTCCCCGGTGACCTGGCGTACGCCCGCACCGATGCCGCCCGCGGGGCGCGTGCCGATGCGATCGTCCTGGCGGTGTGGGCATTCCGGGCCGCGGACGCGGTCGATACGGTTGACGAGACCGTGGAGGTCACCGTCGGTGACCACGCCGACGGCACTGCGGCGGGAGCGGCGGCGAGTGCGGCCGCGGCGGTGCTGACGCCCCTGGCCGAACTACTGGAAGATGGTGTCGCCCATGCCGGTCCGGCGCTCCCGCAGGTGTTCGCCGGCGCGCATCGCGCCCTCGACGCCGCCGGGGCGCGCTGGCCGCACGACGCGCTCACCGAACTGCTCGACCAGCTCGCCGCCTACCGCGATCGCGCCGCGCGCCACGATCCCCTGCGCACCGCCGCGCTGATCGCGGAATTGGTGGCGCGACAACGCGCCGGTGCCCGCGACCCGGTGGCGGTCCTCGGCACCGAGGAGGCCGCGCGGACCCCGCTGCGCCACCTCCGCCTCACCGGTTTGGGCGCGCGCGTCCACGGTGATGACGAATCCCGCTGTGTGGAGGTCTATCTCGCCCACCCCGAGGCGCGCATCGTCCTCACTCTCCGGCATACGATCGCCGTCCGGGAGGGCGCCGTCCCGCCGACCGCCGCCGCCCTCGGCGCGCGCCGGGCGGGCACGTCCCGCCTGCGCGAGCTGGCCGCGGGCCATATCGTCACCGAATCCGCCGTCCGCTCGGCGAACCGCGGCGTGCGCCTGGCCACCGGCCGCGTGGCGCGGACCTCGGTGCTGCCCGCCACCGGCGACTGGGACACGCTGCCGCCCGACCTTCTCGTCACCGACCTCGACGCCGAGGCCGCACGCCTGGCCGCTCTGCCGCCCACCGTCATCCGCCCCCGTGTCCGCGGCGAATCGGTACGTGCCGTCGCGGTCGAACGCATCGACGCCATCCACTACCTCCCGGACGAACAACGCCTGGAGGCGACCGTGCACGCCCCGGCGGGCAGGGCCACCGTCACCTTCACCCACACCGCCGCCGCCCCCGGCGCACTGGACGATCTCACCCGCACGCTCTCCGGCGACGCGGGTCCGATTCGCTTTCTCGCCGGAACCCTGGAACGCCACCACGGCCGCCTCACCCTGGACCCGACCGCCGTCGTCGCCGCAGCGGCGGTCGTGGTCCCCGCCTTCGCCACCACCGACCACCCGACCCCGTCGGGAGCCGCACTGCCCCAACCAGATCCACTCGCCGCCGTCCTCACCACTGCCCTCGCCCTGTCCGCCGAACTCCCCCACCGCGGCCTGCGACACCTGCCCCCGACCTGGTCCGCCCGCGCCGCCGACACCGCCGCCACCCTCCGCCGCCTCGGTCTGTCCGGTGCGGCCACCGCCCTGGATCGCCTGTGCCGCACCCTCACCCACCCCGGCCACGCCGCCCTCGACCAGTGGGCCGACACCCACCTGCGGCTCCTGGTCACCGTGGAACGGCTGTAGCGCGACGCCGACCGATAGGGTGCCGTGGCACGATCCACCTCCGATACCGCTGCTGAGCGTGTTGGCACATCGTGTCGATGGAGTCGCGCCCGGAGTGCGCCTCGGTTCCCGGTGATGTCGGTCCCCGCACCTGCTGGGACCCGGTCCGCAACCCCTGCCTTGATACGGCCCTGAGCATGATCTTCGGCGTGGCCGGTTGGGCCGTGCGGTCGGCCGTCGTCGCGGTGACACATGCGAAATGCGATGCGGGCCGCCGCTGAGGAGGTGACGGCGCTCGCGCCGAGCCGTGAGTCGGGCAGAATGTGCGGAGTCGGGGCGCGATCGGATGGAGGGACTGCGATGCGGATTTCGGTGGCGGCGGATGAGAACACCGGGGTGGCCGCGGCGGTGGTCGAGGAGTTGCGGCGGCGCGGGCACGAGGTGATCGCGCACGGGGCGCTGGCACCCGAGGAGCGCGACGACTGGGCGTGGGCCAGTGAGGCGGCGGCGCGGGATGTGGCCGAGGGCCGAGCCGAGCAGGGCGTGGTCTGCTGTTGGACGGGCACCGGGGCCTCGATCGCCGCGAACAAGGTGGCGGGGGTGCGGGCAGCGCTGTGTGTGGACGCCTACTCCGCCGACGGGGCGCGCACGTGGAACGACGCGAATGTGCTGGCGTTGAGCCTGCGGCTGACCTCGCGGGCACAACTCGACGAGATCCTGGACGCCTGGTTCGCCGGAGCGGCCAGCGCCGACCCCGGCGACCTGGCCAATATCGCGCACGTGGACGCCATCGAGTGACTAGCCGTTGGCAGCGAGATTCCCGTAGGCGGAACGCAATTCGCGTCTGAGGATCTTGCCGCTCGGATTCTTGGGCAGGGCGTCGGCGAGCACGACGTACTTGGGCACCTTGTACCCGGCCGGGCGCTGTCGGCAGCGGGCGATGAGAGACTCGGCGCTCGGCCGGGCGCCGTCGCGGGGGTGCGACGACCGAACAGCCGGATCTCGTTGGCGCCCAGCAGTTTCACCGCCGTCTCGGCCTCCTGTAGTTGATCGGCACCGAGATCGCGCCCGGCCGTGCCAGCGCGAAGTACAGCAGCACGAACTCCCGGCAGTTGTGCGCATCGAGGGCGGACAGTCTCGCAGAGTAGGACCTTCAGTGCGCCGGCCGGTGCCGCCACCGCGCGCAACTGCCCGCGTAGTAGGGCAGGTGGTCGTCGGCGAACGCGGTGGCCGACCAGTCCGACGCCAGCGCCTCGGCCGTCCACACATAGGTCCACGCGGCATGCGCGGTCTCGCCCGTGCGAACGAAGACCGGCCGCAGTTCGTATTCGTCGTCCTCGAAGTCGTCCAGCATCCGCCACTCGGCGGCGGTGAGTCCGCGCAGCACCGCGCCGCGGGTCACCGCCCCGGCGGCGGTGACGAGTCCGGGATACACCCGGCCGGGCAACGCCGCCGCGCGCCGCCCCGACACCCGCGCGGCGTCGAGGTGCGGTGCGCGGCCCAGCAATTCGACCAGCACCTCCGGAAACATCAAGGTGCCGTAGACGAACAGCGGATCACTCGGCACCGGCAGCCGACGGGCCGGGGGCGTGCTCACGCGTTCACCGCTGATTCGCGAACGGCGCGAACAGGGCCGGATCGTGCGAGTTGACGATGGTGATCTCGTGCCCGTGGTCCCGCTGCAATTCCCGCAGCCGCCTCTGGTTCTCGCGATACGCGCCGCCGAGGATCGACCCCAGTTCGTAGGTCCGCCACAGCAGCGGGGTATTCGGTTTCACCGGGTCGATGGAGCTGCCCACGAAGAACGCGTCCCCGGCGTGCAGCAGCCAGCCGCGACCGGAGTCGACCGCGACGCCCACGTGGCCGCGGGTGTGCCCGTGCAGCGGCACCACCAGGATCTCCGGCGGCAGGCCGGGCAGATCCCGCACCGTCTGGAAGCCGAACCACGGCTGCCCGCCCTCGATCTCGTTCACCATCCACTTCGGGCCGTGCGCCCACTGCGCCGCCCGGTACCGCAGGCGCTCACCCATCGCCCGCCGGGTGGTCGCGGCCCGGAACTCCGGACCGTGCACATGCACCGTCGCCTCCGGGAAGTCCGACAATCCGCCCGCGTGGTCGAGATCCAGGTGCGTGAGGATGATGTGCCGCACGTCGCGCGGGTCGTACCCCAACCGCTGGATCTGGCGGATGGCCGTCGCCTCCTGCCGCAGCTTCACACCCAGCATGAACCGGGTGGGACCGATCATCCGCTCGGGGTACCGCACGCAGTCCAACCCGTAGCCGGTGTCGACGAGAACGAGCCCGTCACGCTTGGTTTCGATGAGCAGACAATGGTCGACCATGCCCATGGACATGGTCCCGCAGTCGAGGTGATGAATCCGCACGTGCCCGAGAGTCCCAGACGGCATCTTTCGGGTCAATCGGAACGCACGAACCGATCGGTCAATGGGGCTGTTGGGACCGGATCACCTCGGCCAGGATCTCGTAGTCCTCGGTGCGCGCGGTGGAGGACCGGAAGGCCAGCCCGATGGTGCGCCCCGGTGCTGGCGGGGCGAAACGGGCGATATCCAGTGTGCCGCGCTCGGTTTCGGCCGAGACCGCCATCTCCGGGATGAGCGTCACCCCGAGGTCCCCGGCCACGCACTGCACCACCGTGGCCAGTGACGCCGCCCGGGTGTCGCCCACGGTCCCCGGATGGGCGTCGTGGGAGCGACACAGGTCGATGGTCTGATCGCGCAGGCAATGCCCCTCGTCCAGCAGCAGCAGCGGCAGCGCGTGCAGATCGCCCGGCACCAGGTCGGTGCGTCCGGCCAGGGTGTGCCCGCGCGGCACCACCAGCACGAATTCCTCCGTGTACAGCGGAATCTCGACCAGCCCCGTGGCCTCGGTGGGCAGCGCCAGCAGGGCCACGTCCAGGACGCCCGAGCGCAGCCCGTCCAGCAACCGCGCGGTCTGATCCTCGATCACGTACGGTGCCAGCGCCGGGAGCTGGCGGCGCAGTTCGGGCAGCAGCGTCGGCAGTACGTAGGGCGCGACGGTGGGAATGATGCCCAGGCGCAGGGTGCCGCCGAGGCCGGACCCGGCCGCCGAGGCCACGAACCGGTCCGCGGCCTCCAGGGTGGCGATGGCTTGCGGCAGCAGGCGTTTGCCGGCCGTTGTCACGAGCACCCGCCGGGTGCTGCGCTCGATGAGCTTGAGCCCCAGTCCGTTTTCCAGTGATGCCAGTGCCTGCGATAACGTTGGCTGGCTCACACTCAGCCGGTTCGCGGCGGTGCCGAAATGGCGATACTCCGCGATTGCCACGAACGCACGCAGCTGCGAGAGGGTCGGCTGATAAGTTTGATCAGACACGCCTATCAGTATAGTGCGACCGATCACCTTTACCTTTCACAGCGGTTTGGGCAAGATCGTTCGCGGCAGTCACGACACGATCGATCCGACTACGAAAGAGGAGCAAGCATGGCCCTGCTGACCATCGGCGACCAGTTCCCCGCCTACAACCTCAAGGCTGTGATCGGCGGCGACCTGTCGCAGGTGAACGCGCAGCAGCCCGACGACTACTTCACCCAGGTCTCGAGCGACGACTACGCGGGCAAGTGGCGCATCGTCTTCTTCTGGCCGAAGGACTTCACCTTCGTCTGCCCCACCGAGATCGCCGCCTTCGGCAAGCTGAACGAGGAGTTCGCCGACCGGGACGCGCAGGTGCTCGGCGTCTCCGTCGACAACGAGTTCGTGCACTTCCAGTGGCGGGCCCAGCACGAGGATCTGAAGACCCTCCCCTTCCCGATGCTGTCGGACCTCAAGCGCGAGCTGTCCGCCGCCACCGGTGTGCTCAACGCCGAGGGTGTCGCCGACCGCGCCACCTTCATCATCGACCCCAACAACGAGGTCCAGTTCGTCTCGGTCACGGCGGGTTCCGTGGGCCGCAATGTCGACGAGGTGCTGCGCGTGCTCGACGCGCTGCAGTCCGACGAGCTGTGCGCCTGCAACTGGAAGAAGGGCGATCCCACCATCCAGGCGGGCGAGCTCATGACCGCTTCCGTCTGAGCAACTCCGCCGTCCGAGTAAGGATTTCGCGCTGTGACCATCGAGAACCTGAAGAACTCCCTGCCCGAGTACGCCAAGGACCTCAAGCTCAACCTGTCCTCGATCGCACGCACCACCGTGCTGAACGAGCAGCAGCTGTGGGGCACCCTGCTGGCGTCGGCCGCCGCCACCCGGTCGGCCACCACGCTGCGTGAGATCGCCGAGGAGGCCGCGGACACGCTGTCGGCCGAGGCGTACAACGCCGCGCTCGGGGCCGCCTCCATTATGGGTATGAACAATGTGTTCTACCGGGGCAAGGCTTTCCTGGGCGGTCGCTACGACGACCTGCGCGCCGGTCTGCGCATGCAGATCATCGGCAACCCGGGCGTCGACAAGGCCGACTTCGAACTGTGGTCGTTCGCCGTGTCGTCGATCAACGGCTGCGCCCACTGCCTGGAGGCGCACGAGAACACGCTGCGCGAGGCGGGCGTGTCGCGTGAGGTGATCTTCGAGTCGCTGCGCGTGGCCGCGATCGTCGCGGGCGTGGGTCAGGCCGTGGCGTCCACCGAGGCGCTGGCCACGGCCACCGTCTAGCAACCGGCACCCCGACAGGGCCGCGCACCGGTACGGTGCGCGGCCTTTCCGTGCGAGACGCTCGCCACGTGCCTCCCCCCACCGGCCCGATCCCGTCGTAGCCTGACACTCATGACCGTTCCGGAAAGCGATGGCACCCAGATCGACGTGGTTCGGGTCTTCACCGACCAAGCGGGACGTTTCGGCAATCGCCTCGGCATCGCCCGCTCCGCCGACGTCGTCGGGGTCGACCATCAAGCCCTGGCCGCTCGGGCCGGATACGCCGAAACCGTGGTGGTGGACGCGCCGACCGGCGACCGCACCCGCATGCGCATCTACACCCCGGCGGTGGAGCTGCCCTTCGCCGGACACCCCACCGTGGGCACCGGCTGGTGGCTGGGCGAACAGCGCACCCCGGTCACCGTCATCGAGGTGCCCGCCGGACCGGTCGAGGTGTCCGGGACCGACGGCATCACCTGGGTGCGCGCCCGCGCCGAATGGGCGCCCAAGTTCGAATTCCACCAGTTCGGCAGCGCCGAGGAGATGGCCACCCTGGACCCGGCCGACTTCACCTCCGGCGCGCACTACGTGTGGACCTGGACCGATGAGAACCGCGGCGCGCTGCGCGCGCGCATGTTCGCCCCCGCCATGGGTATCGCCGAGGACGAGGCCACCGGCGCCGCGGCCATCGCGCTCACCGCGCTGCTGCGCCGCTCCCTCAACATCACCCAGGGCCGGGGCTCGCAGATGTTCACCGAATGGGACTCCGACGGGTGGGTGCGCCTGGGCGGACGCACGGTCGCCGATCATCCGGTGGTCGTCTAGCCACCGGAAGCCGCACGCGCGACCATGGGTGAACGAAGTATGACGTCCCCCCGCACCGGAACTTTCCGATGCGGGCCGCGGGTTGTACGGGTGGCCGAACGGGAGGTACCGGACCCTGTTCATCACGAAGGAGGAAGCGTGACCGATACGCGCAAGGCGATTCTGGCCGGAGGCTGTTTCTGGGGGATGCAGGACCTCATCCGCAAGCAGCCCGGTGTGCTGTCCACCCGGGTCGGCTACACCGGCGGCGTCAACGACCATCCGACCTACCGCAACCATCCGGGCCACGCCGAGGCCGTGGAGATCGTCTACGACCCCGCCCGGACCGACTACCGGGCGCTGCTGGAGTTCCTGTTCCAGATCCACGATCCGACGACCAAGGACCGCCAGGGCAACGACATCGGCAGCAGCTACCGCTCGGCCATCTTCTACCTCGATGACGAGCAGCGACGCATCGCCCTGGACACCATCGCCGACGTGGACGCCTCGGGCCTGTGGCCCGGCAAGGTGGTCACCGAGGTGACGCCCGCGAGCGAGTTCTGGGAGGCCGAACCGGAGCACCAGGACTACCTGGAGCGCTACCCGGACGGCTACACCTGCCACTACCCGCGGCCGAACTGGAAGCTGCCCAAGCGACAGACGGCCTGAGGCGACGTCGCCCGCGCCCCGGCGCGGGCAATGGTCCGTCGTGGCGGCAGGACGGCATCCCCTGGGCTGGACAAGGGCCGGTGCGGCGCTGATCCTATGAGAGACAGCGTGATTCGCCGGTCCGAGTCCGGCCGAACCAGAGGAGGCGGCATGTCGTCCACGTCCCGTCGCCAGCCGTGGCTGCCGCCGCGCTGGTTCATCCATCTGGCCTGGCACACCCACCGGGCGCTCCATCGGGTCAGCGGCGGGCGTGTCGGGCTGTGGCCGCCCAAGGACCGCGAGCACTGGGGCACCCTGCGGCTCACCACGATCGGGCGGCGCACCGGGCGTGAGCGCGGCGTCATGCTCGGCTATTTCGAGGACGGGCCGAATCTGGTCACCCTCGCCATGAACGGCTGGGGCGAGGGCGAACCGGCGTGGTGGCTCAATCTGCGCGCGCATCCGGAGGCCACCGCCGAGCTGAAGGGCGGCACCCGCGCGGTGCGCGGGCGCGCGGCGACCGGTGACGAGCGCGCCCGGCTGTGGGACCGGTGGCGCGAGATCGACCGTGACCTCGATGCTTTCGCCGCGCGCCGCTCCACCGAGACCGCGGTGGTCGTCCTCGAACCCCGGGACTGACGCCGCGCCCGATGTGAGGTGAGCAACAGGTTGGCTAATGTGCGGTGCGAACGCCCCGATGAAGGGACGTATCGATTGCCTGCGAACGGAGAGCCCCTTTGCTGTCACGACGTCCGAGCAACCGTCCCATCCGCCGCGCCGCCAGCCGTCTGCTGACCATCGGCGCTGCCGCCGCCGTGCTGGCGGCCCTGGATCCCGGTGCGGCCGGGGCACGGCCGATCGGGCCGTTCGACGTGGGCGGGGCGATCGAGGTCGAATACGACCAGGCGGGCGGGGGCGGATTCTTCGGCGATCCCACCACACCGGAACTGGACGCCGCCGGAGGCGGGCGGTTCCAGGTGTTCCAGCGCGGGTCCTCGATCTACTGGCATCCGGCGACGGGAGCGCATCAGGTCGGCGGGGCCGTGCGCGACAAGTGGCGCGACCTCGGGTGGGAGACGGGAACTCTCGGCTATCCGGTCACCCGTGAGTACGGCACGCCCGTGAACCCCGGCCGCTACAACCACTTCCAGGGTGGTTCGATCTACTGGTCCGTCGGCACCGGCGCACACCAGATCGGCGGCGCGATCCGGGACAAGTGGGCCGCCTACGGCTGGGAGAGCGGGGCGCTGGGCTTCCCCATCACCGACGAATCCGCGGCGGGCAAGGACAACGGCCGCTACAACCTCTTCCCCGGCGGGGCCGTCTACTGGTCCGCGCGCACCGGGGCGCACGTGGTCTGGGGAGCCATTCGCGACCAGTGGGTCGGCCGCGGTGCGGAGAACGGCGTCTACGGCTTCCCCACCAGCGACGAGTACGACTACGAGGGCGGTAAGGCCCAGGATTTCCAGGGCGGCCGCATCACCTGGCACCCCTGATTTCGTTACTGGTGGAATCTCCAAATTCGGGTCGGCAACTCTGCGGGTGTTCGGGTAGCGCGGCGCGCACCTCCCCAATAGGGTCGGAGTTTGTGCAGATCAAGTCGATGCCGCAGGTGGCGCATGCCGCCATGTTGGGACTCGGGGTGTACCGCCCCCGCCGAATCGTCCCCAATGCCGAGATCGTGGACCGGATCAACTCCTCCGACGAGTGGATTCGAACGCGCTCCGGAATCGCCGCCCGCCGCTGGGCCGAACCGGACGAGACCATCGTCTCCATGAGCACCGCCGCGTCCCGGGATGCCTTGGCGGCGGCCGGAATCGATGCCGAGCAGATCGACGCCGTCGTGCTGGCGACCTCCTCGCAAATGGTGCTCGGACCGTCGGCGGGCGCGGTGGTGGCCACCGAACTCGGCATGCACGACACCGCGGCCTTCGACGTCTCCGCCGGATGCGCCGGCTTCTGCTACGCGCTCGCCAATGCCGCGAGCCTGGTGCGCTCCGGCGAAGCCCGGTACGTGCTGGTGATCGGCGTGGAGCGGCTGTCGGACCTGCTCGACCCCACCGACCGCACCTGCGCGTTCATCTTCGCCGACGGCGCGGGCGCGGCCGTGGTGGGTCCGGCCGAGGCCGAGGGCATCGGCCCGGTGGCCTGGGGCTCGGACGGCAGCCAGACCGCGGCCATCAAGCAGGACAAGGACTTCCAGCAGTACTTCGCCGAGGTCGCGGCCGCGGAGGCCGCCGGGGGCAGCTCGGAGCGGCCCTACATCCGGATGAACGGGCAGGCCGTCTTCCGCTGGGCGGTCACCTTCCTGGAGAAGGCGTGCCGCGACGCGCTGGAGCGGGCGGGGGTGGCGGCCGAGGAGCTGAACGCCTTCGTACCGCACCAGGCCAACAGCCGCATCACCGACGCACTGGTCCGGACCCTGGGCCTGCCCGAAACCGTCGCCATCGCACGGGATATCGCCGAGACCGGCAATACCAGCGCGGCGTCCATCCCGATGGCCATGGAGCAGTTGCTGCGCTCGGGCGCGGCCCGACCCGGCGACGTCACGCTGCTGCTCGGCTTCGGCGCGGGCCTGGCCTACGCGGGCCAGGTCGTGCGCATGCCCGCGGTGGTCTGATCGGCGATCCGGTCACCGACCCGGAATTCATCGCGGGGAAATTCGGTTGCCGAATCTGTCGGTGGCCGATGAGATCGTAGGGATCACGCCGTCACTACCGGCAACACATCCCCCGATCGAAGGACTCCGTCGTGGATACCGCCGTCAGTTCGCAGCCCGCCGGGCTCGCCGAGAATCGGGCCGGGCGGCGCGAGTGGGTCGGCCTCGGCGTGCTCGCGCTGGCCTGCCTGGTCTACGCCATGGATCTGACCGTGCTGCATCTCGCGGTACCGCAGATCAGCGCGGTCCTCCAACCGACCAGCGCACAACTGCTGTGGATCATCGACGTCTACGGGTTCATGGTCGCGGGCCTGCTCATCACCATGGGCACCCTCGGCGACCGGATCGGGCGGCGACGCATCCTGCTGGCGGGTGCGGCGGCCTTCGGCCTGGCGTCGGTGATCGCGGCGTTCGCACCGACGGCGGAGGCCTTGATCCTGTGCCGGGCGCTGCTCGGCATCGCGGGGGCGACCCTGGCCCCCTCCACGCTGTCGCTGATCTTCAACATGTTCCGCGACTCGCGGCAGCGGTCGGTGGCGGTCGGCGTCTGGGTGGGCGCGTTCTCCGCCGGCGGCGCGATCGGACCGCTGGCGGGAGGCGTACTGCTGGAACACTTCTGGTGGGGTTCGGTGTTCCTGCTCGCGGTGCCGGTCATGGTGCTGCTGCTGGTGCTCGGGCCGAAGGTGCTGCCGGAGTTCAAGGACCCGGAGGCGGGCCGACTCGACCTCATCGGCGCGGCGCAGTCCGTGGTCACCATGATCGCGCTGGTCTTCGCCATGAAGCAGATCGCGCAGGACGGCATCGGCGTCGGCGCGCTGGTGGCGCTGGCCATCGGTGTCGCGGCGGGTGTGCTGTTCGTGCGGCGGCAGCTGTCGCGGCCGGACCCGATGCTGGACCTGCGCCTGTTCAAGCTCGGCGAATTCCGTACCGCGTTGACCGTCAATGTGATCGGCGTCTTCGTGGCCTTCGGGTACTTCCTGTTCATCGGCCAGTACTTCCAGCTGGTGCTGGGCATGTCACCGTTGCGGGCGGGTATCGCCATGGCGCCCTCGGGGCTGGGATTCATCATCGGTTCGCAGCTCGCCCCGCGCATCGTGCGGGTGCTGCGACCGGCGTATCTGATCGGCGGCGGGATGAGCGTGGCGGCCGTCGGGCTCGCGCTGCTCACCCAGGCTTCCGCGGACAGCGGCCCGATGCTCGCCGTCGTGGCCTCCCTGCTGATCTCCCTCGGCCTGGCCCCGGTCTTCGGCATCACCACCGAACTGATCGTCGGCTCGGCCCCGCCCGAGCAGGCGGGCGCGGCGTCGGGCCTCTCCGAGACCGGCGCGGAACTGGGTGGGGCCCTGGGTATCTCGATACTCGGCAGCCTGAGCGTGGCCATCTACCGCGGCGATCTCACCACCCTGCCCGCCGGATTGCCCGCCGAGGCGAGCGAATCCGTCCGCGACACCCTCGGGGCGGCGGTAGCCGTGGCGGAGTCACTACCCGAGCAGGTCGGGACCGCCGTCCTGACCGCGGCCCGCGAGGCGTTCCTGCACGGCGTGCACCTGACCGCGGGCATCGTGACCGTGGCCGCGGCCGTGCTGGCGGTCATCTCCGTGCTCGAGCTGCGGCACATCCCGGCGGGCGAGCTGAACGGGCACGAGTAGGGCCCGGTCAGCTCGACGACCCGCGGGCGCTCAGCCTGCGAATGGGTCCGATCAGTGAACGGTAGACCGGCCGGACGATACGACCGGGCAGATGGCGATGGCGTTCCTCCTCCCAGACCCGGGCCCTGCGGTGCGCCGCGAGCGGCGACCACCGATCGGGGTCCCGGGGCTGGGAGGTACGGAATCCGATGCGGCACAGGTGCTTCGTATTGACGAAGCCGTACTGCGCGGGACTGACCAGCCGCACCGGTGCGCCGTGATCACTGTCGAGCGGTCGCCCGTCGAGCCGGTCGGCGATCAGCACATCGGCGTGCAGGACGTCCTCGAGCAGCGTGATCGATCGGTAGCCGTCGAGACCGTCGAAGACGACGTGGCTGATCACCGCACCCGGCCGCAGCCGTGGCACCACCCGGGTGCGGTAGAGCGTCTCGAATGCGATCCCTTCCCACCGCAGACCGGTCGCCGACCAGCCCGCGACACAGTGGAAGTCGGCTTCGATCTCACGTCGCGGCAGCTCGGCGAGTCCCGCGACCGGCAGGGTGAAGCCCTCGGTCAGGGCACCGCCAACCGCGATGACCGGATCGTCGGGAATCGGTGGTGGCGGGTGATGCAGATGCGTCCCGAACCGTGGGAATCCATCGACGGCGCGCTGACCCGGGGGAAGTTTCATGCCGATCCTCTGTCCTGCCGCAAGCGAACTGGTACCGCTCCATATAGGGCGACTGCTCTATATGGAGCGAACGTACTAGTTCTCTGCCGACGCGCGCAAGGACTGTGACCGGCGGATCACACCGGTCGCAGCCCGGCACCCACGCCGCCGGTGGCGTTCACGGCTTGCAGAATGTCGGTGATGGGTCGGAAGTACGCGGGCGAGTGGATCGGGAATGCCCCTGTCACGCACGGCATATCGATTCCGAAGGGGGTGACGTGCCCCTGGTTCATGCCGACGAGTTGATCGCCCACGGTGACCGGCCCACCGGAATCGCCCGGAATGGAACAGGACTGGTTGACAATGATATTGCCCGCCGCACCCCAGACGACGCCGCAGTCGAAACCACTGGAACGGCCGCTGGAGCAGACGGGCGCGCCGGGAGCGGGCGGTGCTCCGACTCCGGCGATGGTGGTCTGACCGACCGTGCGCACCGGAGCCACCTTGGCCGGATCGAATTCGATGACCGCGTAGTCCAGATCCCGACCCTGATCGGAGAACACCACCGTGCCGAGCACACCGGTCGCCAGGGACCGTTCGGCCCGCACCGGCGACCCGGCCGCCGCGCAGTGCCCGGCGGTGAGGCCGACCAGCCGGCCGGCGGCGTCGTAGCCGATGGCCGTCAGGGAACACGCCTCATGGGTGTTCAAGATGATTCCCGAACTGCCACCGAGCACGGCCGGGGCCGGATCGGCCGCGGCGCTGCCGACCCCGACCATGGAAACCAGTGCCGCGCCGACCACGGCCGCGATCGCGAAACGCCTTCTCATACCTGAATTCCCCTCGTAGCCGTGATCCCGTCGCCCCGCCGTCACCAGTACTGACCGACGACGAGCAGCGCGCCCGGATCACGCGGATCGAGGGGATTCACCACCGACACATAGGCCCCGCCACCGGGATGCGCGGCGGCCTCGGCGGCGATCGCGGCGGTGCTGGCGTAGGTGCTGCCGTCCGGCTCGGCCAATTGCGATTCCGGCTCCAGATCCACCCGCTGCGCACCGAACGGCACCAGCGCGTCGATCCCACCCGGAATCGGACCGGCCGCGAAGGCGGCGGTCTCACCCGGCGTGAGCACGACTCCGACCTCGTCCGGTCCCACGAACGGGGTGACGGCCGACGCCGCTCCCGAACCCACCAGCGCAGCGGCGGCCCCGCCGGCCGCCGCGACGAAACCCAGGGCGATGACTCGAATACGCATGATCCCGCTCTTTCTCGATCGACACCGGACAACCGTCCGAATGGAGTGCTCAGAGTGAACATGCTCAGCAAATTTCTGGCAATCCAAGGGTGTCGCTTCAGACCTCGCGTGATCGGCCGTTCACCTCCCGTACACCAGCAAATCCCCGCACAACGCCGCTGCAACGCCGTCGCCGAGCAGCGGATGTAATCCTCGCCACCGAGCGCCCGTGACCTGTTGCGGCAGCGATACCCTCAACCTCCAAGAGTGAAAGCTATTAGCCAGCTACCGCTAGGGCTTTCGCGGTCACACCGGCCGCACACCCGCCCCCACCCCACCCGCGACGTCGAGCGCATGCAGGATTTCCGTGATCGGACGGAAGTAGGCGGGTCCGTACAGCGGAAACGCCGCGCTGACACACGGCAGGTCGATCCCCCACGGCTTCAGATGCCCCTGATTCATGCCGACGAGGCGGTCCCCCACGGTGACCGGTCCCCCGGAGTCCCCGGGGATGGAACAGGACTGGTTGTAGACCCGCCCATCCACCGACCCCCACACCATCCCGCAGTCGAACCCACTGGACCGCCCGTCGGCGCACACGGTCGTCCCGAAACCCGGAGCCGTCCCGATCCCGGCGATCGTGGTCGCCCCCACCGTGCGCACCGCGTCCACCCGGGCCGGATCGAATTCGAGCACCGCGTAATCGAGCCCCTGCCCCCGGTCGGAGAACACCACGGTGCCGAGCACCCCGGCCCCGGGCGACCGCTCCGCGCGCACCGGCGCACCGGCATACGCACAGTGCCCCGCCGTCAGGCCGACCAACCGGCCCCCGCCGTCGTATCCGATCATGGTGAGCGAACAGGGCTCGCTCGCCACCACGATCCCGGAACCACCGCCGAGCACGGCGGGCGCGGGTGCGGCCCCGGCGACGCCGCCGCCACTCACGGCCGCGAGAACCGAACCCGCGAGGGCGACCAACGCGCGGCGAAACCTGACCATGGCATGCGTCCCTTCGTCGTACGGCCCGTGGAATGCCCGGGTGTCCTCACCATGATTCGCTGTCACCGCGCGGGCGCGATCACATCCGAGCGCGTTTCGTTCGAATATCGAGACCACCGGGCCGGTCCGAGGAGGTATCCGGACACACGACAACGCCCAGGGTCGCGACGACCCCGGGCGTTTCACCGGACCGCGGCTAGGCGTCGAGGGCGCGGCCGAAGGCCGCCGCCATATCCGCGACCTGCTGTTCGGTGATGACGAAGGTGGGCGAGATCTGCAAGGCGCCCTGGCCCGCCGCGCGGGTCGAGACACCGTGCGCGCGCAGGGTTTTCACCATGGCGAGCGCTTCGGCGGGGTCGGCGAGCTGCACGGCCGCCACCGCGCCGACACCGCTGCGAACCTCGGCGACCCGTGGGTGCGCCGCCAGCGGCGAGAAGTGTTCGTGCAGGAGCGATTCCAGGTTCTTGCTGGCGTCGAGGAGGTGTTCGCGCTCGATGATGTCGAGGTTGGCCATGGCCGCGGCGGCGGAGGCGGCGTGACCGCCGTAGGTGTAGCCGTGGCGGAACCAGACGCCACCGGCGAAGAAGGGGGCGGCGATGTGCGGGGCGATGAACACCGCGCCCATGGGCAGGTAGCCGGAGGTGAGACCCTTGGCGGTGGTCATCAGGTCGGGCTGGAGGTCGAAGCGGGACGAGGCGAACCAGGATCCGCCGATGCGGCCGAAGCCGGTGACCACCTCGTCGGCGATGAAGAGGATGTCGTGCTCGCGGCAGATGCGGCGGACCTCGGTGAGGTAGCCCGGCGGCGGCGGGTAGACGCCGCCCGCGCCGATGACGGGTTCGACGAAGAAGGCGGCGATGCGGTCGGCGCCGACCTCGGCGATGAGCGCGGACAGGGCGGCCGGATCGTCCCAGCCGACGGTGCGGGCGTCGGACATGAATTCGCCGTAGCCTTCGCGGTTGACCGGGATGCCCGCGAGCGCGGTGCCCGCGACGTGCATGCCGTGGTACGCCTTCTGGCGACCCACGATGACGGCCTTGTCCGGCTTGCCCTGCTCGTGCCAGTAGCGGCGGGCCAGTTTGGCGGCGGTGTCGATGCCGTCGGAGCCGCCGGAGGTGAAGAAGATCTTGCTGCCGGGCACCGGTGCGATGGCGGCCAGCCGCTCGGCCAGCTCCCGCAGCACCGGGGAGGCCAGGTCGCCGAAGTTGGAATAGTGCGCGATATCGCCCAGCTGGGCGGCTACGGCGTCGGCGATCTCGCGGCGACCGTGGCCGACATTGGTGAACCACAGCCCGGCGGTGGCGTCCAGGTACCGGTTCCCGGCCTCGTCCCAGACGTACGCGCCCGCACCGCGCGCCACCACGAACGCTCCGTCGCGCTCCACCGCACCCATATCGGCGAAGCCGTGCCACAGCGAACCCACAAGCACCTCCCTGGACCACCCGCCGCCCACACTTCGCACACGGCGCATTTCACTTCACGACTACGGTAGCCGCCGAGTGAGGTGGGCCCGCCACCGGACCGGACGGTCAGGGGCGGCGGGCAAGGCGCAGCTGGCCGGGCTTGGCCTGCTCATAGGCGTCGCGGCCGGAGAGGTGTTCGGGCACACCGACTTCCCACCAGGCCCCGGATTCGGTCCAGGAACGCGCCTGGGTGCGGATCACCACCACGGCCGGCCGCCGCTCGGCCAGCGCGGCGGTGCGGGCGTTCTTGTAGGCCACCCGGAACTGCACAAGGTCACCGGCGGTGAACACCAGGCAACCCATGGCGTGGGCGTGCTGGGCGAAGTCCACCCGCGGCGGACGCGGATGGTTGCTGCGGCAGTCGGCGTAGAAGTTGTTGTACGGCTCGCCGCCCTGTCCCTCCTGGAGGCGGCCGATCACCGCGTACCCGTCGTTGTCGCAGACCACGGCCACCAGCGGATGTCCGGCGAAGGCGGCGGAGAACAGCTCCGAATTGAGCATCAGGTAGGAGCCGTCGCCGAGCAGGGTGGTGACCAGGCCGCGGAAATGCGACATGGCCGCGCCCCACGCACCCGCGAGTTCGTAGCCCATACAGGAGAACCCGTATTCGACATCCATGGTGGGTTCACCGCCGGAGGCCCGCCAGCCGCCGATGAGTTCGCCGGGCAGCCCGCCCGAGGCCGTCATGACGTAGTCGTCGGCGGTGCTGAGCTCGTTCACCACCCCGACGATCTGAGCGTAACTGGGCGGGCCGGGCGTCGGGGCGCGCAGTTTGTCGATATGGGTATCCCATTCCGACCGCGCCGCCGCCGCCCGCGCACTCCAGGCCGGGTCGGCATTCCAGCCGGTCATATGCGCGGCCAGGTCCTCCAGCGCGGTATCGGCGTCGCCGACCACCTCGAGCGCACCGTGTTTGACCGCGTCGAAGCGGGCCGCGTTGATATGGATGAGCCGCACGTCCGGATCGAACAGCGTCCACGACGCGGTGGTGAAGTCCTGGAGCCGGGTGCCGATCGCCAACACCGCGTCGGCCTGGCCGGCCAAGGCATTGGCCGACGCCGAACCGGTGATGCCGAGCGGTCCCGCGTAGAGCGGATCGTCGTGCGCGACCAGCGTGCGCCCCGCGGTCGACTCGGTCACCGGAATCCGATGCCGCCGAGCGAATTCCAGCGCCCGCGCCGCGGCCCCCGAATAGCGCACCCCACCACCGAGCACCAAGAGCGGACGCTTCGAGCGCCGCAGCGCCGCGGCCGCCTCCTCCAGGCTGCGCCGGTCCGCGCGCGGACGCGGAACCCGGTGCACCACCGGTTCGAACAGCCGCTCCGGGAAGTCGAAGGTCTCGGCCTGCACATCCTGCGGCAGCGCCAACGTCACCGGTCCCGCCTCGGCCGGATCGGTGAGCACCCGCGCCACCTGCGGCAGCGTGGCCAACAGCTGTTCGGGCCGGGTGATGCGGTCGAACCAGCGGCTCACCGCCCGGAACGCGTCATTGACGGTGACTGTCGGATCGCCGAAATGCTCCACCTGCTGCAAGACCGGATCGGGTGCGCGGCCGGTGAAGGTGTCCCCCGGCAGCAACAGCAGCGGTAGCCGATTGGCGTGTGCCACCCCGGCGGCGGTCACCATATTGAGTGCCCCCGGCCCGATGGAAGAGGTGGCGACGCCGATCTGCCGCCGATGGGTGGCCTTGGCCAGCCCGACCGCGGCCAGCGCCATCCCCTGCTCGGTGTGCCCACGCCAGACCGGGATCACATCGCGCCGCTCCTCCAGCGCGGTGCCCAGCCCCAAGACGTTGCCGTGCCCGAAGATGGCGAAAACCGCCGGGAACATGGGCACTTCACGCCCGTCGAGAGTTTCCGAATGCTGTGCGATGAGCCAGGCGACCAGCGCCTGCGCGGTGGTGAGTTTCATGCGGACAACCTCATTCGATGCGACCTTTGTGGTCGGTGATCGGGCAGCGCGGGTCGACTGTCTCGTGGTGCCACTGGTCCCGCACCCAGGCGTGGGCGGGATCGTCGCAGAAGGCCATCGACCGCTCCGCCGCGGGACCGGCCAGCACATTCAGGTAGTACATGGGGTAACCGGGTGCGGCGATACACGGACCGTGGTACCCGTGCGGAATCAGGAAGACGTCACCGTCGCGCACCGCCACGTTCTCGTCCAGCGTGCCGTCGGCGGTGTAGGTGCGGTGCATGCCGAAACCGGTGGGCGACGGCGTGATTCCGTCGGGACCGGCGATGCGGAAGTAGTAGATCTCCTCGTTGGCGACCTCGCATTCGGTGGACTCGTCGTGCTTGTGCGGCGGGTAGGAGGACCAGTTGCCGTCGGGGGTGAGCAGTTCGCAGGCATTGAGTTTGTCGGTGTGCTCCCAGACGCCGGGGGTGCCGAAGTTGACGACCTGCCGGGTGGCGCGGCCAGCACCCCGCACCTCGACCGGAACCTCTTCGGCCGGGCCGTACTTCGGGCTGAGGCGGCGGGTGCAGCGGGCCATCGGCAGCGCCACCTCCACTCCGGAGTCGGTGGCCAGCTCCACCTCGGCCTCGCGGGGCACGTAGGCGAAATCGGTGACCCGCGTGAAGACCGAGTCCCGGCCCTCCAACGCGAAGACCTCGCCGTCCACCCGTACCGTGCAGGAACCGGCCAGCGGCAGCACGAACGCCTCGAACTCCCCGGTGTGCACCGTGCGCCGGGCTCCGGGTGCGAGTCGCAGCACCCGCAGCCCCGTGTAGGTCCAGCCCGCCGCCTCGGGGGTGAGCAGGATGGGATCCGCACCCGCGGTGAGGGTTCCGGCCGGGCGGTGCAGTGCGCTCATTTCGCGGCTCCCAGCGTGCGGGCGGCCGCGTCCACGGCGGCGGCCACGTCACCGTCGGGCGGGTACAGCAGACTGCGGCCGACCACCAGCCCGCGCACCACCTCGTGACGCAGCGCGGTGCCCCAGGATTCCAGATCGGCGGCCGGATCCCCCGAGGGCACGCCGCCCAGTACGACCACCGGCAGCGTGGTCGCCTCCAGCACCGAAATATCTTCGGGCGCCGGAATTTTCAGCCAGGTATGGGCGGAGGTGATTCCGAGCCCGGCCGCCACCGTAATGGCCCGCTGCAGGGAGGCCGCGTCCTTGCACATGACCAGCGCCCCGGACTCGTCGCGTCGGTAGGGCAGCGGTTCCACCATGGCCATCAGCCCGTGCGCGGCCAGGGCCGATACCGCGCGGGCGCACGCGTGCAGCGTCGGCGCGGTCGACCGGTCCGAATCCACCAGGCGCAGCAGCATTTTGCCGCCGTCGAGCCCGAACTTCACCAGCGATTCGGCGTCGTATCCGGTGAAGCGGTCGTCGATCTCCCAGTCCGCCCCGGCCAGGCCGCCCCGGTTCATGGAGCCGACCACCACCTTGTCGTGCAGGGCGTCCAACAGCAGCAGTTCCTCGACGATATCGGGTGAGCCGAGCACACCGTCCACGGCCGGATGCTCCAGGGCGATGAGCAACCGCTCCAGCAGCGTGCGCCGATCCGCCATGGCGGTGCGGTCCGGGCCGACACCCAGCGCGCCGCGCGCCGGATGATCGGCGGCCACCAGGAACAGGGTGCCGCGTTCGGACAGCAGCCGCTCGCGGCGACGGCGGTCGGCGTAGGCGCGCGGCACCGCATCCGGGTCGGTGGCGCGCACCCGCAGCAGTTCCTGCCAGCGCTCATCGGTCAGGTGCACAGCAGCTCCTCGATCTCGGTCGCGGTGGGCATGGCGTCGGCGCAGGCCAGCCGGGCGGCCACCAGCGCACCGGCGGCATTGGCGTAGGTGGCGATGCGGTGTGGGTCCCAACCCGCCAGCAGCCCGTGGGCCAGCGCCCCGCCGAACGCGTCGCCCGCGCCGAGACCGCAGACGACCTCCACCCGGCAGGGCGGCGCGGTGGCGCGGTCGTCCGCGGTCGCCACCAGCACGCCCTCGGCTCCGCGTTTGATCACGGCCAGCTCGACGCCCCGGGCCAGCAGCCGGTCGGCGGCCGTGTCCGGATCGTCGGTGCCGACCGCCACCTCGGCCTCGGTGCGGTTGCCCACCACCACGTTCACGTGGTCGAGCATCCAGTCGATCTCGGTGTGGGCGGTGTGTTCGTCGGGCCAGAACATGGGCCGGTAGTCGAGATCGAGCACGGTGTGGCCGCGCCTGCCGCGCCGCCGCAGCATCTCCCGCTGGGTCGAGCGGCCGGGCTCCGCGCTGACCCCGGTACCGGTCACCCACAGCAGCGGCACGGAATCGACCGTGTCCCAGGGAATCTCGTCCTCGGTCAGGGTGAGGTCCGGGGCGGTGGGCAGCCGGTAGAACAGCAGCGGTGGATCGGCGGGCGGATTCAGTTCGCAGAACACCACCGGGGTGAGCAGATCCGGCGCGGTCGACACATAGCGGGCCGACACCCCGAAACCCTCCAGCGCGGTGCGCACGTAATCACCGAAGCCGTCCGGCCCCACCTTGGTGAGCACCGCCGCGCGCCGCCCCAGCCGCGCCGCGGCGACCGAGACATTGGTGGCGGTGCCGCCGAGGAACTTCGCGAACGTCCGCACCTGGGCCAACGGCACCCCGCTCTGCTCGGGATACAGATCGACCCCGACCCGGCCGACGGTCAACACCTCCAGATCCGTCACTCCGACACCACCCGTGCCAATTCGTGTTGCAGCGCCTCGAGTTCCGCGCCACCGGCCATCTGGCGGGTGAGTTCGGAGAGCTCGATCTCGTTCTTCTCGTACGAGCCGAGCATGGTGCCGCGCTTGAGCAGCAGGAACCGGTCACCCACCGGATAGGCGTGATGCGGATTGTGGGTGATCAGTACGACGCCCAGGCCGCGGTCACGCGCCTGCACCACATACCTGAGCACGATGCCCGCCTGTTTGACGCCCAGTGCGGCGGTGGGCTCGTCGAGGATCAGCACCTTCGCGCCGTAGTGCACGGCGCGGGCGATGGCGATGCACTGCCGCTGACCGCCCGACAGCGTGCCGACGGGCTGCTCCAGATCGCGAATGTCGATACCCATATCGTCCAGCGCGTGCCGGGTGATCTCCATACCCTTGCGCCGGTCCAGCAGCCGGATCGGGCCGTAGTTCCTGGTCGGCTCGGAGCCCAGCACGAAATTGCGCCACACGCTCATCAGCGGCACCACCGCGAGGTCCTGGTAGACGGTGGCGATACCGCGGTCCAAAGCCTCACGCGGGGAGGAGAATCGGGTCGCGGCGCCCTCGATTCGCAGCTCACCCCGATCGTGCTGGTGCACCCCGGACAGGATCTTGATGAGGGTGGACTTGCCCGCGCCGTTGTCACCGAGCACGCAGGTGACCTCACCCGCCCGGACCACGGTGGACACCTCCCGCAGGGCCACCACGCCACCGTAGCTCTTGCCGATGTCGACGGTCTCGATGAGTGGGGTGGTCATCGCCGTACCCTTTCCGCCTGCTTCTTGAAAGCATTGTTGACCAGGACGGCCGACAGCAGCAGCACACCGAGGAAGAGCATGAACCAGTCGCTGTTCCAATTGGCGTAGACGATGCCCTGCCGGGCCATGCCGAAGATGAGCGCGCCGATGGCCGCGCCGACGACCGAACCGAAGCCGCCGGTCAGCAGGCAGCCGCCCACCACCGCGGCGATGATGTACTGGAACTCCAGTCCCACACCCTGATTCGCCTGCACACTGGTGAAGCGCAGCAGATTGCACGCGCCCACCACCCAGGCCGCGAACGCGGTGCCCATGAACAGCAGGATCTTGGTGCGCACCGCGGGCACGCCGACGGCACGGGCGCTGGGCAGCGCGCCGCCGACCGCGAAGATCCAGTTGCCGAAGCGGGTGCGCACCAGCAGCAGGGCGGCCAGCAGGGTCAGCACGATCCACCACACCACCGACGCCTGGATGTGGGCGTCGCCGATATCGGTGGTGGAGGCGAACACCCAGCCCGCCGACTCGTAGCCGTCGGCGCCGCGAATGCCCGACACCTGCACGGTGCCGGTGGCCAGCCGGGTCACGCCGAGATTCAGACCCTGTAGCGCCAGGAAGGTGCCCAGGGTGACGATGAAGCTCGGCAGGCCGGTGCGCATCACCACCCAGCCGTTGAGCGCGCCCACAGCCAACGCGAAGACCAGCGAGGCGGCGAGGGCGAACCACACGTTCCAGCCGAGTTCCACCGCCAGCAGCGCGGTCACCAGCGCCGTGGACGCGGTCATCACACCGGCGGACAGGTCGAACTCACCGCCGATCATGAGCAGCGCCACCGCCACCGCCATGATGCCGAGGGTGGAGGCGTCGTCGAGCCAGTTCGCCACCCCGCCCGGGCTGAGGAATTCGTCGGTGATCACCGAAAAGAAGAAGAACACCACCATCGCGCCGATCGCCGCACCGATCTCGGGCCGCACGATCAGCCGCTGTAGCAGCGGCGGCGGGCTGTCCTCTCGTCGATCGGCGGGTCCAGCGGGTTCCTTTGTCACAACAGCCATTTCGTTCTCCCGACCGGTGCTCACCGGGTGCCCTGGGCGACCAGGCCGCCGATGGCGTCGACATTGGATTCGTCCACGAAGGCCGGGCCGGTCTGCACCGGACGCCCGCCTCCGACGGTATCGAGATTTGTCTTGTACAGCTCCAGCAGCACCACCGGCAGATAGCCCTGCTCGTACTGCTGCTGGTCTACCGCGAAGAGCAGACTGCCCGCCCGAATCGCCTCCACCACATCGGTATTCAGATCGAAGGTGGCGATGGCGGCCTCCGAGCGCGCCTCCCGGGCGCCGTCCACCGCGCGGGCGGCGATCTGCGAGTTCAGGGTCAGCACGGCGTCGATGGAGCGATCCGCCTCCAGTGCGCCGCGGATCCGGGCCTGGGCGTCGGTGGGATTGTTGATATCGACCTGGAGGGTGGCGGCATTGCCGAAACCCTGCGTCGCACCCGCGCAGCGCTCGTTCGCGCCGATATTGCCCGCCTCGTGAATGACGCAGAGCATCTTGGTCTTTCCGGCGTCCTTCAACCGCGCCCCGGCAGCCTCACCCGCGAGCCGTTCGCTCTGGCCGACATGGCCGATGGCGCCGAACTCGGCGCTCTCGGACTCTCCGGAGTTGATGGTGACCACCGGAATGCCCGCCGCCACCGCCTTTTCCACCGATTCGCGCAGGGCGTCGGGATTGGCCATGGAGACCACCAGGCCGTCCACGCGCTGGGCCACGGCATTGTCGATAAGCTTGGCCTGCTGGCTCGGATCGCCGGAGGAGTTGTATTCGACTCGCACGCCGAACGTGTCGCCCGCGGCCTCGGCCCCGTTCTTCACCACGTTCCAGAAGGCGTCGCCGGGTGAGCCGTGCGTGACGAACGCGACCGATTCCAGGGTACCGACCTCGACGGGTGCGCGGGTCTGCGTTCCCACCTCCGCCCCGGGGCCGGTACACGCCGCCAGTACGGCCACCGCGACGGCCGACAGGGGTAGTAGCCACCGCCACCGGCGCGGTCTGGTCTGCTGAGACATCGTCGTCCTCACTTCCGGCTAAATCCGTGCCGCGGCGAGCGCCGAGCCGATGGCCGTCAGATGCCGCAGACTGCGTTCGGCGTCGCGGGTCGGCGTCCTCGCGGTATCGCCCGTCCGCAGTGCCGTGTCCTGCTCGATCACATACCAGCCGGTATAACCGGCGCGGTAAACCTCCCGCACCAGCGTGTCGATATCGATATCGCCCGCGCCGAGGGGGGCGTAGATGCCCTGCCGTACCGCCTCGCTGTACTCCAGCGCGCCGTCGCGCACCTGATCGGCGAGATCGAGACGAACATCCTTGAGATGGATGTGGCCGATGCGGTCCGCGTAGCGGCGCGCCAGGCCGACCGGGTCGGTGCCGCCGATGAGCAGGTGGCCGGTGTCCAGGCACAGCGGCAGGTCGGAGTCGGCGAGGAAGCGCTCCACCTCGGCCTCGGACTCCACGTGCGTGCCGACGTGCGGGTGCAGGGTGGTGCGCAGGCCCACCTCGGCGGCGATGGCCGCGATGGCGGCGGCGGTGTCGACCAGAGTGTCCCATTCGGTGTCGGTGAGCGCGGGGCGTTCGTCGTAGCCGTCCAAGCCGGTGGCGGCCGCCAGGATGAGCATCTCCGCACCCGCCCGCGCGTAGCGGGCGGCCGTTTCGCGGGCGAAGGTGAGCGCCGCGTCGGACTCCCGGTGCAGCGGAAGGGCGAGGAAGCCGCCGATCGCGGTCAGGCCGTGTTCGCCGAGCTGTGCGCGCAGCGCGAGAGGGTCGGCGGGCAGATAGTCCGGTGGCCCGAATTCGGTGGCGGTGATGCCGAGCGCGGCCATTTCGGCCAGGACGGTGTGCGCGTCGAGAACGTGTCCCCAGCCGGGGACTTCGCAGACTCCCCAGGAGATCGGTGCGGCGGCGATGCGCAGCGGGTGCAGCGGTGCGGTCATCGGAACTTCCTCGACCTGTCGTAGTCACACGGTTGTGGCTCCATGCGTTGGAGCGCTCCAACTATGTAATCTGGGTCACTCGTGTGTCAAGAACCCTCAGCGGGTTTCATGATCGTGAAACCCCTTGAAATAGTGGGTTTTACTGCGTGAACAGAGGTATCGGGTTGCCGGAAAATGTCCGATTAGAGCGCTCTATTGATTGGTTCGCGTCCGGGCAGTAACGTGCCACACACACCAGCACCGACACGGAGGGATTTGTGACGCGACCGACGATGGAGGACGTCGCCGCTCGGGCGGGCGTCTCCCGCGCCCTGGTCTCGCTCGTCATGCGGGGCTCCCCCAAGGTGAGCGAACACCGCCGCCGTGCGGTGCTCGACGCCGCCAAGGAACTGGGTTACCAACCGCATTTCCTGGCCCGGTCACTGGCCAGCCGAACATCCAATCTCGTCGGCGTCATGGTGTCGGACCTGCGCAATGCCTACTTCGCCGAAGTGGTGGAGGGTATGGACGCGGCGGCGCAGGAAGCCGGGCTGGAACTGATCCTCAATACCGGGCGGCGCAGTGCGGCACGAGAACGGGGGGCGCTGGAAAGTCTGCTGTCGTTCCGGCCCGGCGGGATCATCCTGCTGTCGCCGGTCCTACCGGCCGCGGCCATACGGGAGGCAGCCCAGCGGTGTCCGGTGGTGTTGGTGTCGCGGACCTCGAATATCGCGGGGGTCGACACGGTCAACGACGACGGTGAGACCGGTGCGGGACTGGCCGTGGATCACCTGGTGTCACTAGGGCATCGGCGCATCGTGCACTTCGACGGCGGGGCCGCCTTCGCCGCCGGGCCGCGGCGCAAGGGATACACCGCGGCCATGGAGCGGCACGGGCTCGAACCGATGGTGATCGCGAGCGAACACACCGACGCCGCGGGTGCCGCCGCGGTGCGGAAACTGTTGAACGTCTTCTCCCCCGGCACCTTTCCCACCGCACTGGTCTGCGGCAACGATTTCAACGCCTTCGGCGCCATGTCCGCCCTCGACGAGGCCGGACTGCGGGTGCCGGAGGACGTGTCGGTGGTCGGCTACGACAACACCTCGCTCGCGGCCCTGCGCTACGTCTCGCTCACCACCATCGACCAGCCGCGCACCCGCATCGGGCAACTGGCCGTGGCAGCACTCACCCAGCGGCTGCGCGACGGGCGCACCGAGCCACTGCGCAGCCGCGTCGAACCCGCCCTGGTCGTCCGCTCGACGACGGCCCCACCTCGCATCTGAGCAATCAGGAGAATCATGTCTTCCCTTCGCATCGGCCTGGCCGGGACCGGCCGTATCGGAACCTCCCACGCCGAGACCCTGAAAGCGCTGCCGGACGTGGAATCGGTGGTCGTCGCCGACGTCGACACCGAACGGGCACGCGAGACCGCCCGCAAGCTCGGCGTCGACTTCGCACCCGATATCGACACGCTGCTCGCCGCCGACCTCGCGGGGCTGGTGATCACCACGGCCACCGACTCCCATCCCGAACTCATCCTCGCGGCAGTGGAACGCGGACTGCCGGTCTTCTGCGAGAAGCCCATCGCGGCCGACATCTCGGGGACACTCGCGGTGATCGAACGGCTCACCGGATCGTCGGTGCCGGTGCAGATCGGCTTCCAACGGCGCTTCGACGCGGGCTACCGGGCCGCACGCGCCGCCGTCGCGAACGGGGAGCTCGGCTGGCTGCATACCCTGCGCGCCACCACACTGGACCCGACTCCCCCTCCCGCCGAATACATTCCGCGCTCCGGCGGCCTGTTCCGGGACTGCGGCGTCCACGATTTCGACATCATCCGCTGGGTGACCGGACGCGAGATCACCGAGGTCTACGCCGTCGGCGCCAACCGGGGCGAACAGTTCTTCGTGGACGCGGGCGACGTGGATACCGCCGCGGTGGTGCTGCGCATGGACGACGGTGCGGTGGCGACCGTCTCCCTCACCCGCTACAACGGGGCCGGTTACGACGTACGGCTGGAACTGTTGGGCTCGGTGGGCAATGCCATTGTGGGACTGGACGACCGGGCGCCACTGCACTCGGTGGAGCCGGATTTCCCGGCGTCACCGCTGCCCGCCTACCCAGGGTTCATGGATCGGTTCCGGCGCGCCTACACCGAGGAGCTGTCAGCCTTCGTGGCGGTGGTCGACGGAACACTCGCCAACCCGTGCCCGCCGACTGAGGCGCTCGAGGCGTTCTACGTCGCCGAGGCGTGCGAGCTGTCGCGCCGCGAGCAGCGGCCGGTGACCATGAGCGAGGTACGCGGGGGCCACTGACATCGTCCGGACAGGGCTGTGCGCGGGTGAAGATCGTGCTCGGCGTCCGGTCGACAACGCAACCGCCCGCTTGCCGCACGACACCGGGTATGCCGCAGAAGCGCTGTCCGACGCCAGAATCCGTGCGTATGAGAGTTCCGATACATGCGAGTTGCGGAAACAGACGTGATCATTGTGGGCGTTGGCCCGACCGGTCTGATGCTGGCCAATGAATTGCGTCTGGCCGGAGTGCGGGCGCTGGTGCTGGGAATCCGCCGCTTCCGCGGCACCGACGCTGCGAGCAGCGCTCGCATGGTGGTTCGGATCGGAGACCTCACGCACCGGCTCACAGTCGACAGGCACCCCATCGGCGACCATGCCGCGTCGATAGGCGTCACCGCGTCGGTGGGGTCCCGGATCACCATCCGCCGACCTGACCTCCAGGTGCCGCCGCGGGATCAGCCGATGGCGGCTACGAGCATGTAGGCGGTGCCCAGGTCCATGACGATGTGTGGCACCACAGTGGCGGGGCCTGCGGTACCGACGTGGTGCGGAACGATGTGGCGCAGAGCCTTTCTCGACATCGGTAGGGCCATGGCGGCGGCGTCGATGGTGAACAGGGTCGCCAGGGCGAGCATGGGGGCGGCGGGAGCTCCGCCGTGGTGTCCGCCGGTGTGACCGCTCATGGCGTAGAGCATGGCTGCTGCCGCCGTGAGGTGGTAGGCGAAGGGGATGACTCGGGCGGCGGGGGCCAGCGGGTTGCCGTGCCACTGGATTACGCGGGCCAGGAACAGGAGGGCGTAGACCACTGTCATGGCGGTGAGGACGCCGTTCATGGCGTGGGGGTCTATGGCGGTGGGGAAGCCGATCATTGCGAGCATGACCAGGCACATCATCAGGTGTGCGGCATCGGACTCCTGGTCGGTTTCCAGGGCGGGGGTGGGGGTGGCCAGGCGGGTTGTGACTATTGCGGCTGCGGCTATGAAGGATAGGAGGGCCAGCCATCGTAGGGGTTCGTACTGTTGGACGAATTGGGTCACAGCACACCACCTTTCAGCGGCGACGCAGGCTTTCCCATGATCGCATTTCGGGGGGCTGGGTGGAGGGGGTTTCGTTATCGATATGGAGTAGTTGCTCGTTGTGGAGT
>NZ_JASFXA010000027.1:0-96821 GCF_030766805.1 Nocardia sp. CC213A
GCCGGCACCAACGATCGCGATGCGGAGCGGGCGGGTCGCTGCACTCTGTTCGGTCATCTCTTACGCGCACCCTTACGAGTCGAAATACAATCTTGCGGTCAGTCTTAGCCGTCGTTCTTAGCTTAGGCTAAGTTGACGCCCGAGCTCGGGTCATCCCGAGGCCTCCGACGCTGCAGCGTTGCTGCGCCGTCCTGCTATTCCCCCGCGCGGGCGGAGAATTCAGACGATTCTATCGGTGGGGTAGACCACGGCCCGCCGGGGTGCGGTGAACTGGGCGGATGCCCACAGCATCGGGTACCCGGTGTCGGGCCGCGTACACCCCCGGCGACCAGGCATGATCTAGCTCATGAGTGAGCGAAGCGAGCGGCCGGAAAACTCGGCTGAGCGATCGGAACACACAGCCGGTGCGGATGAGCAGCCGATCCCGATCGACCAGACCGGGACCAGGTCGATGCTGCCGTTCCTGGCCGCCGCGGGCATCATCGCGCTGGTCGTACTGGGAATCGTGATCGCGGGGCTGGTATCCCCGGCTGAGAAGAATGTCACAGATTCCGATCGGCTGGCCGTGGCCGCCCGCAATCTCGTCGGCGCGCTGGCCGCGGACGACCCGCTGGGTGATCGCATCGTCTGCGCGGGCTTCGACGGCGACCGCTCCCCGGTGCGGATCGAATCCGACGACGCCGCACCGGCTCTGGAATTCGTGCGCCTCACCGACGCCCGGGTGGACGGCGACCACGCCACCGCCACCGTCACCGTGCGCGTCGACGGGACCGATAACACCTCGACCTGGAACTTCACCCGTGCCGACGACCGTTGGGTGGTCTGCGACCGCTGACCGTCCCACTACTCGGACACATGCGTTTGACAGTCGGGCGGTGGTCCGGGCAATCTCAGATCCAGGTCATGAGTACCAGCGCCAAGCCCCGGCTGGCTGGTCGGCAACCCTCCTCCGCGGTGGGGTGCTCCGGGTGACGACCTGGCCACGCACCTCGGTGCGGCAAGTGCGGATTCACAGGAGGTTCAAGCAGTGAGCTATGCGGGTGACATCACGCCACGGCAGGCGTGGGAGCTGTTGCGCGACAATCCGGACGCGGTGCTGGTGGATGTGCGCACCGAGGCCGAATGGCGATTCGTCGGCGTACCCGATACCGGCGGCATCGGCCGGCCCACCGTCCTCATCGAATGGGTGGACGCCACCGGCTCGCCCAATACCCGGTTCACCGACCAGCTCAAGCAGGCGCTGGCCGAGCGGGATCCCCAGGGCGACGCGCCGGTGATCTTCATCTGCCGGTCCGGGCAGCGCTCCATCGGCGCGGCCACCGCGGCCACCGCCGTCGGGTTCACGCCCGCGTTCAACGTGGTCGAGGGTTTCGAGGGCGCGTTGGACGCGCAGGGACACCGCGGCGGCTCCGGCTGGCGCGCCGAGGGACTTCCGTGGCGGCAATCATGACGCGACCGGTTCCCACCTCGGGCGCGCTGCGGGTTCCGTCGGTCGTGACCGCCACCGCCGTCGCGTCTGTGGCGCGTCGGTCGAACTCTGTCGATGGGAGGCAGCTGTGATCACCGGAGGCGCTTTCGACAAGCCCCTGCCCGAGGGCGTCGGCCCTGCGACCATCGGCGTCCGAGGCGGCTTGCGCCGCAGCGGTTTCGAGGAGACCTCCGAAGCGCTGTACCTCAGCTCCGGATTCGTCTACGAGAGCGCCGAGGCGGCCGAGGCGTCGTTCACCGGCGATATCGAGCACTACGTGTACTCGCGCTACGGCAATCCGACCGTCGCCATGTTCGAGGAGCGGCTGCGCCTGATCGACGGCGGCGAAGCGTGTTTCGCCACGGCGTCCGGGATGTCGGCGGTGTTCACGGCGCTGGGCGCGCTGCTCGGCGCGGGTGACCGGCTGGTGGCCGCGCGCAGCCTGTTCGGCTCCTGTTTCGTGGTGGCCAACGAGATTCTGCCGCGCTGGGGCGTGGAGACCGTCTTCGTCGACGGTGAGGACATCGACCAGTGGGAGCGGGCGCTGTCGGTGCCCACCCAGGCCGTGTTCTTCGAAACGCCGTCCAATCCCATGCAGTCGCTGGTGGATGTGCGTCGGGTGGTCGAGCTGTCGCACGCCGCGGGTGCGAAGGTGGTGCTGGACAACGTCTTCGCCACTCCGCTGCTGCAACGCGGATTCGAGCTCGGCGCTGATGTGCTGGTCTATTCCGGCACCAAGCACATCGACGGCCAGGGTCGTGTCCTGGGCGGGGCCATTCTCGGGTCCAAGGACTACATCGACGGCCCCGTGAAGAATCTGATGCGCCACACCGGTCCGGCACTGAGCCCGTTCAACGCTTGGACGCTGCTCAAAGGTCTGGAGACCATGCCGCTGCGGGTGCGCCAGGCCAATTCCTCGGCGCAGCGCATCGCGGAGTTCCTCGAGGGCAAGGATTCGGTGGCCTGGGTGAAGTATCCCTTCCTGGCCTCGCATCCGCAGTACGAGCTGGCCAAGAGTCAGATGTCAGGCGGCGGCACCGTGGTCACCTTCGAGCTGAAGGCGGGTGCCGACGAGGCCAAGAAGCGCGCGTTCGAAGTGCTCAACCGGCTGCGCATCATCGACATCTCGAACAACCTCGGCGATGCCAAGACTCTGATCACCCATCCGGCCACCACCACGCACCGGGCCATGGGGCCGGAAGGCCGTGCGGCCGTGGGCATCACCGACGGCGTGGTCCGCATCTCGGTGGGCCTCGAGGATGTGGAGGATCTGCTCGGCGATCTGGATCACGCGCTGAGCTGACCGCTCGGCACGCGCGACACCCCGGCTCTCGATGGGCCGGGGTTTTTCGTGTCCAACAGATTGACAGTATCCTGTCAATCATGACAGGATACTGTCATGATGAAAACAGTGCACATGGCCGTTTACGACACCTTCGCGGATTGGGAGGTCGGCCACGCCACCGCGCATATCAACCGCGCCATGTGGCACCGGGAGCCCGGCACCTGGCAGGTGCGCACGGTGGGGATCGGCCGCGACGCGGTCACCTCGGCGGGTGGTATGCGGGTGGTGCCGGATGTGACGCTGGCCGAGCTGTCCCCGGCCGACAGCGCCATGCTCATCCTGCCGGGCGCGGACACCTGGGAAACGGGTGCGCTGACACCCTTCGCGGACAAGGCCCGTGAGTTCGTGGCGGCGGGTGTGCCGGTGGCGGGAATCTGCGGGGCCACTTTCGGTTTGGCGGCGGCCGGGCTGCTCGACGAGCGGGCGCACACCAGCAATGCGGCGGAATACCTTGCCTACAGCGGCTATTCGGGTGCCGATCGCTTCGTGTACGAGCCCGCCGTCACCGACGGGGATCTGATCACGGCCACCGGCACCAGGCCGGTCGAGTTCGCGCGGGCGATCCTCGCCCGGCTCGACATCTACGAGCCGCACATCCTCGACGCGTGGTACCGGCTCTACGGCGACAACGATCCGGCCGGATTCTTCGCCCTCGCCGAGTACGAGCAGCGGCGGTCGGCCGAGGCGGCGGCGTCGTGACGCGGCGCCGCTCCACCGGGCGGGCGGACGGCGAGGCTCGGCGCGAACAGGAACTGTTCAGTACGGCGGCGATCACCTCGTTCCAGCTCAACGGCCAATTCCTCGCCATCGCCGAGGAATTGGCCCGCCCGGCGGGTCTCACCGCGGCCTGGTGGCAGGTGCTGGGCGCGGTGCTGCGGGAGCCGCTGCCCGTGGCCGGGATCGCACGCGCGATGGGCATCACCCGGCAGAGCGTGCAGCGGATCGCGGACCTGCTGGTCGACAAGGGCCTGGCCGAATACCGCCCGAACCCGGCCCACCGCCGCGCCAAACTCGTCGCCCCCACCGACGCGGGCTACGCGGCCGTCCAGCGCATCGACCCCCAGCACGCGGACATCTCCGCCCGCCTCACCGAACACCTCGGCATCGAGGAGTTCACCCGCGTGGTCGACGCGCTCACCACCCTCGCGACCGCACTCGACGCACTCGAGCGCGAGTGAATCGCACCCGAAGCGGCAGCGGCCGTCCCGCGGCGATGCGGTACGACGGTGGCGGCCACCCCCGCGACGGCGTGCCACCACCAGGCCCGGTGGATTCCTCCGGCACCGTGCACGCGGATGCGTGCGGGGTGCGCGCCGCCGGGGCCGCGCGTCAGGCCGCTGAGAACGGGTCGCGGGTGCGGCCCACCAGCTCCGCGACGGAGTCGAGGATCAGGGTCGGGCGGAAGGGGAAGTCCTCCGCGGTGGCCCGGCCGGAGATGCCGGTGGTCACCAGGATCGTGCGCAGCCCGGCCTCGAGTCCGGAGATCACGTCGGTGTCCATGCGGTCGCCGATCATGACCGTGGACTGCGAATGCGCGCCGATGCGCCGCAGCGCCGAGCGCATCATGAGCGGGTTGGGCTTGCCCACGTAGTAGGGCTCCTTGCCGGTGGCGCGGGTGATCAGGGCCGCGACCGAACCGGTGGCGGGCAGCACGCCCTCGCGCGAGGGGCCGGTGGCGTCCGGATTGGTGGCGATGAACCGCGCCCCCGCCAGGATCAGCCGGATGGCGGTGGTGATGGCCTCGAACGAATAGGTGCGGGTCTCACCGAGCACCACATAGTCCGGATCGCTGTCGGTGAGCACGTATCCGATCTCGTGCAGGGCCGTGGTGAGCCCGGATTCGCCCACCACATAGGCGGTGCCATTGGGCCGCTGCTCGTTGAGGAAGGTCGCGGTCGCCAGCGCCGAGGTCCAGATCGACTCCACCGGGATGTCGAGCCCGGAGTGCCGCAGCCGCGCCTGCAGATCGCGCGCGGTGTAGATGGAATTATTGGTGAGCACCAGGTAGGGGATGTCATTGGTGCTCAGTTCCGCCAGGAATTTATCGGCCCCCGGCACGAGATGGTTCTCGTGCACGAGCACACCGTCCATATCGGTGAGGTAGGACAGGATCGGCTCAGCATTGGTGGTCACGAGCCAATTGTCCGCTATCGAGAGCGAATCGGCGATCAGCGCGGCGGTTACCGGGCGGTCGGGGCCGCCGTAAGCTGGAGGTATGGGTCGGTTGCTGTTCCTGGTTCTGGTGTTGGCCATCGTGGGCCTCGCCATCTGGTGGATCTCGCGGGAGTGGTCCGGGAACGTGGAGCGGGTGGCCGATGCGAAAGCGGAGGTGAACCGGCACCTGGACCGCATGTCCGGAGAACTGGCCCGCCTCGATCCCGACAACGACGAGGCCCTGCGCGCCATGTCCGAGGCCGTGGACCGGCTGAATATCGCCAGAGCGCAGGTGGTGAAGGCCACCACGCTGGGGCAGGTGCGCATCGCCAAGGAGACCGTGCGCGGCGGGCTGTACTTCATCCGCAAGGCCCGCGAGGCCATGGGCCTGGACCCGGGGCCACCGCTGCCGCGGTAGCCGGAGTTCCGTGTCGGGAGCCCGCGATGGACAGTCGCCGGGGAGCGGCTCGGAATACCCGTTCGGGCGCGACGGTTCGTCTCGACGGATGCGACCCCACCACCTTGCCGCCCGTTTCTGACCTAGGGTGCGAAGTAAGCCGTTCGCGCGCCGCCACATCCAGCGCGCCCGAGCGGCCTGCGGGCTGAGGGGACCCGCACACACAGCGCAATACAGGCGACAGGAGTGGCGCAGGTGAAGAACCTAAAGCTCGGATACAAGGCGTCGGCGGAGCAGTTCGGCCCGCGGGAACTGGTGGAGATCGCGGTGCTGGCCGAGGAACACGGCATGGACAGCGCCACGGTGAGTGACCACTTCCAGCCGTGGCGGCACAACGGCGGCCACGCGCCGTTCTCACTGGCGTGGATGGCCGCGGTCGGCGAGCGCACCCGGCGCATCCAGCTCGGTACCTCGGTGCTGACCCCGACCTTCCGCTACAACCCGGCGGTCATCGCGCAGGCGTTCGCGACCATGGGCTGTCTGTACCCGGAGCGCGTCATGCTGGGTGTGGGCACCGGTGAGGCGCTCAATGAGATCGCCACCGGCTACTCCGGCGAATGGCCGGAGTTCAAGGAGCGTTTCGCGCGGCTGCGGGAGGCCGTCGATCTCATGCGCGCGCTGTGGACCGGCGACCGCGTGGACTTCGAGGGCCAGTACTACACCACCGTCGGCGCGTCCATCTACGACGTGCCCAAGGGCGGCATCCCGATCTACATCGCCGCGGGCGGCCCCCTCGTCGCCCGGTACGCGGGCCGCGCGGGTGACGGTTTCATCTGCACCTCCGGCAAGGGCATGGAGCTCTACACCGAGAAGCTCATGCCCGCGGTGTCCGAGGGCGCGGCCAAGGTGGGCCGCACCGCCGAAGACCTCGACCGCATGATCGAGATCAAGATCTCCTACGACACCGATCCCGAACTGGCGCTGGAGAATACGCGCTTCTGGGCCCCGCTCTCGCTGACCCCCGAACAGAAGCACTCCATCACCGATCCGATCGAGATGGAGGCCGCCGCCGACGCGCTGCCCATCGAGCAGATCGCCAAGCGCTGGATCGTGGCCAGCGATCCGGACCAGGCGGTCGAGCAGATCCAGCAGTACACCGACGCGGGCCTGAACCACCTGGTCTTCCACGCTCCCGGCCACGACCAGAAGCGCTTCTTGGAGCTGTTCGAACGCGACCTGGCCCCGCGCCTGCGTGCCCTGAGCTGAGCGGGCTCTCCCGCGCGAGCGACCCCGGTTCCCGCCGATCGTCGACCAGGGCTCGCCGCTGTGTGCGCGCCCGCGGGCGATGGCATCGGCCGTCGCGCCGAACCACGCCAGCGTGGCCCACACGTCGCCTTCACACCCGCACGGCCCCGATCGGCGACAGCTTCCACGCCCCGCCACCGGCCAACTCCAGCCGGTGGGTGTGGTGCCGGTCCACCGTGCTGCGATGCGCCACGCTGACCAGCACGGTGTCCGGCGTCTCGGTGCGCACCAGGTGGTAGAGCGTGTACTCCAGCCCCTCGTCCACCGCCGAGGTGGCCTCGTCCAGGAACACCACCTCGGGCCGCAGCAACAGGATGCGCGCGAACGCCACCCGCTGCTGTTCACCGGGCGAGAGGGTGGACGCCCAATCGGTCTCCTCGTCCAGGCGGTCGGTGAGGTGCCCGAGATTCACGGTGATCAGCGTCGCCCGCAGCGTCTCGTCGTCCACGATCCCGGGTGCCGCCGGATAGGTGATGGCGGTGCGCAGATCGCCCAGCGGCAGATAGGGCCGCTGCGACAGGAACAGCGCGGCATCGCCCAGCGGACGGCTCACCCGCCCTTCGGTGTATGGCCAGAGTTGGCCGATGCTGCGCAGCAGCGTCGTCTTGCCCACCCCGGAGCCGCCTTTCACCACAAGCGCGTCACCGGGCTCGAGCCGCAGGTTCAGATCGGTGATCAGCGGCGTCCCATCGGGTGTGCGCACCTGCACGTCGGTGAGCTCCAGCCCCGCCGTCGCCTCCCGGGTGGCGATCACCGGCAGCCCCCGCGCCTTCCGGTCCGCCTCGCGCAGCCCGTCCAGCCGGATCAGCGTGGCCCGGTAGTAGGTGAACGCGGCATACGAGGACTGCGGCATCGACAGCGCGTCCTGCACCTGACCGAAGGCGCTGGTGGCCTGTTGCAGATCGCCCAGGGTGGCGGTGCCGGCCAATACCCGCGGCCCCACCAGCAGCACCGTGAACACCCCGCCGACCTGCTTGGTGGTGAGATTCCAGCCGAAGAAGCGCAGCAGCCGGTACACCCGCGCCCACATATTGGCGATCACCGCCGCGAACCGGCGGTCCAGACCGCCCCGCTCCTCGCGTTCGCCGTGGTAGAAGGCGACGTTCTCGGCGTTCTCCCGCAGCCGCACCAGCGCGAAACGGTAGTCGGCCGTGCGGCGTTGGAACCAGAAGTTCAGTGTGATCAGCGGATGGGCGATCCAGAACGCCACCGCCGTGGCGAAGGCCACCCACGCGAACGCCGCGAAGACCAGCGCCCTGGGCACGGTGACGCCGAAGACGTCCAGCGGGCCCGAGATGCGCCACAGGATGGGCGTGAACGACACCAGCGACAGCCCGGCCCCGATCACACCGTTGCCGCTGATGCTGTACGGCCCGACATTGCCGCCGAAGCACAGCGCGTACGACCCCTCCACGAAGTCGTACACATCCTGCTGGATGCGCTGATCGGCATTGTCGACGGTCTTGTCGATGAACCGGCCGCGGTAGTACGCCTTGCCATCCAGCCAGTCGTCCAGAAAGCGGGTGTTCAGCCAGGTCCACCAGTGGATGTGGAAGGCCTGCTGCAACCAGTACGACACCACGCCCATCACGACGAGGATCAGCGACAGCACCCCGAATACGCCCAGGCTCTGCCAGAACAGCGCCGCCGCCCGCTCGCTCTCCGGGCTGCCCGCGCCGTCCACCAGGGCCTGCACGCCGAGCTGCAACGCGGTGAACGAGTCGTTGTAGAAGTAGGTGAACAGCACCGTCATGCGCACGCTGTACACGGCGAGCAGCAGGACCACGGCGAACAGCGCCCAGGCGGGCCAGCTCTCCCGTCCGGTGAAGTAGCCGCCGGTGATGCGCCAGAACATGCGCCCCCAGTCGGTGCATCGCACGATGACGGCCGCGCCGATCAGGAATACGAGTGCGGTGATGGCGAATGCCTTGGCGATCCAGAAGAGGCTGTGGAAAGTCTCGTGTCCCCAATCGAGACCGGATGCGCCGATCATGTCCGCGAGCCTAAGGCTATGGTCCGGCAAACGGCGGCGTGAAACGCTGGCCGCTAAGCTCGTGATCATGGCCGCTTCCGCCCCGTCCACCGTGTACATCGCAGCCCCCGAGGGCGATACCGGAAAGTCGACCATCGCGCTCGGCGTACTGCAGATGCTGGCCGCCACCACCCCGCGGGTCGGCGTGTTCCGGCCCATCACCCGGTCGGCCACCGAGCGCGACTACATCCTCGAACTGCTGCTCGAGCACTCCACCGCCGATGACGACTACGAGTCCTCCATCGGCGTCACCTACGAGCAGGTGCACGCCGACCCGGACGCCGCCATCAGCGAGATCGTCATGCGTTTCCACGAGATGGCCAGGCACTGCGATGCCGTGCTCATTCTGGGCAGCGATTACACCGACGTGGCCAGCCCCAGTGAGCTGCGCTTCAATGCCCGCATCGCGGTGAACCTCGGCGCTCCGGTGCTGCTGGTGGTGCGCGGCGCGGGCCGCACCTCCGCCGAACTCGGCCAGGTGGTGGAACTGTGCGACGGGGAGTTGAAGGCCGAGCACGCGCGGCTGGTGGCGGTCATCGCCAACCGCTGCGACCCCGAGCAGCTCGAAGCCGACGCCGCCGCGCTGAAGGTGTGCGATGTGCCGTCCTGGGCGCTGCCGGAGGTGCCGCTGCTCACCGCGCCGACCGTGGAGGAGCTGTGCGCCGCCATCGACGGTGAGATCTACAGCGGCGACCCGGAACTCATGCAGCGTGAGGCGCTGCGCGTGATCGTCGGCTCCATGACCACCGAGCACATTCTGGAACGGCTCGAGGACGGCATCGCCGTCATCACGCCCGGCGACCGCGCCGACGTGCTGCTGGCCTTGGTGAACGCCCATGAGGCGGCGGGCTTTCCGTCGCTGGCGGGCATCATCATGAACGGCGGCATGCTGCCCGATCCCACCATCGCGCGCCTGATCGCCGGTATGAAACCGAAGCTGCCCATCATCAGCACGCAGCTGGGCACCTTCGAGACGGCCAAGGCGGTGTCGCTGACCCGCGGCCGGGTGTCGCTGTCGAGCATCCGCAAGGTGGATACCGCGCTGGCGCTCATGGAGGAGCGGGTCGACGCGGCGGAACTGTTGCGGCAGATCGAGGTTCGCACGCCGGGCGTGATCACGCCGCAGATGTTCGAGTACCAGCTCATCGAGCGGGCGCGCGCCGACCGCAAGCGCATCGTGCTGCCCGAGGGCGACGACGACCGCATCCTGCGCGCCGCCGGTCGCGTACTCCAGCGCAAGATCGCCGATCTCACCATTCTGGGCGACGAGACCGCCGTGCGCGGGCGCGCCGCCGAACTAGGCGTGGATATCGACGCCGCCGAGGTGCTCGATCCGCGCACCTGCCCGCTGCGTGAGGAATTCGCCGAGGAGTACGCGCGGCTGCGCGCCCACAAGGGCATGACGGTGGAGCGGGCGCGCGAATTCATGACCGACATCTCGTATTTCGGCACCATGATGGTGCAGATGGGGGTGGCCGACGGCATGGTGTCGGGTGCGGCGCACACCACCGCGCACACCATCCGCCCGTCCTTCGAGATCATCAAGACCGAGCCGGGCGTCTCCACCGTGTCGAGCGTATTCCTCATGTGCCTGGCGGATCGGGTACTGGTGTACGGCGACTGCGCCGTGGTACCGGATCCGACCTCCGAACAGCTGGCCGATATCGCCGTCTCCTCGGCCCGCACCGCCACCCAGTTCGGCATCGACCCGCGGATCGCCATGCTGTCGTATTCGACCGGCGAATCGGGGTCGGGCGCGGATGTGGACAAGGTCCGTGCCGCCACCAAACTGGTGCAGGAGCGTGCACCGAAACTGTTGGTGGAGGGGCCGATCCAATACGACGCCGCCATCGAACCGACGGTGGCCAGCACCAAACTGCCGAACTCCGTCGTGGCCGGGCGGGCCACGGTCTTCATCTTCCCGGACCTCAATACGGGCAACAACACCTACAAGGCGGTGCAGCGCAGCGCGGGCGCGGTAGCCATCGGTCCGGTGCTGCAGGGGTTGCGCAAGCCGGTCAACGACCTGTCGCGCGGTGCGCTGGTCGCCGACATCGTGAATACGGTGGCCATCACCGCCATCCAGGCCCAGCGGGAGGCGTAGTCGTGAAGGTGCTGGTGATCAACTCCGGGTCCTCCTCGATCAAATACCAGCTGCTGGAACCGGATACGGCCACCGTGGTGGCCTCCGGCGTGGTGCAGCGCATCGGGGAGCCGGTGGGCGATGGCGCACCCACCATCGAACACAGCTGCGACGGACGGACATTCGAGCACGACGGTCCCATCGCCGATCACGCGGCGGGGCTGCGGCTGGTGTTCGAGCTGTTCACCGAGAGCGGCCACGACCTCGCCGCCGAGGACCTGGGCGCGGTCGGGCACCGGGTGGTGCACGGCGGCGAGGTGTTCTACGAACCCACCCTCGTCACCGACGAGGTGGTGCGGGCCATCGCCGACCTGTCCACCCTGGCGCCGCTGCACAATCCGGCCAATGTCACCGGCATCGAGAGCGCGCGGGCGCTGCTGCCGGACGTGCCGCAGGTGGCGGTTTTCGACACCGCCTTCTTCCACCAGCTGCCCGCCGCCGCCAAGACCTACGCCATCGACGCCAAGACCGCTGCCGCGCACGGTATCCGCAAGTACGGCTTCCACGGCACCTCGCACGACTACGTCTCGCACCGAGTGGCGGAGTTCCTCGGGCGCGACTACGCCGACGTCAACCAGATCGTGCTGCACCTGGGCAACGGCGCGTCGGCGTCGGCGGTGCGCGGCGGGCGCGCGGTGGACACCACCATGGGGCTGACGCCGCTGGAGGGCCTGGTCATGGGCACCCGCTCCGGGGACCTGGATCCGGGCATCATCTTCCATCTGATCAGGGCCGCCGGTATGGATGTGGGGCAGGTCGACGACCTGCTCAATCGCGATTCGGGACTCAAGGGCCTGTCCGGGGTGAACGACTTCCGTGAACTCGGCCGCCTCATCGACGCGGGCGATGCGGCCGCGACACTGGCCTACGACGTGTACATCCACCGGCTGCGCCGCTACATCGGCGCGTACCTGGTGGCACTGGGCCGGGTGGACGCCATCACCTTCACCGCCGGGGTGGGCGAGAACGACGCCCGGGTGCGGGCCGACGCGCTCGCGGGGCTGGCCGGTTTCGGCATCGAGGTCGACCCGGAGCGCAATGCGGTGCGCGACCGCTCCGCCCGCCGCATCTCTCCCGACGGCGCACCCGTGGCGGTGTTGGTGGTGCCGACCAATGAGGAATTGGCCATTGCCCGCGCCAGCGCCGCACTCGTCGGCTGAATCCGCTGTGCCTGTTCTGAACCGCTTCTTAACGAAACCCTCATAATTCGACCGGCATAGTGGTTACCGAGCCCGGAACCTCCGGTCCCGGGCTCACCAGAGCCCGTGTCGCGTCACGCACAACGGTCGGGTCGGAACCATCCCTCGTCGGTTCCGCTCCACATTCGATCGGCTGCCCCCGATCGGAGCCGCCGCGACACGGGCTCTGTTGACTTCCGCCGCCGCTGTGCTCGGACCGTGCTCGGGTAGCGCGCTGGGTCGATCGCCCGCCGTGGTTCAGATCCAGGACTTCGCGCGGATCGCGTTCGCCAGGTCCACCAGCGCGTAACGGTGGTTGCGTCCGGGCGCGGTGCGGGCCAGGGCGCGCAGATCCGCTTCGATGCCGCGGCGCAGCTCGCGTTCGGTGAAGGGGGCGCGGAAGATCTCGGCGTCCGGCGACTTCGGCGTGCGGCCCGCCTGCAGCCAGCCCAGGGCGGTGCCGAGCACCAGCACCCGCAGTTGGCCGGTGCGGCTCTCGCCCGGTGGCAGCGCCTGGACGCGGGCGGCCGCGAGGTGCAGCGTGGCCTCGTCCAACTCGTCGACGGGGGCGGAGGTGAGCAGCATCAGGATGGCGGTCATGCGGGCGTCGGCGTAGTAGCGGGAGGCCGGGGGCACCTGGTCCAGGGCGCGGACGGCGGCGGCGATGGCGTCGGCGGCGGCGAGCTGGCGGGCCAGGCCGAAGGCGGCGGCCACCACGCCCCGGTCGGTGCGCCAGACGGTGGCGTAGTACTTCTCCGCGTACGCGCGCCACTGTTCGGGATCGTCGGAATCCCAGTGCTGCAGAATCAGTTCCGCGGTGGCGGCCAGGGCCAGCTTGGGCGCGATCTCACCGGGCAGCGCCTGGAGCACCGCGTCGAAGCGCCCGAAGGCGCGCTCGTAGTCGCGGTCCAGTAGTTCGGCGACCCCGAGATACCAGTCGATGCGCCAGTCCGAGGCTGGCGGCGCGGTGGTGTCGCCGAGCCGGTCCAGCAGCAGGCGGGCGGCGGCCGGTTCGCCGAGATCCAGATGCGCCCGCGCCTCGGCCAAGGTCACCTCCAGTTCGAAACTGGCCGGGGCCCCGCCGGGTTCGGCTCCGGCGCGCTGGCGGGCGTGGCGCAGTTCGTCGAGGGCGTGTCGGGGCTCCGGATGCGCCGCACCGGCCAGCAGCGGTGCGGAGGGGTCGGCCGGATCGATCAGCGGCACCTGCAGTGCCGCCGCCACGTCTCGGGCGCGCAGCAGGGTGTCCCGTTCCAGGCCGTCCACCAGGCCATCGGTCTGCGCCACGTATTCCGCCGTGCCGAAACAGGTTCGGGGCGGGCTGAAGAGGGTGGACAGCTGCGGATGCTCGGTGCCGGTCTCGACGGCCAGGATCTCGCGCAGCACACCGGTGAGCTGATTGGCGAAGACGCGCGCGGTGGGAAAGCGGCGTGCGGGATCGGGATCGGTGGCGCGCAGCAGCAGTCGATGGAAGAACTCGTGGCGCGCCAGCACCGGCTGCTCGTCCGGGTCCGGGATGCCGTCGCAGTACGCGCCCTGCTGCATGGGCATGTTCAGGGTGAGCACCGCGAGCGTGCGGCCCACCGTATAGATGTCCGAGGCCACCGTGGGACCGGTGCGGGGGATCTCAGGAGCCTGGAAACCCCTGGTGCCGTACAGGTTTCCATACGACTCGAAGGCGGCGACCGCACCCAGGTCGATGAGCTCCACCCGGTCCTCGGTGACCATGATGTTGTCGGGCTTGAGGTCGTTGTACGCCAATCCGAGCGAATGCAGGTAGTCCAGCGCCGGAAGCACCTCCAGCACATAGGCGATGGCCTCGGTGACCGGCATGCGCTCCGGGGTGGGATGCGCGTCGAGCAGATTGCGCAGCGAGCGCCCGCCGACGTACTCCATGACGATGTAGCCGACCGGATTGCCGTCCGGCCCAGGGTGTTCGACGAAATTGTGGATCTTGACGATGCTCGGGTGCACCACCTCCGCCAGGAACTGCCGCTCCGCCATCGCCACCGCCTGCGCCTCGGTGTCCCCGGCGTGCAGCAGGCCCTTGAGCACCACCCAGCGGTCGCTGACATTGCGGTCGATGGCGAGGTAGATCCAGCCCAGCCCGCCGTGGGCCAGGCAGCCCTGGATCTCGTACTGGCCCGCCACCCGGTCGCCGGGATGCAGGCTGGGCCGGAAATCGTAGGGCGCACCGCAGGTCTCGCAGGTGCCCGCGGTGGTGGACGGCCGGGTCGGGGTCGCTCGCCCCACGGGTTTGCCGCAGCGCCAGCAGAAGCGGCGGCCCTCGGCGACCACCGGATCCTGCATGACCACCTCGGCCGGGTCCACCGGTTCCACGGTCGGAATGGTCACCAGCCCGGCCCCGAGCCGCCGCACCGTGGGCCGCGGCCGGGTCATCCGGCCGCTGCGCTGTGAGGGCCGCGTCGGCACCCGCGGCTCGGTGTGGCCGCGCCCGTCGGTGGCGTCGGCGGTCTCGGCCCCGGCCCAGCCGTCCGGTGTCCGGCCGACCGCCACGGTCCCCGGCGACCCCGAGGGCTCGCCGGTGGTCGGCCGGGGCGTGAGTTCGGTGCCGCCACCGCCCGCGTCCGCCCGTTTCCCACGCCGCGCGTATGCGGTGTCGCCGCCGGATTCGCCGGATGATGTTCGGCGGGTTGCGAATTCGGTATTGCCGCCGGGTTCGTCGGAGGGTGCCGCACGGAAGGTGAGTTCCGTCCGCGCCGGGCGGGCGGTGGCCTCCGTCGCACCCTCCTCGGCGTCGCCGGGTGTCGGTGCGTCGTCGCTGCCTCGCTGATGTTCGGACGGTTCGCTCATGGCTCAGTCCCGGTATCTCGGCGGCGGGGGGATGGCGGCTGTGCCGAGTTGCGGTGCCAGCCAACGCTGGTAGAGGCGGTCCCAGGTGCCGTCGCCGCGAATGCGTTCCAGGGTGCCGTTGACGAAGCGCACCAGATCTTCCTGATCCTTCGGAATGCCGATGCCGTACTGCTCGGTGCTGAGGTCCTCCCCGGTCACGACGGTGAGCGGATCCTGGACCGCCAGTCCGGCCAGGATGGTGTCGTCGGTGCTGATGGCGTCCACCTGTCGCTGCTGCAGCACCACCAGGCAGTCGGCCCAACTCGGCACGGTGAGCAGGGACGCCGCGGGCTGCTGGCGGCGGATCCGGTCCAGCGAGGTGGTGCCGCCCACCACACAGACCCGCCGCCCCGCCAGGTCGGCCAGTCCGCCGATGCCGGTATCGCGCACGGTCAGCACCCGTTGGTGCGCCTGCAGATACGACGTCGAGAACGACACCCGCTGTCGCCGTTCGCAGGTGATGGTCATGGTCTTCACCACCACGTCCACGGTGTGCTCGGCCAGCGCCTGTTCCCGGTCGGCCGAACCCAGGATGCGGTATTCGATCTTCTCCGGATCGCCGAGCAGGTCCCGGGCGATCTCGCGCGCGATGCCGACGTCGAAGCCGGACAGGGTGCCGGTGGCGGGATCGCGGAAGCTGAACAGATTGCTGCCCGGGTCGAGCCCGACCAGCAGGCGGCCGCGGGCGCGGATGGCGTCCACGGCGGGGCCGCCGCGCCCGTCCGGGCGCAGGCTGGCGGTCGGATCGGAGCAGGTGACCTGTTCCGGCGGCGGGGACGTATGCGGCTGCGCGGCAACGGCTCCCGACGGCAGCGGCGGATCGGTGAAGCTGGGTACCCGGGTGGGCGGCGGTGCGGCGCTGTCCTCGCCGTGGCATCCGGCGGCCACCAGCGCCGCCAGGGTGAGCAGGAGTAGTCGGCGTCTCATCGGTACTCCCGTAGTCGAGGCCACAGGCCCGCCGCCACCAGTACGGCCGCCGCGGTGGCCAGTACGAGCGCGCCCGGGGCCAGCAGGTCGAGGACCCGGGCGGCGTGCGCGGTGTCCTGGCGCAGCGCGTCGCGGGTGGCGGCGATGCCATTGGCCAGCGCCCGGTCCAGCGCCGCCACCTGCGCGCCCGCCTCATCGGCTCCCGGCCCGGTGGCCACCGCCCCCGCGCCGATGAAGTCGCCGCGCCCCAGCGCCTCGTTCATCCGCTGATGTGCCGCGCGCCAGCGGTCCAGCGCGCCGACCGCGCCGGTGATCTCGGTGGCGGCGGGTGCCTGCGACGGGTAGCCGGTGAGTAGCTCGCGCAGTCGGCTCATGGCCGCGTCGTAGGTGCGGTCGTAGTCGCCCCCGGCGTCGCGGCGCACCAGTTTCAGGGTTTCGGCGGTGCGGGCCTGCTGGGCCAGGATGCGGCCCTCGGTGAGCGTCGCGGTCGGGCCGGAGCCGCTGTCCCGGGCATCGGTGGTCGCGACCGCGGAGATGCCGCCCGCCACCACCGTCCAGGTCAGCAGGATCACCATGGTGCAGGTGGCCAGTAGCAGACCGGGATTGAGGACCCGGTTCCAATGGCGGGCCAGGAACAGCTGCGCCGCGATGAGCGCCGCCACCGCCAGCAGCGGCAGCGCGATGGCGGGCCACGGCGGGCGCACATGGGTGCGCTGGATCTCGCCGATGGCGGCCGCCCGGTTCTCCTGCAACCGTTGGGCCATGGGCAGCAGCGTCGCCTGCATGAGATGCGACGCCTCGCTGAGATAGGCCGGTCCCACCGGCTGCCCGGCGCGATTGTTGGCCCGCGCGGTCTCGATGAGTCCGGTGTACACCGGCAGTCCGCTCGCGATGCCGGTGCGCAGTTGCGTGTCGTCGGCGCTGGAGTAGTTGGAATGGGTCACCAGTTCCGCGGCCGCCTCCCCGATGGCCCGGCTGTACTGTTCGCGCACCGGCTTCGGTTCCAGACCGCCGGAAATGAAGGCGGTTCCGGCCGAGGCGTCGGCCATCGACAGCGCGGTGTAGAGCCGCTGTGCCGAATTCGCATCCGGTTCGGCCTGCTCGAGCAGGGCGTCGAGGGCATGCTGTCGATCGTTCACGCCGGTCGCGGTGACCGCCCCGGCCGCCGCGCACAACCCCAGGAGCAATAACCCGATGGCGATCAGCTTGGCGGGGGAGGAGCGCGCGAAGGCGCGCAGCTCGGTGGTGTCGAGCCGCTCCCGCACCAGGGCGGCTGCCGCGCGCGGCGACAGCTCGTCGAGCCGCTGCTGCTCGATGCGAGCCATGCTCACCTCCCACGGGCCGGAAACGATCGCTCGACTGCTTGTCGGTCGATTGAGCATATTGTGGTCTTGTGCCGCGCGCGGCGAACACCTTTCCGTGGGTCGCCGCCCGTGGCGTGGACCAGGTGGAGGACATGACGGATGCGCGGTGACGGCGACGGCTGGGCGGACAGCCCCGACGGCACCCGCCAATGGGGTCGATTCGGCGCTGCCGGACTGTTGCTGCGCGCCCCACTGGCGGGCGGAGGCTCGGCGGTGCTGCTTCAGCACCGCGCGGCCTGGAGTCATCAGGGCGGCACCTGGGCGCTGCCGGGCGGCGCGCGCGACAGCCACGAGACCACCGTGCACGCGGCGGTCCGCGAGGCCGAGGAGGAGGCGGGCATCCCGGCCGCGTCCATTCGGGTGCGCGGTTGCCGGGTCACCGCCACCGCGCCCAGCGGGTGGACCTACACCACGGTCGTCGCCGATGCCGCCGAGACCCTGCGCACCCGCGGCAATGCCGAGAGCACGGCGCTGGCCTGGGTGCCCGAGGACGAGGTGCCGGCGCGACCGCTGCACCCCGGTTTCGCCGCCGCCTGGCCGACCCTGCGCGCCACGCCGAAGCGGGTGACCTTCAACGGGCTGACCGATATCTCGGCGGTTGCCGCGGCGCTGCCCCGCACCCTGGAGCTGGCCGATCACGGGTTCGTCTGGCTGCATACCGAGGGGGACGGCGAGCCCGCGGCGCGGATCAGCGAATCGATACCGGCGGCCCCGAATCTGGCCGGAAATGTGTTGTTGCTCACGCTGGCGCAGGTGTTGTCTTGAGGGGTGAGCAGCACCCGTGAGATCGCCACTTACTGCCGGATCTGCGAACCGCTCTGCGGGCTGATCGCCACCGTCTCCGACGGGCGGCTGGTCCAGCTGCGACCCGACCGGGAGCATCCGCTCTCGCGCGGATTCGCCTGCCCCAAGGGCATCGCGTTCAGCGAGATCCAGAACGACCCGGATCGGGTGCTGTATCCGTTGCGGCGCACGGAGTCCGGTGATTTCGAGCGGGTGTCGTGGGATACGGCGCTCGACGAGATCGGCGAGCGGCTGCGGGGGGTGATCCGCGCGCACGGTCGCGAGGCGCTCGGCTGGTATTTCGGCAATCCGTCGGCCTTCTCGTACTCGCACACCCTGTGGATGGTGGGTTTCCAGCTCGCGGCCGGGCTGCGGCACGTGTACTCGGCCGGATCGCAGGACATCAACAATCGGTTCGTGGCCAGTGAGCTGCTGTACGGCTCCATGACCACCGCGCCGGTGCCGGATCTGGACCGCACCGACTTCCTGCTCATGATCGGTGCCAATCCCGTGGTGTCGCACGGCAGTGCGATGAGCGCGCCGCGAATCCGCCAGAAACTGCTCGCCATCACCAAGCGCGGTGGGCGCGTGGTGGTGGTCGATCCGCGGCGCACCGAGACGGCGCGCCTGTTCGAGCATGTGGGGGTGCGTCCGGACACGGACGCCTGGCTGCTGGCAGCGCTGCTCCAGGTCATCTTCGACGAGGGGCTGGAGGATCGGCAGGCGCTGCGCCGACAGGCGGCGGGCGTGCGGGAGCTGCGGGCGGCGGTGCGCGAGTTCACGCCCGAGAGCACGTCCGCGACAACCGGATTGGAGCCGGATCGGGTGCGCGCGCTGGCCCGGGAACTAGCGCGCGCGGACTCGGCGGCGGTCTACGGACGCACCGGCTCCTGCCTCGGGCGGCATGCCACGCTGGTGGCCTTCCTCATCGACGCGCTCGCCCTGGTGACCGGGAATCTCGACGCGCCGGGCGGCTCGGTGTTCGGCAAGGAATTGGTCGCGGTGTCGCGGCTGAACGCCCGGCTCGGGTTCATCCGGTACGGCAAGCACCGTTCCCGCATCGGCGACTTCCCCGATGTGCTCGGCACCTTCCCGGCGGCGGTGATGGCCAAGGAGATCACCACGCCCGGACCCGGTCAGCTGCGGGCGCTGTTCACCTCGGCGGGCAATCCGGTGCTGTCGGTGCCCAACGGCCGCGAATTGGCTTCCGCCCTGGGCGAACTCGATCTGTTCGTCGCCATCGACCTCTATGTCAACGACACCAATCGCCTGGCGGACTACATTCTCCCGGCCACCACCTTCCTGGAGCGCGACGACGTTCCACTGCCCTTCACCGCGCTGTCGCCCATCCCGTACACGCAGTACACCGAGCGGGTGGTGGAGCCCTACGGTGAGGCGCGCGAGGAGTGGCGGATCATCGACAACATCGCGCTGCGCATCGGCGTGCAGCCCTTCGCCGTGGGCCCCGCGTCCCCGGCGGGGCGGCTGCTGAGCGTGCTGCGCAATCGGGTTCCGGGCGGCCGCGCGGCCCGGCCGAGTCCGACCCTGCTGGTCGACCTGGCCCTGCGCACCGGGCCCTACGGCGATTGGTTCGGGCTGCGCCGGGGCGGTGTGAGTCTGCGCATGCTGCGCCGACATCCGCACGGGGTGGTGCTGGCCGACCACATCGACACCGGGGTGCTGGGAGACGTGGTGCGGCACAGGGGCGGTCGGGTGCGGCTGGCTCCCGAGCCGATCATTGCCGAGCTGCGCGATCTGGTGCCGCCCGCCGCCGATCCCGAGTACCCGCTGCGGGTCATCGGCATGCGAGAGCTGCAATCCCACAACTCGTGGATGCACAATGTGGACGCGCTCATGCGCGGGGATCGTGAGCATGCCGCCCGGATCCATCCCAAAGACGCTGCCGCGGCGGGGATCTCCGATGGTGAGCGGTGCCGGGTCAGTTCCGCGCACGGTTCCATCGAGGTGGTCGCCCGGCTCAGCGAGGATATGACCGAGGGTGCCGTGGCGATTCCGCACGGATGGGGGCACCGGGGCGGCTGGCGGCGGGCCAATGCCGCGGGCGGAGCCAATGTCAACGACCTCATGTCCACCGATGTCTCGGATGTGGAGCGGCTGGCGGGCATGTCGCACCTCAATGGCGTCCCCATCCGGCTGGAGGCGGTCGGGTAGGCGATTTCACAACACCCGTTCATTAGAGCTACGTCATGTAACAGATACCATCCAGTACGTGGCAAAGCTGAAGGTCTCCGTAGACGTCCCCATCGCGCCCGACCTGGCCTGGGCCCGCGCCTCCGACCTGCCCGAACTCGATAAGTGGCTGACCCTGCACGAGGGCTGGCGCGGTACCGTGCCCGACGACCTCACCCCCGGCACCCGGCTGGTCGGCGTGGCCACCGTCAAGGGCTTCCGCAACCGCGTCACCTGGATCGTCGAGACCGCCGAACCGCCGAGCCGACTGGTGCTCACCGGCGCGGGCATCGGCGGCACCAAATTCGGCATCCGACTCGACGTGGCCCCGGCCGGTTCCGGGTCGAAGGTGACGGCCAACTTCGAACTCGGCGGCGCACCGCTGTTCGGGCCCATCGGCTCGGTGGTCGCCAAGGCGCTGCGCGGCGATATCGAACGCTCGCTGGATCGCTTCGTCGAGCTCTACGGCTGAATCACGGGCGTCGCCCGCCGGTCTCAGCGGGCGGCGTTGTCGAGCAGGCGCTGTTTCAGAGCGCGCGCGGCCGCCTCCGGGTCGTCGGCGTGCGTGATGGCGCGCACGACCACCACACGGGTCGCCCCGGCCGCGAGCACCTCCGGCAGCCGCTGGTCGTCGATGCCGCCGATGGCGAACCACGGCCGGGTCGGATGGGCCTCGGCGGTGGAGCGGATCAGCTCCAGACCGGAGGCGGTGCGGCCCGGCTTGGTCGGGGTGTTCCAGACCGGGCCGGTGCAGAAGTAGTCGATGTGCTCGTCGATGGCGGCGAGCCCGGCCTGGGCGCGATTGTGCGTGGAACGGCCGATTACGACGTCCGGGCCGAGAATATGGCGGGCGTACCAGGGCGGCAGATCGTTCTGCCCCAGATGCAGCACATCCGCCCCCGCCGCGAAGGCCACATCGGCGCGGTCGTTCACCGCCACCAGCGCCCCGTGCCGCCGCGCGGCCGCCTTCAGCTCCGCCAACGCCCCCAACTCGGCCTTGGCCTCCAGCGTGCCGAACCGCTTCTCCCCGGCCGACCCCTTGTCCCGCAGCTGAATGATGTCGACGCCGCCGGCCAGCGCCGCCTCGGCGAACGCCGCGAGATCCCCGGTATCCCGGCGCGCATCGGTGCACAGGTACAGGCGCGCACTCGCCAGGCGCTCCCGGGGAGGCAGGGGCCGGTTCGGATGGGAGGGTTGCACCCATTCGACGGTAGTCGCACGCCCGGAGGCTGCCAATTCGACAATGCGCCCGCAGCGACGCCGTTGGTACCGGATCGCGCCATGCCTTCCTTGTGCGCCATGCCTGCCGTGTGCCCGGCGGCCGCTGGATTCGCCGTCATGCGCCCACGACAGCCGAGATAGCGAGTCGGCCCGGCCCGGTCGAGGGGAAGCGATGCTGGCGGCCACATCGGCGGGGTTGTGGCGAGAACGTCGGTGCCGCTGCGGTCCGCGGCACGTGGTCTCACGCGGTCCGGGAGGTGGGGTCGGTGGTGCATGTCGGGCTGCCTGCTCCGGAGTCGACTGGGCTGCGCGTGTGGTCGGGTGGTGCGGGGGAGGCGGGTCCGCGGCGCACATCCGGCCTTCGGCCGCCGATGCTGGGTGGCTGGTGGGCACGGGGTTCGTGCGGTGGTGGGTGGGTGTCGCGCTACCGTGGGTAGTCGAGAAATGAGGCGGCGCGAGTCGCGGGTGACCGTGACGGAATCCCGGACCCGGACCGCGCCGAGTAGGTGGCCCCGATGCGGGGCCGAGTGAGGTGGATCTGGTGCGGACCCTGGCCGTCGTCGGTGGCGGCGTGATCGGGCTGTCGGTGGCGTGGCGGGCGGCCGAATCCGGCTGGCGGGTCACGCTGTACGACCCCGCCGTGGGTTCGGGTGCCTCCTGGGTCGCGGGCGGCATGCTGGCCCCGCTCTCCGAGGGCTGGCCCGGCGAGGACGCCGCCCTCGAATTCGGAGCCGCCTCTCTGACCCGCTGGCCCGACTTCGCGGCCCGCCTGCAATCCGTCACCGGCGCGGAGGTCTTCACCGCCGCCGAAACGCTGACCGTGGCTCTCGACACCGCCGACGCCGCCGACCTGCGGACGATCGCCGACTGGGTGAACGCGAAACTCGCGGGACTCGCCGAGAGCGGCCCGGGAGCAACGCCTGCCGTCGCGGCGAGTACGGCAGCGCAGCCCGGCGGCGACAGCGCGGTGGGCGGTGCGCGACCGATCGTCAGCGGTGGGGCCGATGCGCCTCGGGATGCTACGGGAACATCGCGAACCACCGTCGAAGCAGCGGCGAGTGCTGCACGAGCGGCCTCCGGAAGCGGAGGTGATCGGTCCGAGGGCGTTCGGCGTCCTTCCGGCTCGGCTGCGGCGGCTGAACAGCGCGCGGACTCCGACGCGGCGGCACAGAGTGCGAACCCGGGTGCGGATCGCGCACTGCGCCTGCTCGACCGGGCGGGCGTGCGGGCGGCGGAACCCGGCTTGGATCGGCGGGTGCGGGCGGGTCTGCTCTCGCCCGCCGAACCCGCGGTGGACAACCGGGCGCTCGTGACGGCTCTGCGGGAAGCGTGCGCCGGGGCGGGGGTGGAGGTGCGGGCCGAGGAGGTCGCGGCGCTGCGGGAGCTGCCGCAGGAGCGGGTCGTGCTCGCGACCGGTGCGTCCGCCCGGCTGTGGCCGGAGCTGCCGGTGCGGCCGGTGAAGGGGGAGATCCTGCGCCTGCGCCGCCGCCCGAGCGCCCCGCCCCCGCCGTCCCGCGTGGTGCGCGCCCGCGTGCACGGCCGCCCCATCTACCTGGTGCCGCGCCCGGACGGCATCGTACTCGGCGCGACACAGTACGAGGCCGGATTCGACACCGTGGTCACGGTCGGGGGAGTCCGCGACCTGATCACCGACGCCGAGGCGATCTTCCCGGGGGTCGGTGAGTACGAATTCGCCGAGGCCACAGCTGGTTCCCGCCCCGGTACCCCCGACAATCTGCCCTTGCTCGGCTACCTGGACGAGCGGGTGATCGCCGCACTGGGCCACGGCCGCAACGGCATTCTGGGTGTCCCGGTCACCGTCGACGCCGTGCTGGCCCTGCTCGCCGATTCCGAGCTGCCCGAGGCGCGCGCCGCCTCACCCACCCGTTTCCGGGTGCCCGAGCCCCACTTCGCTGGAGGTAAGCAATGACCGCGATCCCCATCGGCGTCACCGTGAACGGTGCCGATCACACCTTCCCGGAACCGATCTCGCTGCGCGCCCTGCTGGAGACGCTGAATCTGCCCTGCCAGGGCGTCGCCGTCGCGGTGGACGGCGCGCTGTTCCCCAAATCCCGCTGGGACGAGCCGGTCGGTCGCGGCTGGGAGATCGAGGTGCTGACGGCGGTGCAGGGTGGCTAGCCCGGTCGCGCCCCTGGAGATCGCGGGCCGCACTTTCGGCTCGCGGCTGATCATGGGCACCGGAGGTGCCGAGAACCTCACCGTGCTCGAGGAGGCTTTGCTCGCCTCCGGCACCGAACTCACCACGGTGGCGATGCGCCGCGTCGACGCCGCGGGCGGCACCGGCGTACTCGACCTGCTGAAGCGCCTCGAGATCGCGCCCCTACCCAATACGGCGGGCTGTCGCACCGCCGCCGAGGCGGTGCTCACCGCCCAGCTCGCCCGCGAGGCCCTCGAAACCGACTGGGTGAAGCTGGAAGTCATCGCCGACGAACGCACCCTGCTCCCGGACGCCATCGAACTGGTCACCGCCGCCGAGCAATTGGTGGACGCCGGTTTCACCGTCCTGCCCTACACCACCGACGACCCGGTCCTGGCCCGCCGCCTCGAGGACGCCGGCTGCGCCGCCGTCATGCCCCTCGGTTCCCCCATCGGCACCGGCCTGGGCATCTCCAACCCGCACAACATCGAAATGATCGTGGCCGCCGCGGGCGTCCCCGTCATCCTCGACGCCGGCATAGGCACCGCCAGCGACGCCGCCCTGGCCATGGAACTCGGCTGCTCCGCGGTCCTCCTCGCCACCGCCGTCACCCGAGCCCACCACCCCGCCCGCATGGCCACCGCCATGAAACACGCCGTCGAAGCCGGCCGGCTGGCCCGCGAAGCAGGCCGCATCCCCAAACGTTTCTGGGCCCAGGCTTCCTCCCCGACCCGCTGAGACACCATTCGGTCTCGAGACTGGCAGAACTCGCGTCACTCGTCGTAGTGGCCGCCGACCTGGACGATCGCGATCTCGGTGTCGGTGACGTAGTAGATGAGCCGATGCTCCTGCGTGATTCGACGAGACCAGTGTCCGGCCAGCTGATGGCGCAACGGCTCAGGTTTGCCGATGCCTGTGAACGGGTCGGCCAAGGCGGCGTTGATCAGCTTGTTGGCGGCTTTCAGAACCTGACGGTCGCGCGTCAGCCACGCCTCGTAGCTGCGCCAACCTTGAGCGGTGAAGGTCAGCTTCCGGTCGGGCACGGGTCACGCTCCCGATTGGTCCGGTGTTGTCGCTTCCGACCCACCGAGCAGGTCGCGGACGAAATCCGGTGAAGCGCCTCGTTTGAGCAACTCGTTCACCAAACGGTCAACCGTTGATGATCCGGAGGCCTGCGTTTCGGGCACCGCATCGCCGATGACCGGGCGGAGTTCGTCATCGGGATCGATCAGGGGGTGCGCGGTGGTTCGGCCCGCGCGTGCGTCGGCCGCGGACTTCAACAGTTGGATGCCGCCATGGGTCTGCAGGACATACAGGGTCTCCATGAGCGAGTTCCAGTCGGCTTCCGCGACGAGGATGGCATTCTCGCCGGTTTTGGTGACCACGGTGAGGGTGTCGTGGTCGTCGTTGACCTGCTTCACGAGTCCGAACAGGTTCTCACGGACTTTCGAGATAGGTAGCGAGGCCATACGCACCCTCCTGTCACTTGCGGAAGCAATCATGTACAACATAGCGTACAACACTCGTACGGGTTGTCGTACGTATTGCTTTCCGTAGGCGACGGAACTCGCGATGTGATCGAGGTGAGTGCCCTGTTCAGCGGTGGTCGGGTGGGCTCAGGGTCCCACTCATCCGGCAGGATGACGGGACGCGCGACCTCCGGTCGATAGTGCTGGCTCGAATATTCGGGAAGACTGGGCCGCATGATCGAACTGAGGGGCCTGACGAAACACTACGGCCAGACCGTCGCGGTGTCGGACCTGTCGTTCTCGGTCCGGCCGGGGCAGGTGACCGGCTTCCTCGGCCCGAACGGGGCCGGGAAGTCGACGACCATGCGGATGATCCTGGGGCTGGATACGCCGACATCCGGTACCGCCCTGATCGACGGCAAGCAGTATCGCGAGCTGAAGCGGCCGCTGACCGAGGTCGGTGCGCTGTTGGATGCCAAATGGGTGCATCCGAACCGCTCGGCTCGCTCGCATCTGCGCTGGATGGCCGCGTCCAATGGCATTCCCGCCTCCCGGGTGGAGGAGGTGCTGCGGCTGGTCGGCCTGTCCGAGGTGGCGGACAAGAACGCGGGCGGCTTCTCGCTCGGCATGTCGCAGCGGCTCGGATTGGCGGGCGCGCTGCTCGGTGATCCCAAGGTGCTGCTGTTCGACGAGCCGGTGAACGGCCTGGACCCGGAGGGCATCCTCTGGATCCGCCGGTTCATGCAGCGGCTCGCCAGACAGGAAGGCCGCACCGTGCTGGTGTCGAGCCACCTGCTGTCGGAGATGGCGCAGACCGCCGACCACCTGGTGGTCATCGGCCGCGGCCGGCTCATCGCCGACACCACCACCAAGGAGTTCATCGAGCGCGCCTCGGAATCGTCGGTGCGGGTGCGCAGTCCGCAACTGGATCAGCTGCGCAGCCTGCTCACCTCCCATGGCATGACCGTCCGCGAGGACGGCGCCGACCCGGCCAGCCCCGCGCTGGTGGTCGCCAACGCGACCAGTGACGCGGTCGGAAAGCTGGCCGGGGCCAACGACATCACGCTCTACGAGCTGGCCCCGCAGCGGGCGTCGCTGGAGGAGGCGTTCATGCAGATGACCGGCAACGCGGTGGAGTACCACGGCGAAGGCGCCGGAATCGACGAGGTCATGGGAGGTGCGCTCTGATGGGAGTGCTTGCTGCGGAACGGATCAAACTCACCTCGACCCGGTCGCCCTGGTGGTGTTCGGCGGTCGTGGTCGCGCTGGGGCTCGGTCTGGCGGCGCTCATCGCGGTCATCGCCCGCACGGCGAAGAACTCGGACGACGCGGTGCCGATGGATGTGGCCGTCGCGGTGGGCGGAGTCAGCGGCTTCGGCGTCATGGTGCTCATGATCATGGCCACCCTCTCGGTGACCAGTGAGTATCGATTCGGCATCATTCGCACCACATTCCTGGCCACGCCACAGCGCAGCACCGTGATCGTCGTGAAGGCCGCGCTGCTCGCCGTGTACGGCGCACTGTTGACCGCGGTGCTCTGCGTGGGCGCCCTGCTGATCTCCCGCGCCATCTACGGGACGTCGCCGGCCCTGGAGTTGTCCACCGGCGCGCAGTGGCGGGCGCTGCTGGGTGTCCCGCTGTACGCCCTGCTCAGCATCGTATTGGCGGTCGGTGTAGGGGTGCTGGTGCGGCAGTCCGCGGCGGCCATCTCGATCATCGTGCTGTGGCCGCTGATCCTGGAACCGCTGCTGGGCGCGTTCGGCAGCTTCGGCCGCAATGTGGGCCCGCTGCTGCCCTTCGCCAACGGACAGCGGTTCTTCTCGCTGACCGAGTCGAACGCGAACTGGCATTGGGGCCCCTGGGGGAGCCTGGTGTATTTCGCAGCATTTGTCACAATTGTGTTCGGGGCTGCTTTGGTCACGCTGAACAAGCGCGACGCCTAGCCCGCCCCACCGAGACCCTGCCCGGGACCGTCGGCCACTGCCCGGTCGACGGATGCATCGGCCCGACGCGAACTCCGCGTCGGGCCGGTGTTGTGTTGTGTTGTGTTTGATTTGCCCTCCGCTTCGCTGCGGGCGGGTTCGCGGCGCTGGGGGTCTCGGTTCTTCCCTCCTCCGCTCCTCCGCTTCGCTCCCCCGCTCCGTCAGTCCAGAACCGAGACGCGCCGCGAACCAGGGGGGCTGCGCTGCGTGGTGGGGTTGTTCTGCGTGGTGGGGTTGTGGGGGAGGGGTGGCGGGTATGAAAACGGTCTGTGAACAGTGTCGCTTCCGGTCGGAAAGGTCTGGCTCTTGTCCTGACCGCTGGGTAGCATCGCAACAGCAACCACGGCACTCGCACCATCGGGCGGGCCCGACGAAGTGGCCGCTCGCACCGATAGGGAGGTGACAGGTGGCAACCATTCATCCATGGGTGACGGACGGCGACTCATCCACCGCGGAGCCGATGCTGGGCTACGCTCGGGACGTGAGCGAACGACCCTCCGGCGGCAGTGAATCCGCGTCCGGCGCGGACCGTGCGGACGGCAAGGGTAAGGGTCGCCCCCGGTCCTCGGAGGGCCTCGGGGAGCCGTCGCGTGTCCGGGGGCCGCGCATCGACCCCGACGTCGTGATTCCCCTGACGCCCACCGACGGTGTGGAACCGGACCGACGGCCCATGGCGCGGCTCTCCGGCCAACTCTCGGCACTCGTCTCCGCCGCCAACCAGCGCGGAGATCTCATCGGTGTGATTCGCAAGGCGCGCGAGAATCTGCCCGGTGACCCGGCTTTCGGTGATCCGCTGTCGGTCTCCGGACCGGGCGGGGTGCGCGCGGTGGCGCGCGCCGCGGACAAGCTGGTCGGCGATTCCCCCAGCGCCGCACGCGAACTCGGCCTCGGCGCCCTCCAGGTCTGGCAGGCCGTCCTGGAGCGGATGGGCAAGGGGCGCGGCACCGCGGAGATCACCATCATGTTCACCGACCTGGTGGCCTTCTCCAGCTGGTCGCTCTCGGCCGGTGACGAGCAGACCCTGGAACTGCTGCGTCGCGTCGCCAAGGCCATCGAGCCGCCGATCGGCGAGCGCGGCGGCCATGTGGTCAAGCGCATGGGTGATGGCGTCATGGCCGTCTTCCCCTCTCCGGACCGGGCGGTCCGCGCGGCGGTGGCGGCCAAGCGGAACCTGGCCCGCGTCGAGGTGAACGGCTACACGCCGCAGATGCGCGTGGGCCTGCACACCGGCACCCCGCGCGAACTGGGCGGCGACTGGCTGGGTGTGGACGTCACCATCGCGGCACGGGTCATGGAGGCGGGCGGCAACGGCAACACCATGCTCTCGCACGCCACCCTGGCGGCCCTGGAGCCCGAGACCCTGGCGGAGCTGGGCTACGTGCCGAAGCCCTACCGGCGCAGCTTCTTCGCCGCGCCGCTGAGCGGCGTGCCGGAGGATCTACGCATCTACCGGCTCGACCCCGAGTAGGCTCCCGCCTTCCGGGACATTCGGTGCTTCCGGGACATTCGGTGCGCGGCGAGAGCCGTTGTCGGGCCGGTCGGGGTGCGCCTGCTGTCGCGCACCGAACCCATTGTGGACGTACCCGGCGAAACCGCCCGGACCCCGCGATATCGGCTGTCGCCGCGGCGCACGGCCGAGGCGGGATCGGCCGATCCGGTCACATCCAGAGAATCGCCCCGGCCACGGCCAGTGCCGCGCATACGCCCAGGGCGATGGCCAGTGGCCGCGCGGTCTTCCAGGTGCTGTATACGCCGCCGAGCAGGAATCCGGCGAGGGCGAGCAGGAGAATCGAGGCCACGTCGTCCAGTCTGCCCTGCCGACCGACCGGTCCCGCGCGGACCCCCTCAGCATCCGGCTGGCAAATGTGAAGATGAACGCTGGCGATTAACAAGCGGGCGTGCTTGATTTTTTATGGATCGAATGTGACCCTGTAACGGACCGCAGCGGCGAGGCTGTGGCGACACGCGCACAGGAGGGCCCGCGATGAGTCAGCTCGCGGCCGATCCGGAGCTCATCCGCATCGGCAACTGTTCCGGTTTCTACGGCGATCGGCTCAGCGCCATGCGGGAGATGCTCGAGGGCGGTGAGCTCGACGTCCTCACCGGCGACTACCTGGCCGAGCTGACCATGCTCATTCTCGGCCGCGACCGGATGAAGGACGCGAACCTCGGCTACGCCAAGACCTTCGTCAAACAGTTGAAGGACTGCCTGGGGCTCGCGCTGGACAAGGGCGTCAAGATCGTCACGAATGCCGGTGGGCTCAACCCGGCCGGACTGGCGCAGGCGATCGACGCACTGGCGCGGGAGCAGGGCCTGGACGCCAAGGTCGCCTATGTGACCGGCGACGACCTGTTGCCGCGCGCCGCGGAACTGGGTCTGGGCACACCGCTGACCGCCAATGCCTACCTGGGCGCGTGGGGTATCGCCGAATGCCTGACCGCCGGGGCCGATGTGGTGGTGACCGGCCGGGTCACCGACGCGGCGCTGGTGGTGGGTCCGGCGGCGGCGCATTTCGGCTGGGGGCGAGCGGATTTCGACGCGCTCGCCGGAGCCGTGGTGGCCGGACACGTCATCGAGTGCTCGACCCAGGCGACCGGCGGCAACTTCGCCCTCTTCACCGAGATCGCGGAGCTGGACCGCCCCGGTTTCCCGCTGGCCGAGGTGCGCCGCGACGGCAGCAGCGTGATCACCAAACACCCGGGCACCGGCGGCGCGGTCACGGTGGACACGGTGGCTGCCCAGCTCATGTACGAGATCCAGGGCGCGCGCTACGCCGGACCGGATGTGACCACCCGCCTGGACACCATCGCGCTCACCCAGGAGGGTCCGGACCGGGTCCGCATCTCCGGGGTGCGCGGCGAGGCCCCGCCGCCCCGGCTCAAGGTCTCGCTCAATACCATCGGCGGCTTCCGCAACGAGATGACCTTCATCCTCACCGGCCTGGATATCGAGGCCAAGGCCCAACTGGCGCAACGGCAACTGGAGTCCTGGTTGACCGTGCGCCCGGCCGAACTGGAATGGACGCTGTCGCGCCTGGACCGCCCCGACGCCGACACCGAGGAACAGGCCAGCGCCCTGCTGAAATGCGTGGTGCGCGACCCGGATCCGAACCGGGTGGGTCGCGGCTTCTCCAGTGTCGCCGTGGAACTGGCGCTGGCCAGCTACCCGGGCTTCTCGCTCACCGCGCCGCCCGGAAACGGTTCGCCCTACGGCGTTTTCACCCCCGGTTACGTGGACGCGAACGAGGTCGCGCACACCGCGGTGCTGCCCGACGGCTCGCAGGTGGCGATCGCGCCCGCCGCGCAGACCCTCGAGCTGGCCGAGGTGCCCGAACCCGCACTGCCGCAGCCGCTTCCGTCGGGTGCGACCCGTCGCGTGCCGCTCGGCACCATCGCGCTGGCACGCTCCGGCGACAAGGGCGGCAATGCCAATATCGGCGTCTGGGTGCGCACCGAGGAGCAGTGGCGCTGGCTGGTGCACACGCTCACCGTCGACGAACTGCGCCTGCTGCTGCCCGAGACTGCCAAACTGCCCGTCACCCGGCACGTACTGCCGAATCTGCGGGCCGTGAACTTCATCGTCGAGGGCCTGCTCGGGCAGGGCGTGGCCTATCAGGCCCGCTTCGATCCGCAGGCCAAGGGGCTCGGGGAATGGCTCCGCGCCCGGCACATCGAGATCCCCGAGGAGTTGCTGTGAACACCGCATCGCGTAGCGATCCAGTGGGGGGTGGTGGTCGGGTGACGGGTGGGCACGTGAACCCCTGGACCACTCCGGAGCGGCGCGAATTGCGCGCCACCGTGCGCGGTTTCGCCGATCGCGAGGTGCTGCCCCACCTGGACGACTGGGAACGCCGGGGCGAGATCCCGCGCGAGCTGCACAAGAAGGCGGGCGCGCTGGGCCTGCTCGGCATCCAGTTCCCCGAGGAGGTGGGCGGCTCCGGCGGCGACGGCATCGACGCCGCCGTCGTGTGCGAGGAAATGCACTACGCGGGCTGCTCCGGTGGTCTGTTCGCCTCCCTGTTCACCTGCGGTATCGCGGTGCCGCACATGATCGCCGCCGGCAATGCCGAGCATATCGAGCGTTGGGTGCGGCCCACGCTGGCGGGCGAGAAGATCGGCTCCCTGGCCATCACCGAACCCGGCGGCGGGTCGGACGTGGGCCATCTCACCACCTCCGCGGTACGCGACGGCGACGAATTCGTTGTCAATGGAGCCAAGACGTTCATCACCTCCGGCGTGCGCGCCGACTACGTCGTGACGGCCGTGCGCACCGGCGGTCCCGGCGCGGGCGGTGTCTCGCTGCTCGTGGTGGAGAAGGACACGCCCGGCTTCACGGTGAGCCGCAAGCTGGAGAAGATGGGCTGGCTGGCCTCCGATACGGCCGAGCTGTCCTATGTGGACGTGCGGGTGCCGGTGTCCAACCTGGTCGGCGCGGAGAACTCCGGATTCGCCCAGATCGCACAGGCTTTCGTAAGCGAGCGGGTCGGGCTGGCCGCGCAGGCGTACGGGCACGCGCAGCGCTGCCTGGACCTGACCCTGCAGTGGTGCCGCGACCGCGAGACCTTCGGCCGCCCGCTGATCAGCCGCCAGGCCGTGCAGAACACCCTGTCGGAGATGGCGCGCCGCATCGACGTCGCCCGTGTGTACACCCGCCACGTGGTGGAACGCGCGGCCCAGGGCGAGACCGACCTCATCGCCGAGGTGTGCTTCGCCAAGAACACCGCCGTGGAGACCGCCGAATGGGTTGCTCACCAGGCGGTTCAGCTCTTCGGCGGACTCGGCTACATGCGCGAGTCCGAGGTGGAGCGCCACTACCGCGATGTCCGCATCCTGGGCATCGGCGGTGGCACCAACGAGATCCTGACCAGCCTTGCGGCCAAGCGATTGGGGTACCAGTCTTGACTACACTGCGCACCGCCGTGGACCCGAATTCGGCGGACTACCGGGCCGCCGCCGAGGCCATGAGCGAAAAGCTGGCCGAGGTGGAGGCCGAGTACGCCAAGAACATCGCGGGCGGCGGCCCCGACAAGATGGCGCGGCACCGCAAGCGCGGCAAGCTGACCGCGCGCGAACGCATCGAACTGCTCATCGACGAGGACTCACCGTTCCTGGAGCTGGCCCCGCTGGCCGCCTGGGGCAGTGAATTCCACGTCGGCGGCAGCGTCATCGCGGGCATCGGCATCGTCGAGGGGGTCGAATGCATGATCGTGGCACCGGATCCCACGGTGCGCGGCGGCACGTCGAACCCGTGGACGCTGCGCAAGAACCTGCGCATGAACGACATCGCGCTGGAGAACCGCCTGCCGGTGATCGGCCTGGTGGAGTCCGGTGGCGCGGATCTGCCCACGCAGAAGGAGGTGTTCGTGCCGGGCGGGCGCATGTTCCGCGACCTGACCCGGCTGTCCGCGCAGGGCATCCCCACCATCGCATTGGTTTTCGGCAACTCGACCGCCGGCGGCGCGTACATCCCCGGCATGTCCGACTACACCGTCATGATCAAGGAGCGCTCCAAGGTGTTCCTGGGCGGGCCGCCGCTGGTCAAGATGGCCACCGGTGAGGAGTCCGACGACGAATCGCTCGGCGGCGCGGATATGCACGCCCGTGTCTCCGGTCTGGCCGACTACCTGGCCGCCGACGAGCAGGACGCCATCCGGTTGGGACGCTCGATCGTCAAGCGGCTCAATTGGCAGAAGCGGGGCCCGGCCCCGCGCCCGCGCACCGAGATCATCGAACCGCGCTACGACGCCGAGGAACTGCTGGGCATCGTGCCCACCGACCTCAAGATCCCGTTCGACCCGCGCGAGGTCATCGCCCGCGTGGTGGACGGGTCCGATTTCGACGAGTTCAAACCGCTCTACGGCTCCAGCCTGGTCACCGGTTGGGCGGAACTGCACGGCTACCCGGTCGGCATCCTCGCCAATGCGCGTGGCGTGCTGTTCTCCGAGGAGGCGCAGAAGGCGGCGCAGTTCATCCAGCTCGCCAACCAGTCGAACACCCCGCTGCTGTTCCTGCACAACACCACCGGCTACATGGTGGGCAAGGAGTACGAGCAGAAGGGCATCATCAAGCACGGCGCGATGATGATCAACGCAGTCTCCAACTCGAAGGTGCCGCACATCTCCGTGCTCATGGGCGCGTCCTACGGCGCGGGCCACTACGGCATGTGCGGCCGGGCCTACGATCCGCGTTTCGTCTTCGCCTGGCCCAGCGCGAAATCCGCCGTCATGGGCGGCGCGCAGCTGGCGGGTGTCATCTCCATCGTGGGCCGGGCCGCCGCCGAGGCCAAGGGCATGCCGTTCGACGAGGCCGCCGACGCCGGGATGCGGGCCATGATCGAGGCTCAGATCGAGGCCGAATCGCTGCCCATGTTCATGTCGGGCCGCCTCTACGACGACGGCGTCATCGATCCCCGCGATACCCGCACGGTCTTGGGAATGGCCCTGTCCGCCATTCACAATGCCCCGATCGAGGGCGCCGAGGGCTTCGGCGTCTTCCGGATGTGAGGCGAGGCATGGAAATCTCGAATGTTCTGGTTGCCAACCGCGGTGAGATCGCGCGCCGGGTATTCGCCACCTGCCGTCGCATGGGTATCGCCACCACGGCCGTGTACTCCGACGCCGACGCCGCCTCCCCGCATGTGGCCGAAGCCGATGCCGCCGTGCGTCTTCCGGGCAATACTCCCGGCGAGACCTATCTGCGCGGTGAGCTGATCATCGAGGCCGCGCTCTCGGCCGGTGCCGACGCCATCCACCCCGGCTACGGATTCCTCTCCGAGAACGCCGAATTCGCCAAGGCGGTGCAGGCGGCTGGGCTGGTGTGGATCGGCCCGCCGGTCACCGCCATCGAGCAGATGGGCTCCAAGGTCGAGTCCAAGAAGATGATGGACGCCGCCGGGGTGCCGGTGCTGAAGCAGCTGGACCCGGCCGAGGTCACCGCCGACATGCTGCCGGTGCTGATCAAGGCGTCGGCCGGTGGCGGCGGGCGCGGTATGCGCGTGGTGCGCGACCTCGCCGACCTGAACGATCAGATCGAGGCGGCCCAGCGCGAGGCCGCGTCGGCCTTCGGCGATCCGACCGTGTTCTGCGAGCGCTACCTGGAGACCGGCCGCCATATCGAGGTGCAGGTCATGGCCGACACCCACGGCACCGTGTGGGCGGTGGGCGAGCGCGAGTGCTCGATTCAGCGGCGGCATCAGAAGGTGGTGGAGGAGGCCCCCTCCCCGCTGGTGGAGAAGATCGACCGCCTGCTCGCGTCAGACCCGGAGGCGGTAGCGGAATCGAGCGAGAGCCAGCCGGATGGCTGCCAGTTGAGGGCGGCGGTGGGAGACGGGCGGGCCCACGGAGGGTCCGCGAGCGGGCGAGATGGGCACGGCATGCGGGCGCGGCTGTTCGAGGCGGCGCGGCTGGCATCCGAGGCCATCGGCTACGAGGGTGCGGGCACCGTCGAGTTCCTGGCCGACGAGAAGGGGGAGTTCTTCTTCTTGGAGATGAACACCCGCCTCCAGGTGGAACATCCGGTCACCGAGCAGACCACCGGCCTGGATCTGGTGCGCCTGCAGTTGCAGGTGGCGGCCGGACGCCCGCTGCCCGCGACGCCGCCCGCCCTGCGCGGCCACTCCATCGAGGTGCGCCTCTACGCCGAGGATCCCGCGCAGGACTGGCAGCCGCAGAGCGGTACCGTCCATGCGCTCGACATCCCCGGCACCGCAGGCGAATTCACCGTGCTCACCGAGCCGGGCGTGCGCCTGGACAGCGGTGTGGTGGACGGTTCGGTGGTGGGCGTGCACTACGACCCCATGCTCGCCAAGGTCATCTCCTACGCCGAAACCCGGGACGAGGCGGCGCATCTGCTGGCCTCGGCCCTGCAGCGGGCCAAGATCCACGGCCTGGTGACCAACCGCGATCTGCTGGTGCGGGTGCTGCGGCATCCGGCCTTCCTGGCCGGGGACACCGATACCGCCTTCTTCGCCACCCACGGCCTGGACGCGCTCGCCGCCCCGCTGGCCTCGGAAAGCGCTGAGACACTGTCGATCACGGCGGCTGCCCTGGCCGACGCCGCCGCCAATCGCGCCGCCGCGCGGGTGGGCGGCGGGCTGCCCAGCGGCTGGCGGAACCTGCCGTCGCAGCCGCAGTCCAAGTCCTACGAGAGCCGGGTGACCGGCAAGCACGAGGTGCGCTACCGCCTGACCCGCGCGGGTCTCGAGGTGGACGGGCTGCCGGGCCTGGAACTGGTGGACCTCACCCCGAACACCGTGGCGTTGCGCATCCCCGGCGAGCGCGGCGCGGTGCTGCGCCGCTTCGAGGTGGCCCGCTACGGCGATCTGGTCGCCGTCGACTCCCCGCTCGGCCCGGTGACCGTGCGGCGGCTGCCGCGTTTCGAGGATCCGGCCGACCAGGTGGCGGAGGGCTCGCTGCTGGCACCCATGCCGGGCGCGGTCATCCGCCTCGGCGCGGAGCTCGGCGCACGGGTGGAGAAGGGCCAGCCCATCCTGTGGCTGGAGGCCATGAAGATGGAACACGCCATCGCCGCCCCCACCGCCGGTACCCTCACCGAACTGAACGTCGCGGTCGGTCAGCAGGTCGACGTCGGCGCTGTGCTCGCCGTTGTGCACAACGAAAACCAGGAGTAGGCAATGAGCTTCATCGAAACCGACGAACAGAAGGCGCTGCGCGCGGCGGTGGCCCAACTGGCCGCCAAATACAACTACCGCGACTACGTACGCGCCAAGGCGTTGCGGAACGAGCCGCTCACCGAACTCTGGGACGAGGCAGGCGAACTCGGCTTCCTCGGCGTGAACCTGCCGGAGGAGTACGGCGGTGGCGGCGCGGGCATCTACGAACTCGCGCTGGTGCAGGAGGAGCTGTCCGCGGCGGGTGCGGGCCTGCTGCTGATGGTGGTCTCGCCCGCCATCTGCGGCACCATCATCACCAAGTACGGCACCGAGGAGCAGAAGCTGAGCTGGTTGCCGCGCTTGGCCGACGGCACCGCCAAGATGGTCTTCGGCATCACCGAGCCGGACGCGGGCTCCAACTCGCACAAGATCACCACCACCGCCCGGCGCGACGGCGGCGACTGGATCCTCAACGGCCGCAAGATCTTCATCTCCGGTGTGAACCAGGCCGAGGCCGTGCTCATCGTGGCGCGCACCGAGGACGCCAAGACCGGCAACCTCAAGCCCGCGCTGTTCATCGTGCCCGTCGACACCCCCGGCTTCGTGAAGAACCGGCAGGAGATGGACATCATCGAGCCGGACAGCCAGTACACGCTGTTCCTCGACGACGTGCGACTGCCCGCCGACGCCCTGGTCGGCCAGGAGGACGCGGCCATCGCGCAGCTGTTCGCGGGCCTGAACCCGGAGCGCATCATGGGCGCGGCCATGGCGGTCGGCATGGGCCGCTACGCCATCGACCGGGCGGTGGAGTACGCCAAGGAGCGCCAGGTGTGGAAGACGCCGATCGGTGCGCACCAGGGCATTTCGCATCCGCTGGCACAGGTGAAGATCGAACTGGAGCTGGCCAAGGTCATGATGCAGAAGGCCGCCGTGCTCTACGACTCGGGCGACGACTTCGGGGCCGCCGAGGCCGCCAATATGGCGAAATACGCTGCCGCCGAAGCCAGCATCAAGGCGCTCGATCAGGCCATCCAGACCCACGGCGGTTCCGGCCTCACCTCCGATGTCGGTCTGGCGGGCATGCTCGCCGCCGCGCGCATCGGCCGCGTCGCCCCGGTCAGCCGGGAGATGATCCTGAATTTCGTCGCCCAGCACTCGCTGGGCCTGCCGAGGTCGTACTGACATGACCGATACCGAACCCACCCCGGAAACCACGCCGGTCGTCCGCTACGAGGTGCGCGACGGCTTCGCGGTGCTCACCCTGGATTCCCCGCACAACCGCAATGCCCTGTCCTCGCGGCTGGTGGCCGAACTGCTGGACGGGCTGGAGCGGGCGGGTGCGGACGAGGCCGTGCGCGGTGTCGTCCTGACCCACACCGGCACCACCTTCTGCGCCGGTGCGGACCTGAAGGAGGCCCTCGACGCCGATCCCGCGGCGGCCGCCGACATCCGCACCCGCTGGGCGGTCCAGGTGTTGCGGCGCATCCTGGAACTGCCCAAGCCCGTGGTGGCGCGGATCGACGGCAACGTGCGCGCGGGCGGGATGGGCATCGTCGCGGCCTGCGATATCGTCGTCGCCGGTCGCGGCAGCAGCTTCGCCCTCACCGAGGCGCGGCTGGGCCTGGCCCCGTTCATCATCTCGCTCACCCTGCTGCCGCGCATGACATCGCGGGCGGCGGCGCGGTACTTCCAGACCGGTGAGACCTTCGACGCCGACACCGCCGAGCGCATCGGCCTGATCACCATCGCCGCCGACGACGCGGCGGCGGAGGTGGCGCGGCTGTGTGGTGAGCTGCGCAAGGGGTCCCCGCAGGGGCTGGCCGAGAGCAAGCGGCTCACCACCGCCCACATCCTGGCCGAATTCGATCGCAGCGCCGACGACCTGGCCAAGCGCTCGGGCAGCTGCTTCGGAACCCCCGACGTGATCGAGGGCATGACGGCCTTCTTTCAGCGGCGGCCACCGCGCTGGGCAGAATAGCGGCCATGGCGACACCTCACGAACCCAAGCAGGACCGCAGCCGGGCCACCCGGCAGCGGCTGCTGGAGGCGACCATCGACTGCCTGGCCGAGCTGGGCTGGGCGGCCGCCACCGTGGCCGTGGTGGCCGAACGCGCCGGGGTGTCGCGCGGGGCGGCCCAGCATCATTTCCCCACCCGTGAGGATCTGATCACCGCGGCCCTGGAGTACATGTTCGAGTCGCGGATGACGCAGTCGAAGAGCGAGGCCCTCGCCCTCGGCGAGGTCGCCGAGGGTGCGGGCCGCACCCACGCCGTGGTCGTCTCCCTGGTGGAGTCCTACACCAGCCCGCTGTTCAAGGCGGCCCTCCAGGTGTGGACGCACGCCGCCGCCGATCCGGCCCTGCGGGAGCGCATCGTCCCCATGGAGGCCCGCTTCGGCCGCATCTCGCACCGGATGGCCGTGGAGGCGCTCGGCGTCGACGACTCCGACCCGGTCACCCACCACCTGGTCCAGGCCACCCTGGACCTGGCCCGCGGCCTCGGCCTAGCCGACGTGCTCACCGACGACTCGCTGCGCCGCAAGGAGATCGTGCAGCAGTGGGCCAGTACGCTGCACAACGCACTGCACCCGCCGTCCTGACCCAGCGCGCGGCGGTCGGCCCTCGGAGTTCGCATGCCGCCGTGTCACACTCGCGCACGCCCCGTCGTCAACTCGGTGAACCCGACGGACGAAGGAGCACAGCAATGAACGAGACCATGCGGATCGCGGTGGCCGGTGCGACCGGGCGACTGGGCCGCCATGTGGTGGATGTGCTGAAGGAACAGGGCCACGAGGTGGTGGCATTCTCCCGCGCCAACGGCGTGGATGTCGAGACCGGAGCGGGCCTGGAGGAGGCGCTCGCGGGCGTGCGAGTGGTCATCGACGCCTCCAGCACGCCGTCCGACGACCAGCACATCGCCACCGAGTTCTTCACCGCCGCCGCGCGCAATCTCCACGCCGCGGGCCGCAAGGCAGGCGTCGAGAAGCTGGTCGTGGTGTCGATCATCGGCATCGACAACTCGCGGGCCGGTTACAACGCCGCCAAGCTCGCCCATGAGCGGGCGCTGCTCGAAGGCCCGCTGCCGGTGCAGATCCTGCGCGCCGCGCAGTTCCACGAACTGGTCGAGGTCATGGTGCAGTGGGGCACTCGGGGCGAGGTCGCGCACTTGCCGAAGATGCGCACCCAGCTGGTCGCCGCGCGCACGGTCGCGGAGGCGCTGGTCGACCTGGCGATCAAACCCGCGCCGGTCGCCACCGGCCCCTTCCTCGAGGTCGCTGGTCCGCGGGCGGAGACCATGGCGGGTGCGGCGGCCGCGCTCATGGCCAAGCGCGGCAGCGGTGTTCGGATCGTGGAGGTCAGCGACCCGGAGAATCCGGATCGTGAGCAGTTCGAAGACGGCACCCTGCTGCCCTCCGCGCACGCCTACCTGGCCGGGCCCTCGTTCGCGGAATGGCTTGCGGCCCGGACAGCCTGATCACCAGCCGAAAACCTCGGCGATCTGGATGGATTCGTCATCCCAGCGGTGTTCGATGGCTTCCCGCTCCCGCTCCGGGAGGGCGGGGCTCCAGCCCGATCGACGCCAGAATGATTCGCGGTGTTCGTCGCTGAGCGGGAGCGGACGCTGGGGTAGGGGACAGGTCATGGTGACATTTCCGGAAATCGCTGGTGCGGTCTTCAATTCAGCGTAGGGGGTGATGCGCGTTGGATATGGCGAAATCAATCCCGGTGGACACGACGACACCCCCGCCCGGATGGACGGGGGCGTCGTGTGTTGCCGATTACGCCGATGTCGGCTGGGTCAGGTCGTAGACCGTCACCCCGTCGACCTCCTCCGCGGTGAAGTTCGCCGCGATCCAGGCGGTGACCTTCGAGCTCTCCGAATCCGCGGAACGGCCTGGGCCGCCGCCGTTTCCGCTGCCGGTGAGGAAGTAGTGGATGCGGCCCTGCGCCACATACCGCTGGAACTGCTCCAGCGTGGGTGACGGGTCGCTGCCATTGAAGCCGCCGATGGGCATGACGGGAAGCTCCGTGGCCAACTGGTATCCCGCCGCACTGTTGGAGCTCACGGTCGCGGCGACCCAGGTGTAGGCGTCGCCGTCGGCCAGCAGCAGAGCGGTGAGCCGCTCGCTCGGCTCGCTCGCCCCCATGACCCCACCCGCCGGACCGCCACCCATCGCGCCGCCTGCCGGACCGGCGCCCGGCGCACCATCGGCCAGGCCCCCGCCGGTAGCGCTCGGATTCCCCTGCGCGCCAGCACCGTCGGTCGCGCCGCTGGACAGTGTGCCGTCCGGACCGGGAGGTGCAGCTCCGCCACCCGGCGGCGGGAGTTGCTTGCCGTTCGGCGCTGCGGGTGTGCCGCCACCGGCCGCACCATCAGTGCGGCCATCGTCCATGGCCTGGCGACCGCCCGGCCCGCCGTGCCCCGGGCCGAAGCCGCCGCCGACGTCCGGACCGGCGGTCGGGATCGCACCCTGATGCGCGCTGGCCAGGGTGTCCACCGTGTAGGCGACCGGGCCCGCGAGCCCGACCGTCAGGGCGAGTGACGCCGCGGCCAGGGACAGCCGGCGGGCGGGAACCAGCATCAGCACGGTGGCCGCGATGCCGCCGATCAGGATCGTCCAGCGCAGCCACGGCACGAAATCGGCGCTGCGGGACAACAGCATCCAGGCGGTGGCGGTGCTGAGGCCGACGGCCAGCGCCAGCGCCACCCGCACCCAGGCGACTTCGCGCCTGCGCCAGAGCTGCACCGCGCCCGCACCCACCAGTGCCGCCACGGCCGGTGCCAGCGCCACCGTGTAATACTGATGGAAGATCCCCTGCATGTAGCTGAACACCAGCCCGGTCACCAGCAGCCAGCTGCCCCAGAGCAGCAGTGCGGCCCGCTGTGGGTCGGTCCGGGAGACCTTGCCGCGCAGCGCGATTCCGGCGAGCAACAGCACGAGTGCCGCCGGGATGAACCAGGCGATCTGGCCGCCCTGCGCCGGGTCGAACAGCCGGGTGATGCCGGTGCTGCCCCACATGCCGTTGCCGCCCGCCGGTAGTTCACCGCCGGGTCCGATGCTGCCGGTCTCGTCGCCGTTCAAACGGCCCAGACCGTTGTAGCCCAGTGTCAGTTCGATGATCGAATTGTGCTGCGAGCCACCGAAATACGGCCGGTCGTCGGCGGGCCACAGCTGGGCGATGAGCACCCACCAGCCCGCACCGGCGACCATGGCGAATCCGGCCGCGAACAGTTGCGCGATGCGTTTCCCGAGCCGCGGCGGACCCGCGATCAGGTAGGTCAGCGCCAATGCGGGCACCACCAGCAGCACCTGCAATTGCTTTGCCAGGAAGCCCAATCCGATGAACAGCCCGCACAACAGCAGCCATCGCCAGCGGCCGGACTCCACCGCTCGCAACATGGCCCAGGCCGCCGCGATCATGAGGAACACCAGCATGGCGTCCGGGTTGTTGAACCGGAACATCAGGGCCGCGACCGGCGTCACGGCCAGCGCGATCCCGGCCAGCAGCCCCGCGCCCGGACCGAAGTACCGCCGCACCGCCGCCCACAGCAGCGCTACCGAACCCACGCCCAACAACAGCTGCGGCAGCAGCATGCTCCAGCTGTGCAGCCCGAATATCCGCACCGAGATCTCCATGGGCCACAGCGACAGTGGCGTCTTGTCCACGGTGATGGAGTTCGCGGCGTCGGAGGAGCCGAAGAAGAACGCCTTCCACGACCGCGAACCCGCCTGCACCGCGGCCGCGTAGAAACTGTTGGCCCAGCCGTTGGCGGTGAGATTCCAGAGGTAGGCGAGCGCGGTGCCGACCAGCAGCACCGCCAGCGCCGGATAGTCCCAGCGCGGGACGCGGGGTGTGCGCGGTTCGGGGGCTTGCGCCGGGTGTCGGGGCCGGGCGAGTGTCGCGGTCATGCGCGCGCTCCTTCCGGCCGCGTGTGCTCGGGCGTATTCCGGAACACCCAGCGCAGTCCCACGAAACGAGCAAGGGTGGCAATGAGATTGGCGGCCACCAATACCAGCAGTTCCACGTGCACCGATGTGCCCGGGGCCCAATGGTGCAGGGCGAAAAGCGATCCCGAGGTCACCAGCAGCCCGAACCCGAAGATGGCCAAGCCCTGGACGTGATGGGAGACGGCCCGGGTCGCGCCGCGCACCCCGAAGGTGAAGGCGCGGTTGGCGGCGGTATTGCCGACGGCGGTGACGAGCAGCGCCAGGAAATTGGCGGGCTGCGGTCCGGTGATCGGTTGCAGCGCCACATACAGCAGCAGATAGGCCAGGGTGGAGACCACGCCGACGATGCCGAACCGCACCAGCTGTCCGACCATGCCCAGCGGTACCCCCTCCACCAGCGGTTCGCGTCCCACGGCGGCCCGCAGTTCGTTGATCGGCAGCCGTCCGGTGGTGAGCGCGCGACCGACCCGCCAGATCCCCAGCAGGTCCTTGCGCGCGGTGTCCACGATGTCCACCCGGCTGTCGGGATCGTCGATCCAGTCCACCGGCACCTCGTGGATGCGCAGACCGGCCCGTTCGGCGATGACCAGCAGTTCGGTGTCGAAGAACCATTCACCGTCCTGCACCAGCGGCAGCACCGCCCGCGCCACCTCGGTGCGCATGGCCTTGAATCCGCATTGCGCGTCGGAGAATCGGGCGTGCAGCGAGGTGCGCAGGATCAGGTTGTAGCAGCGCGAGATGAACTCCCGTTTGGGTCCGCGCACCACCCGCGACGAGGCCGCCAGCCGGGTGCCGATCGCGACGTCCGAGTGCCCGGACACCAGCGGCGCGACCAGCGGCAGCAGCGCGTTCAGATCCGTGGACAGGTCCACGTCCATATAGGCGACCACCCGCGCGTCCGACTCCTGCCACACGGTGCGCAGTGCCCGCCCGCGCCCCTTGCGGTCCAGATGCACCACCCGAACCCCGGCCAGGCTCGCGGCCAGCTGCCGTGCGACGAGCAGTGTGCCGTCGGTGGAGGCGTTGTCCGCGATGGTGATTCGCGTCGTGAACGGAAAACTCTCCCGCAGGAAGGCGTGCAGCCGCGCCACGCACGGCCCGAGATCACGCTCCTCGTTGTACACGGGCACGACCACGTCGACAACGGGCGTGGTCACAGCCCCGGCTGATTCCGCCGCCCGAACGGCGGTCATGGTGTCGGTCATGCCGACCACGCTCGCGCCCGACACTGGGCCGTCCCTGCGCCCGGCCTGGGAGGTTGCTGGGAGCCGGACTACCCGGCCCTGCTCGGAACTCCTCGCCGAACGCCGGTGTCAGAGCTCGTGCAGCCGCCACAGCGGGGACACCGGCCCGTGCCCCGCTCCGAGGTCGTAGGCCGCCTCCAGGCACCGCCGCGTCCATTCCTTGGCGAAGGCGAAGGCGTCCGGCACCGGGTAGCCGTGGGCGAGGGCGCAGGCCAGCGCGGCCGCCAGGGTGTCGCCGCCGCCGTGGTCGTTGCCGGTGGCGATGCGCTCGGCGGTCAGCTCGTGGAATTTCTCGCCGTCGAACAGCAGGTCGGTGCTATAGGCGGAGCTGCGCAGATGGCCGCCCTTGACGATGGCCCAGCGGGGGCCGAGGGCGTGCAGCGCCTCGGCGGCGCGGCGCGCGCTGCGGTCGTCGACGACCTCCACGCCGGTGAGGAGCCGCACCTCGTCGAGATTGGGGGTGACCACGGTGGCCAGCGGGAACAGGGTGTAGCGCACCGCGTCGAGGGCCTCGGCGTGCAGCAGCGGATCACCGTGCATGGAGGCCGCCACCGGGTCCACGACCAAGGGGATGTCCCCGCCGCCGCCGATGCCGACCTCGCGGCACACCCCGGCCACCGCCTCGATGATGGCCGTGGAGGCGAGCATGCCGGTCTTGGCCGCGCCGATACCGATATCGGTCACCACGGTGCGCACCTGATCGGCCACGATCTGCGGCGGAATCTCGTGAAAACCGCTGACGCCCACGGTGTTCTGCACGGTTACGGCGGCCACCGCCACGCAGGCGTGCACTCCGCACAGGGCCATGGTGCGGCTGTCGGCCTGAATTCCGGCCCCACCGCCGGAGTCGGTTCCGGCAATGGTCAGCACACGAACCGGAGTCTTGCCATTGGGCGTGAGCGGTAGCAGTTCCACGCCGCTGACCCTACGCGGAGCCGCCGCGTGGAGGCGTGGGTCATCCGGCCACCGTGCCTCGTCCCCCGTGGGCCGACGATGCGCCGGGCGGACGGCGTCGGAGCGCGTGGGACGCGGGCGGGGTTCGGTGGGGCGACCCGCTCACCGTAAATGAAAACGGTTATCATTAACAGGTGACCTCAGCCCAGACCCGCCCCCTGCCCGTGACCGTGCTCTCCGGCTTCCTCGGAGCCGGGAAGACCACCCTGCTCAACCACATCCTCGCCAACCGCGAGGGCCGCCGCGTGGCCGTCATCGTCAACGACATGAGCGAGGTGAATATCGACGCCGCCCTGGTGGCGGGCCAGGGCCACCTGGACCGGACCCAGGAGAAGCTGGTCGAACTCACCAACGGCTGCATCTGCTGCACGCTGCGCGAAGACCTCATCGAATCGGTCGGCAAGCTCGCCCGCGAGGGCCGCTTCGACCAGTTGGTCATCGAATCCACCGGCATCTCCGAACCCATGCCGGTGGCCGCCACCTTCGAATGGGAATTCGAGGACGGTTTCACACTCGGCGACATCGCGCGCTTGGACACCATGGTGACCGTCGTCGACGCCTCCACCTTCCTGTCCGAGGTGGTGCGCGGTGAATCCCTCGAGCAGCGGGAGATGCAGGCGGGGGAGGGTGACGCCCGCACCATCTCCGATCTGCTGGTGGATCAGGTGGAGTTCGCCGACGTGCTGATCATCTCCAAAACCGATCTGGTGAGCGCCAATGCCGTCGGCAGCGTGGAGGCCACCATCCGCCGCCTCAACCCCAAGGCCAAGATCCTGCGCGCGGTCAAGGGTTCCGTCGATCTCTCCGAGGTGCTCGACACCGGCCTGTACAACCCCGACCTGGCCGCCGAAACCGCGGGCTGGGAGGAGGAATTGGCGGGCGGGCACACCCCCGAGACCGAGGAGTACGGCATCCGCAGTCTCACCTACACCGCCGACCGCCCCTTCCACCCCGAACGCCTGGACGCGGCGCTGACCCAGCTGCGCGGACTGTTGCGCAGCAAGGGATTCTGCTGGATCGCCAGCCGCCCCGAGCTGGTCGCCATCTGGTCGCAGGCCGGCCCGAACCTCACCTTCGAACCGGCCGCCTTCTGGTCCTCGCTCGAGGAGCAGCCGGGCTCGGAGATCGTCTTCATCGGCGTGAAACTGGACCGCGAGCGGGTGCGCACCCTGCTGGACGAGGCCCTGCTCACCGATGCGGAACTCGCCGCGGGACAGCGAGCGTGGGTGAACTACGCCGATCCGTTCCCGGCCTGGGGCGAACTCCACTCGCACGCCTGAGCGCCGGCGGGGCGAGCGGCGAGAGCTCGCCCCAAGTTATGGTGCGGGTACCATAACCATATGGGCTTGAAGAAGACGACGGTCATGGTCGATGAGGCCGATCTCGAGTTGGTGAAGAAGGCCGCAGCGCGCGAAGGGCGGCCGGAATCCGAGTACTTTCGTGAGGCCTTTCACCTGGCCGCGATACGTACTCGGCGATGGGACGAGGTGTGGGATATCCCGGTTCTCGACTACGGGCATGCCGTGACGGCGGATGAGATCGACAGCGTTGTGCGAGAAGCGATCACCGATACCGAAGCCGACGCTGGATGATACTGATCGGCGATACCTCCGGTCTGATCGCCGCATTCAACTCGGCGGATCCTGAGCACTCCGACGCGCGCGCCGCGCTGCAGCAGGCGGCACTGACCGTCGTCTCGCCTCTCGTCTTGCTCGAAGTCGAACACGTCACCACTCGCAATCTCAACCGCCGCGCCGCGTACGCGGTCAATGACTGGTTGCTGGCGCAAGAGCGCATCGGGCGCATCGAAGTGCCCGCGGTGTCCGCAGATCTGCTGCGGGTCGCGCGCAAGGTGCAGGACAGGTACTTGACCCTGCGCTTGGATCTCACCGACGCCACCAATGTCTCGCTTGCCGAACGGTACGAAACGGTGGAGGTGTTGACGCTCGACCGTCGCGACTTCCGTGCGATCACGCCCCTCACCGGTCATAGCGCCTTTCGTCTGCTGCCCGACGATCTCTGAGCGTGCCGTGCCCCACGACGCCCCCGCTGCGCGCTGCGCTGTAACGGATTCGGCCCGCACCCCGGAGGGTGCGGGCCGTGAATATCTCCGCTCAGCGGAACTGCGCGTAGAACTCCGTGATCTCGCCCGCCATCAGCTTCGGGGCGGCGTGGTGCAGGTAGTGGCTGAATACGTCGTGGGTCTTCCAGGACACGATGTTGTGGTCGCGGTCGGCGAACCGGCGGATGCCGTGGAAGTCGCCGTTCGACCCGCTCAGGGCCATGGGCACGGTGGTCGGCTCGGTCGGCTGCTCGGCCCGCGCGTTCTCGAAGTAGATGCGGGTGGACGAACCGGCGGTGCCGGTCAACCAGTGGATGGCGATATGGGTGAGCACGAAGTCGTCGTCCAGATCCGGGCCGAGCAGCTGGCCGAGCCAGCCCACCAGCCCGGCAGGCGAGTCCATGATGGCGTGCGCCAGGGTCTGCGGCTGCTGGGAGTGCAGGATATTGAAGCTCATCTTGTTCTTGGCGAACCAGTCCAGCGTCTCCAGCGCCTGCGCCTCGCTGTCGGTGAGATCGGCCATCTCCGCCGGATCGCCGGACGGGAATGAATACACCTGCGCCACATGTGATCCCACCATGTGCTCGGCATCGATCCGGCCCAGTTCGGCGGAGATCGCGGATCCGGCGTCATTGCCGACCGCACCGTAGCGCTGGTATCCGAGTCGCCGCATGAGCTCCGCCCAGGCGGTGGCGATACGGGTGTTGTCCCAGCCCGATTCGGTGGTCGGACCGGAGAAGCCGAACCCCGGGATGGACGGGATGACCAGATCGAAGCCCGCCGCGGTGAGCGGTTCGATCACGCCGAGGAACTCCACGAAGGTGCCCGGCCAGCCGTGGGTGAGGATGAGCGGGAAGGCCTGCTCTCGCTCGGAGCGCACATGCAGGAAATGGATGTCCTGACCGTCGATCTCGGTGATGAACTGCGGGTACTCGTTGAGCTTCGCCTCGACCTCGCGCCAGTCGAATCCGCCCTGCCAGTGCTCGACCAGGTGCCGCACCCGATCGACGCTCACGCCGTAGGTGTCACCGGAGCCCGGGATCTGGTCGGCCCAGCGGGTGCGGGCCAGGCGGTCGCGCAGATCGTCGAGGTCGGCCTGCGGAACCTCGATGCGGAAGGTGCGGATGGCGGTGGCGTTCATGATTCTCTCCCGGTTTGGAACGGAATGCTTCGTTCTGTTCAAACTATAGCGGAACGGATCATTCCGTTCAAGTGTTATGCTGAAATCATGACCGAAACCGCCGAAACCCCAGCTCAGCGCGCACTGCCGGGCCGCAAGGCGCAGGCCGCCCGCAACGACGAACTCATCCTCCGCGCCGCCCGCGAGGTATTCCTCGCCGATGCCACCGCTCCGATCGCCGCTGTCGCGGAACGCGCGGGCGTCGGTATCAGTGCCCTGTACCGCCGCTACGCCAACAAGGAGGCGCTGCTGCGCACGCTCTGCCACGACGGCCTGCGCCGCTACAACGCCGAAGCCGAGGCGGCGCTGGCCGACTCCGACGGTTGGCAGGGCCTGGTGGGATTCCTGCAACGCGTGGTGGATGCCGACGTGCATTCGCTGACCGTCCACCTGGCGGGCACCTTCACCCCGGACGAGTCGATCTTCCCGGATGTGCAGCGATCCGCGGAGCTGAACGAGGAGCTGATCCGCCGAGCGCACGCGTCCGGCACCCTGCGCGCGGATGCGACCGTGGCCGATCTCGGACTCGTTCTCGAGGCGTGCGCGGCCGTCTCCCTGCCGGACCCGGACCGGACCGCGCAACTGCGCCGCCGCGTCCTGGCCATGCTCGTGGACGGGCTCGCCGCCTCGGGAAAACTCCCCGGCCCGGCGCCGCGGCCGGGCGAATTCGCACAGCGCTGGCAGCCGAAGCGCTGACATTCGCGCATCGGACACACCGAATCGAGCGGGAACGACCACTTTCGCCCGCCCGTCGCGTCCATAGTGGTGACAGCTGTCCGCCCCGCAGGAAGGCTCGAGCCATGAACTGGACCCTCGAGGTCGTGATCGTCCCGGTATCGGATGTGGATCGCGCCCTGGACTTCTACGCCCGCCAACTCGGCTTCACCGTCGACCACGACACGCATATCGCCGAGGGCATGCGGGTCGTGCAACTGACCCCGCCCGGCTCCGGCTGCTCCATCGTCATCGGGGAGGGCGTGGTGCCCCATATGGAGCCGGGCTGCCTCAAGGGCCTGCAACTGGTGGTGCCCGATCTGAAGCGCGCCCACGCCGAACTGGTGGAGCGCGGCGTCCCCGTCAGCGATATCGAGGTGGTCGGCGTGAATCCGTCCCCCACCGCCGACCCGCTCGACAATGTCGGCTTCATCTACTTCGACGACCCGGACGGCAACAGCTGGGGCGTCCAGCAGATCTCCGCGCGGGCCTGAGCGCCCGGCCCGCAGCGGCTGCGGGCCGGGCGTGCGCGGCTACGAGACGACCGGCAGGTACACCTGCTTGCCGCTGGCCGCGAACTCGGCGGACTTCTCGGCCATGCCCGCCTCGATGGCCGCCACATCGGTGAGGCCCTGCTTCTCGGCGTACTCGCGGACATCCGCGGAGATGCGCATGGAGCAGAACTTCGGGCCGCACATGGAGCAGAAGTGCGCGGTCTTGGCGGGTTCGGCGGGCAGCGTCTCGTCGTGGTACTCCCGCGCGGTGTCGGGGTCCAGCGACAGCGCGAACTGGTCGCGCCAGCGGAACTCGAAGCGGGCCTTGGACAGCGCGTCGTCGCGGGCCTGCGCGCCCGGGTGGCCCTTGGCGAGGTCGGCGGAGTGGGCGGCGATCTTGTAGGTGATCACGCCGACCTTCACGTCGTCGCGGTTGGGCAGGCCCAGATGCTCCTTCGGCGTGACATAGCAGAGCATGGCGGTGCCGGCCTGGGCGATGATGGCCGCGCCGATGGCCGAGGTGATGTGGTCGTAGGCCGGGGCGATATCGGTGGCGAGCGGGCCCAGCGTGTAGAACGGGGCCTCCTCGCACCATTCCTCTTCCAGGCGAACGTTTTCCACGATCTTGTGCATGGGCACGTGGCCCGGGCCCTCGATCATCACCTGCACGCCATGGGATTTCGCGATCTTCGTCAGCTCGCCGAGGGTCCGGAGTTCGGCGAACTGCGCCTCGTCGTTGGCGTCGGCGATGGAACCGGGCCGCAGGCCGTCACCGAGGGAGAAGGTGATGTCGTACTTCGCCAGAATCTCGCACAGCTCAGCGAAATTCGTGTACAGGAACGACTCCTGGTGATGCGCCAGACACCACGCCGCCATGATGGAACCGCCGCGCGAGACAATGCCGGTGACGCGCTTGGCGGTGAGCGGGATGTAGCGCAGCAGCACGCCCGCGTGCACGGTCATGTAGTCCACGCCCTGCTCGGCCTGTTCGATGACGGTGTCGCGGTAGATCTCCCAGGTGAGCTTGGTGGGATCGCCGTTCACCTTCTCCAGCGCCTGGTAGATCGGCACGGTGCCGACCGGGACCGGGGAGTTGCGCAGAATCCACTCGCGGGTCTCGTGGATGTTCTTGCCGGTGGACAGGTCCATGATGGTGTCCGCGCCCCAGCGGGTGGCCCACACCATCTTCTCCACCTCCTCGGCGATGGAGGAGGAGACGGCCGAGTTGCCGATATTGGCATTGATCTTCACCGCGAACTTCTTGCCGATGATCATCGGCTCGGATTCGGGGTGGTTGTGATTGGCCGGAATCACCGCCCGCCCGGCGGCGACCTCGTCGCGCACGAGTTCGGGGGAGACGCCCTCGCGGGCCGCGATGTAGTGCATCTCCTTGGTGATGATGCCCGCGCGAGCCCAGGCCAGCTGGGTGCGCGGGCCGGGCACGTCCGGCTTGGCCCAGGCGTCGCGCAGCTTGGGCAGGCCCGCCTCCACGTCGATGCTCGCGCTGGAGTCGGTGTACGGGCCGGACGTGTCGTACACGTCGAAATGCTCACCATTGGTGAGGTTGATGCGTCGCACCGGAATGCGCAGCGTCGTGCCGTCGGCCTCGAGCTGCTGGTAGTGCTTGACGCTGCCTTCGATAGGACCGGTGGTCACCGTGTCCACCGGCGCGGACCGGCCGTTCGTGGACGCGACTCGATCAGGTGACATTGTGAATCCTCCCTACGCCGGCATTACCCGGTCAGGTTCATACGGTCGACGGCCCACTAGCCGTCCTCTCAGCCCGCTGGTGCGAGCCCCCGTTGGCATGCGAATAGATAACGCTGCCGACCATACCGGTCCCGCGTGAGTCGCGTCACGAGACCGCCGCGGGCGGCGGATACCCGCGTACCCGCACTCGTGCCCCGACCGCTCCGGTTGCGGTCGGGGCACGAGTCACAGGGGCTGAGCGAGAAGGTTTCTCAGCGTTCCTGAGGTCCGATGGGCCAGCCCAGCGCGCCGAAGGTGGCGTTCAGATTGATCTCGGTCTGCATCAGGATGTCCTGGAGATCGAAGAACAGTGACAGGTGGTTCTCGGTCTGGCAACCCACCGGATCGGGCGCGCCGGGGGCCAGGCGGCCGCGCACCCAGTTGAAGGCGTCGCCCATGCCCAGGGTGGGCAGGGTCAGGTGCTCGCTGAGGTGGTCGCGCTTGTAGAGCACCGAGGTGCCGCCCGCACACCACTTGGGCACCAGCGCGTCATTGTCGAAGACCGGCACGGCCTCGTCGAAGACGCCCTGGTAGAGCATGATCGGCATGGTCGGCGCGTGCTTGCCGAGCACGGTCGCGTCGAACACCTCGCGGACCTCCGGCAGCGCCAGGTACTCCGCGATGGGAATGGTCAGCATCTTCTGATAGTCGACGAACATCATGGTCAGCGCGTTGCGCGGCAGGCACTGGGCGTTGGTGCGGTTCATCATCGCCCGGCCCTCGGGGGTGAGCACGCGTTCGGTCGCCGCGGCGAACTCCGGGTAGGCGTTCATCAGCGACGCGATGCCGATGCCGATGAGGCTGGAGAACATGGAGCCGTTCACGTGCAGCAGTGATTCCACGTCCGAGACCGGCGCGCCGATGGCCGCGCCCTTGATGTTCAGCTCCGGCGCGTAGGTGGGATGCATTTCCGCGGCCCAGCCGCTGGCCATGCCGCCGCCGGAGTACCCCCACAGCGCCACCGGCGTGTTCGCGCCGTCCAGGCCGAGGGGTTCGAAGCGTTCGGCCGCGCGGATGCTGTCGAGCACCATGTAGCCGGGTTCCTTGGCGACGGCCAGATGACCGTTCAGGCCCTCGTAGTCGGGCACGTTGATGGCGTAGCCCTGGCTGATGGAGGCCGCGAGCTCCAGGTATTCCACGTTGGAGTGGATGCCCTCGACTCCCGCCAGGCCGCCGCCCTGCTGCAACAGGAACGAGGGTGCGCAGTGCGGTGCGGCGCTGTCGTAGAAGAACTGGTGTGAGACCAGCGGTCGGCTGCGAGCGGTGTCGGCCCCCACGGGCACCGCCACCGTGGTCGCCGCCACCGTGGGTTGTTCGAACAGGTCGGTGGTGCGATACAGCAACTGCCAGGCACGCACTCGCACCGGGAGCACCGTGAGCACCGCCAACTGCACTTCGCGCGACCGCAGAATGTCGCCCGGCGCGGCGGATTCGAAGCCCTCGGGCGCTTGATAGAACGGATCCACATCCACCGGCTGCGGTGCCGCGGCGGCCGTGCCCGCCGTACCCAGCAGTGCCGCGGTGCTCATGGCCACCGCCGTGCTCATGACCGCCGCCGTCGCGAGCGCGGCCGCGGTGAAGCGCCGCCACCCCCGCCTTCGGCGATCCCCATTGATCCCTGCCACGTCTGTTCCCTTCCTCATCGACGTGACGACGATTACAACACGCTATCCTGTTATCAACAAGAATTCTTTTTCGAAAGGACGCCGCTAAGGTTTGCCTATGACCCGCAGCAAATCCGCCGCGCGACCCGACCCCGCACCGGCGCGGCGTCGAATCCGTGGCCTCGACGCCGAGGAGCGCAGTGCGCAGCGGCGTCGTCAGCTCCTCGCGGCTGCGACCGAACTCTTTGCCCAGCAGAGCTATTCGGGCACCTCGATCGAGCAGATCTGTCAACACGCCTACGTCGGCACCAAAGGCTTCTACGACCACTTCGACAGCAAGGAAGCCTGCTATCGCGCCCTGCTGGAGCACATCACCGTGCAGTTCCAGACCCGGGTGGCGCAGGTGGCCGCGGAGACCGCCGACCTGCCGTGGCAGGAGCGGCTGCGCGCCATCGTCGCGGCCTTCGTGCACGCCATCGCCGACGACGTGCGGCTGGCCAAGGTGACCTTCGGCGAGGCGGGCGGCATCTCACCCGCCGTGGAAAAACAGCGGCGCGGCAACCGCCGCTGGGCCGCGGCCTTCCTCGACACCCAGTGGCCCGAAGCGGAGATGGACGAAAGGCGCAGTCTCGCCGTGAGTTTGGCGGCCATCGGCGGCATGTTCGAATTGGTCGCCGACTGGCTGCACCATCACGACGACGGCGGTGCGCCGGACTCGGTGGACAGCCTCATCGAGGACCTAGTCCACTTCCTGACGGTCATGGAGTTGGGTCGCCGGGCGAGCGCCGCCTCGGGGCGGTAGCCGGATCTGTCCGCCCCCGAACCGGCCCCGAGTGACATCCGGAGCGCGGCGGTGGCCGATCGGGTCAGGAACGCAACTTCTCCAGCGTCGGCGCGGGCCGCTCCGGCTCCGCGCCCTCCTCCTCCAGTCCGATCCGCTTGTGCAGCGCCGCAAGGGGTTTCGGAGCCCACCAGTTGGCGGTGCTCATCATCCGCATGAGCGCCGGGGCCAGCAGGCCGCGGATCACGGTGGCATCGGCCACGATCGCCAGCGCCAGCCCGATGCCGAAGAGCTTCATGGCCGCCACCTGGGAGGTGGCCACGGCCAGCAGTACCACCGCCATCAGACCCGCCGCGGCGGTGAAGATGCGGCCGGTGCGGGCCACGCCCAGCGCCACCGAGCGGGCGTTCGCGGCGGCGCTGCGATCCGAGGCCAGCCACTCCTCGCGAATGCGGGAGAGCAGGAAGACCTCGTAGTCCATGGACATGCCGAATGCCAGGCAGAACATCAGGATCGGCATGAACAGGTCGATGGTGCCGGTCGGGGTGAAGCCGAGCAGGCCGGACAGATGCCCGTCCTGGAAGATCCAGATCATCGCCCCGAAGGTGGCGGTGACCGAGAGCAGGTTCAGCAGCAGTGCCTTCACCGGCAGCACCACGCTGCCGGTGAACAGGAACAGCAGGATCAGGGTGATCACCGCGATCAGCCCGACGGCCAGCGGCAAGCGCTGGATCACCGAATCCATGGTGTCCTCGTCCAGCGCCGCCGCGCCGCCGAACAGCACCTCGCCGGGCGCGGGCACCTCGCGCAGGGTGGCCAACTGCTCCTTGCCCGCCACCGAGGAGGGCGCGAGCCGGGTGCCCACCGACAGGTAGGTGCCCGCCGGTCCGGCCATTTCGGGCAGTCCGGCCGCCATCTTCGTACCGTCGACGTAGACGCCCGCGCTCGACATCACCGCGGGCACGTCCGGCACCTTCGACAGCGCGGCGGCATAGGTGCCGATCTGCTCTCCGGTGCCCTGGAAGTCCGGCAGCACCAGCACGGCGCTCGATGCCATATCGGCGTTGAAGTCCTCGCGCAGCGCGTCGCCGACCTGGCGGCTGGAGGCGAAGTCGCCGATCACCCGATCGTCCGGGCTGCCGAAATGCGCGCCCAGGAACGGTGAGCCGAGCGCCAGCAGTACCGCGCCGGTCACCACGGCGACCGGGACGGACCGCCGCATCACCCACATGACCAGCCGGTACCAGCCGCTGTCCTCGGGCCGCTGCGGCGTGGGATCGGGCCGACCGAGCGCGCGCCGCAGCGGTTTCCGCAGATCCAGGGCGTTGATCCGATCGCCGAGCAGCACCAGTGCGGCCGGGAGCAGCAGCACCGACGCGCCGACCGCCGCGGCCACCACCGCCACCCCGGCGAAGGCGAAGGATTTGAAGAACGGCTGCGGGAACACCGCCAGCGCCGCCAGCGCCAGTGCCACGGTCAGACCCGAGAACACCACCGTGCGGCCCGCCGTCTGCACCGCGCGCAGCACCGCGGCGCGGGTGTCGCGACCCGCCGCGAGTTCCTCGCGGTAACGACTGACGAGGAACAGGCTGTAGTCGATGGCCAGCGCCAGGCCCAGCGCGCTGGTCATATTCAACGCGAAGATCGACACGTCCATGACCGTGGTGAGCGCCCGCAGGATGCCGAGGGTGGCGGCGATCGCGAACAGGCCCACGCCGATCGGCAGCGCCGCGGCTACCAGCGAACCGAACACCAGCACCAGCAGCAGCCCCGAAATAGGGATGGCGATGGCCTCGGCCAGGATCAGATCCTTCTCCACCTGGTGGTTGATATCGGCGAAGGTGCCCGCCATACCGCCCACCCGCACCTGCACGCCGCCGCGGTCACCGCTGAGATCGCCGGTGAGTTCGGCCGCGCGGTTCTGGATCTGGGTGTCGGTGCCGAGCAGGGTGGCCATGATGAGACCGCGCTTGCTGTCCTTGCTGCGCAGCGCTGTCGCCAGATCCGAGCGCTCGGTCACGGTGGTCCAGTACGACCGCACCCCGGTGATGGTCGAATCGGCGCGCAGTTCATCGGTGATGCGCTGCGCCTCGCTCCGCGCCTCCGGACTGTTCACCCCGCCCTCGGCGGTGATCATGACAATGAGGTTCGGATTGCCGCCGGGGAAGTTGTCCTCGATGAAGTCGTTGGCGCGCACCGACTCCAGTTCGGAGGTGAGGTAGCCGCCGCCGACCATATGCGACTTCACGGTCGCGCCGAAGCCACCGCAGATGATCATCAGCAACAACGCGGCCACCAGCACGGTACGCGGCCGCGCCATGGCGAAGCGGGCGAGATTGGTAAGCATCGACGCACTGCCCTCCGGAGTTTCCCAACTTCGGAACGGTAGCCGTCCACATCCCGCCATAGCGATCGGCTGTGACCATGGTCATGGGCATGCCGATCGGCTATCGGATGGCGATCGCGGTGCCGCCGGAGGTCAGGGGCGTGCGGGCCGGATCGAGCCCCGGACCTCGCCGAGCGTGAGCCGGCCGCCGTCCGCCGCCGGGGCCGACGCCGTGATCACCACCTCGTCGCCGTCCTCCAGATACGTCCGCTTCGCGCCGCCCACATCCACGGGTTCGGTGCCGCCCCAGCTCAATTCCAGCAGCGAGCCGCGCTCGTGGCGCTGCGGCCCGGAGATGGTGCCCGAGGCGAACAGGTCGCCGGTGCGCACGGAGGCCCCGTTGACCGTCATATGGGCGAGCATCTGCGCCGGAGACCAGTACATGCGTGAGTACGGGGGAGTGGCGACCAGCTGCCCGTTCCACTCCACCCGCAGTTCGATGTCGAGCCCCCACGGCGCGCTGTCCCGCAGGTAGGGCAGCGGTCGCGGGTCCTGTGCGGGCAGCGGAATCCGCGCCTCCCGCAGGGCATCCAGGGGTGTCACCCAGGCCGCCAGCGATGTCGCGAAGGATTTGCCGAGGAAGGGACCCAGCGGCTGCGCCTCCCACGCCTGGATGTCGCGGGCGGACCAGTCGTTGACCAGCGCCACCCCGAAGACGTGATCGGCGAACGCGCCGGTCTCGACGGCCGTGCCGCGCTCGGAGTCCGCGCCGACCACGAAACCCAGTTCCGCCTCGATGTCGAGTCGCTGCGTCGGACCGAAATCCGGTGCGCCCGAAGCGCCTCGGCGTTGGCCGCAGGGCCGGATCACCTCGGTGCCGGAGACCACTACGGTGCCCGCGCGGCCGTGGTAGCCCACCGGCAGATGTCGCCAATTCGGCAGCAGCGGTTCGGAATCCGGACGGAAGATGCGACCGGCGTTGGTCGCGTGGTCGATGCTGGCGTAGAAGTCGACGTAATCGCCGACCTCCACCGGCAGCAGCAGCCGCACCGCCGAGACGGAATGCACGGCGGCGGCCGGGAATTCACCGTCGGCCGCCGCTTGCAGCCGCTCGCGCACCTCCCGCCAGATGGTCGGCCCCTGCGCCATGAAGGCATTGAGGCTGGGCCGGGCGAACATCGGATCATCCAGGGCCACCGCCAGATCCACCACGCAGTCACCCAATCGCACCCCCACGCGCGGTTCGCCACCGCTGGGTTGGAAGACCCCGTAGGGCAGATGCCGCGGCCCGAATCCGGAATCCGCCGACACCTCGATGCGCACTCGACTGTTCACCGTATCTCCTCCGGGCAGGCGGGACGGACCCGCACCGCGGTGCGGGCGGGGGCGTCCCGCATTTACCGAACTCCCGGCCCGCGGCCGGACCAGGTCCACGCGTACTCGGGATCCTCGCAGGCCAGCGCGCCCTCGCCGAGTCCGAGCGGCCGGAAGGTATCGACCATGACCGCCAACTCGTCGAAGAACTCCGCGCCGATGCTGCGCTCGTAGGCCCCCGGTTGCGGGCCGTGCGCGTAGCCGCCCGGATGCACCGACACCGAACCCTGCGCGATGCCCGAGCCGCGGCGCGCCTCGTAGTTGCCGCCGCAGTAGAACATGATCTCGTCGGAGTCCACATTGGAGTGGTAGTAGGGCACCGGAATCGAGAGCGGGTGGTAGTCGACCTTGCGCGGCACGAAGTTGCACACCACGAAGTTGGAGCCCTCGAACGCCTGATGCGCGGGCGGCGGCTGATGCACGCGACCGGTGATCGGCTCGAAGTCGGCGATATCGAAGGTGAACGGGTACAGGCAGCCGTCCCAGCCCACCACGTCGAACGGGTGCGTCGCGTACATCATGCGGGTGCCGACGATCTCACCGGCCGGGCGATGCTTCACCAGCACCTCGACGTCCGTACCCTCCGCCAGCAGCGGTTCGGCGGGGCCGTGCAGATCCCGCTCGCAGTACGGCGAATGCTCCAGGAACTGGCCGTACTTGGACAGATAGCGCTTGGGTGGGGTGATATGGCCCGACGCCTCGATCACGTAGGCCCGCAAGGGTTCCGGGCCCTCCGGCAGCCAGCGGTGCGTGGTGGCGCGCGGCAGCAGCACCTGGTGGCCCTGGCGCACCGGCAGCACGCCGAAGACGGTCTCCACCCGGCCCGCACCGGATTCGATGTACACCAGCTCGTCGCCGACGGCATTGCGGTACAGCGGCGACGGCCGCGCGGCCACCACGTACGAGATGCGCACATCGGCATTGCCCAGCAGCAGTCGCCGCCCGGTCACCACATCGGTGCCGTCCGGCTTGTCGCCCGGGAACAGTTCGTGCAGCCGCAGATGCCGGTGTTGCAGTGGATGATTCGGAAAGGTCCGCTGATCGGGAACCAGCCAGACCTCCGAGTCCACGATGGCCGGTGGCAGGCCGCGGTGGTAGAGCAGCGACGAGTCGCCGGAGAAGCCCTCCTCACCCATCAGCTCCTCGTAGTAGAGCTTGCCGTGGGCATCGCGGTGCTGGGTGTGCCGTTTGGGCGGCACCGTTCCCACCTGCCGATAAAACGCCATGACCGGACCTTCCGCCAGACCGCCTGTCCGACTCCCCTCGGCGTCCATCGTAGTCACGGGCGCGCGGCCCGCGTGGCAGATTGTCGTGAGCAATTCGCACGATTTGTGCATCTGCTGTGGATTTTCATTGCGCCTGCGACGAGGTTAATCGAGCAACCATGACAGAAAGTGCAGGTGACCGGATCGGCCAGCGAGCTGCCGGGCGTGGTGTTGTCGCTGGTGGTGAGGTGTAGGCGGCGCCCCTCGCGCCGTCGCGCCGCCGTCGCGCACCTGCCGTATGAACGCGGAAGGGCCGCCAGCGTGGTCGGTCGCTGGCGGCCCCGTTCGGCTCGCGGTGTGCTCAGACCCGGGCGCGGATGAACTTGTAGACCACCAGGATGATGACCGCGCCGATGATCGCGCCGATGAAGGAGTGCTCGACGGGCGGCCGGAAGTCGAACTCGTGCGGTGCGAACACCAGGCTGCCGAGCGTGCCGCCGACATACCCGCCCGCGATACCCAGCAGGATGGTGGCGATCCAGCCCATATCCTCCTTGCCCGGAACGAGCAGGCGGGCGATGGCACCCGCGATGAGACCGATGATGATCATGACGATGATGCCCATAGGGGAGCTCCTTGTCACGTGCCGTTGACGCACGTCGAAAATAGCGCTGTCGCACTACAAATACGGAGTGTCCGGATAACTCGGGCGTGTAGGGCGGGCGAACTCTTCGGAATTCCGTTCGGGACGGTTGGCTTCGCCGCACACCGGGTGGGCTGCGCTGCGTCGGCGGCTGCTGCGGTCCGGAATGCAGCGGGACAGGACGAGTATCCCAGGCGTCGAGTGTCCGCCTGTGCGGTGGGATGCGCGCTCGCGGCCTGGTCAGGCGTGGCGGAGCGCTCGGTACACCGCCGCGCCGACGAATTCGCCCAGGGTGTCGGGGGTCCATTCACCCTCGCCCGACAGCAGGGTGCGGACCGCGCCCTCGCCCGCGGAAACCCAAAGTTCCACCAGCGCGGGAAGTTTGCGGTCGGCGTCCGCGGTGTCCCAGGCGCGCAGGGTGGGCCGGAGGCGGCGGGTGCAGCGTTTCACCGCGAGTTGTCGGCCGCGGCCGAAGGAGTCGGCCACCGCCGGATCGGGGTTGCCGTAGAGGAGCCGCCAACTCTCGGGGCGGTTGGCGACCACGTGCAGCAGGGCGCGGAACCCCTCCACGAACACCGCCTCGTCGGCCTCCACCCGACGGCGCGGCAGCACGTCGAGAATGCCGCGCAGCAGATAGTCCTCCTCGCGCCGCATGAGCGCCTCGATGAGTTCCACGCGATCGGCGTAGCAGGCGTAGACGACCGGCCGGGTGACCTGCATGCGATCGGCCACGGCCGCGATGGTCACGGCGGCGATGCCGCTCTCCACCGCGATCTCCAGGGCGGCGTCCAACACTTGCGGGCGGCGGCGCTCGGGCCCGAGATGCTGTGCGCGCTGGCGCGGCCGGACAGCCGGTTCGGTACCCATGGGCACCGACGATAGCAGTGCCCGCGCCGCGACGATCGGCTGGTCACAGGGTTTCACCTGATCGTTTCCTATGTCTACGTAGGATAATGCTACAGTCGCGAATGAAATTGACTGGATCGTCCCGCGCGCCGCCGCCGCGCTCGACTCCGGTGAGATCTTCGCCTTCGGCCTCTCCGAGCAGGCGCACGGCGCGGACATCTACTCCACCGACATGATCCTGGAGCCGAAGGCGCGCGGTGGGTTCACCCCCACCGGCGGCAAGTACTACATCGGCAATGGCAATGCGGCCGCGATGGTTTCGGTGTTCGGCCGCCGCGCCGACAAACCCGTCATCGACTCGGCCGACTTCCAGCGGAAGATGACCGACGAGGAGTACTCCGGCTACCTGTTCTTCGCCGCCGACTCCCGGCACCGGAACTACACCTCGCCACCGCCACCCACCTGAGTGTTCAGACAGATAGCGCGGACGGTGCGTTCGACCGGGGCCTGATCGATTTTCGGGTGCGATCATGGTCGTACATCCCACAGCGCGCTGACCGGTAGGGCGCGGAATTTCGGCCCGAACGGCAGGGTTTCGGTGCCGGTGTAGAGCACGTATCCGGCGAGGAGGTCGTCACCCAGGCGATCGGCGAGATGCCGCAGACCTCGGAAGTCCTCGCTCTTTACCGTGGTGGCTGCCTTCACCTCGATGGCGATCACTTCTCGGCGGTTGTTCTCGAGAACGATGTCGACTTCGACATTGTCGCGGGTGCGGTAATGGAACATCCGGGCGTCGTGCTCGGACCAGGTGAGCTGTCGGGCGATTTCGGCTGCCACGAAACCTTCCAGCAGCGGTCCGAACGGGCCGTTGACCGCCCGCAACGTGCGGGGGTCGGCGCCACACAGATGCGCTGCGATACCGGAATCGACCATGATCACCTTGGCGGTCGCCACGGCCCGTGTGGTCAGGTTTCGTGACCACGCGGGGATTCGCTTGATCAGAAAGACCTCCTCCAGCAGGCGTAGGTAGCGGGCAACGGTGTCCCTGGACATGCTCAGTTCGCTGCCGAGCGTCCCGGGCACCAGCAACTGGCCGGACCGGGCCGCGACAAGGTTGATCAGGGCGAACATCTCCGTGGTGCGTTCGATCTCCGACAGCTGCATCACGTCTCGGTTGATCAGATCGGCGATATACGAGGAGAAGAATCGGGAACGGCGCTTGCCCTCTCGCGCAACCGCTTCCGGGAATCCACCACGCGCGACCCGTTCGACGTAGTCATCGCGACTCTCGATTCCTTCGTGCCGCAGTTGTGGCCCCCGCTCGAAAGCGCAGTCGACGAACCTATCCGGTGCGCCGTCGATCTCACCCTGGGACAGCGGCCAGAGTTCGATCGTCTCCATGCGTCCGGGAAGGGCGTCCGGCACGCTGCGCAGTGCCATGACACGAGCGGACCCGGTCAGCAGGAACCGGCCCGGTCGACCGTCGGCGTCGACCGTCTCTTTGATGGCCAACAACAGCTCCGGTACACGTTGCACCTCGTCGATCACCAGAGGGGACGTGTCGAGGACGAATTGGGTGGGGTCGTACCCGGCTGCCTGCCGCGTCTCGAGATTGTCGAGGCTTCGCCAGGTCGCGCCAATCTCCCGAGCAATTCGGGCAACCAACGTGCTCTTGCCGCATTGGCGTGCTCCGTTGACCAGAACGACACGTGTGTCCGCGAGCGCTTCATGCACCGCCGAGTGAGCGTGCCGGGGGAGGATGCGGCCGATTGGTGACGTGGAAAAAGAGGAGGTCACGCCCCCATTATGGCGCATGCTGTGCGTGTCTTGCCGCATCCGCCATGCGTGTCTTGCCGGGCCATGTGTGCGTGTCTTGCCGGATGGTACGTGCGTGTTCTGCCGCTATCTTGGTGCGTGGGTCGCCACCAGTGCGCTTCTCGCCGATGAGGAACATGAGCTCGCCTCGGCCCGTCGGCGCAGGAATGGCGCGTCGGCGTGCTTGTGCGCGATCTCTCAACGTGCCTCAGCGCAGCGGATGGCAAATTTCCCGCAATCAGACTGTGGGAGGGGTGTGGACTCCGGCTTCGTCAACTCTCGGTGATCCACTCGGAGCGGTTCAAGCAGGTGCTTGGTCAGGTTCGTGTGCTGGCTGGAGCTCATGTCCTTAGCTCATGGAACACGTTCCATAGAGTCGGCTATCTTCGGGCGCGCCCTGGTCCGACCCCTATGCGCCTGGTTGCACAAGAACCTACGGTTGCGTAATGGGACAAACGTACGGCAACCTCCAGTTATTCGATCATCGATGGCTTAGGAGGCCGGGCCCGTGACGCACTACAAGGCGAACCTGCGTGATATCGAGTTCAACTTGTTCGAAGTGCTAGGCATCGGGGCGCTGCTGGACGGCGGCGCCTACGGCGATCTGGACAGCGAGACGGCGCAGGCCATGCTGTCGGAGGCGGAGCGGCTGGCGACGGGTCCGATCGCGGCCTCCTTCGTCGACGCCGATCGCAACCCGGTGGAGTTCCGGCCGGAGACCTACGACATCACCGTCCCCGAATCGCTGAAGAAGACCGTGGCCGCGGTTAACGAGGCGGGCTACTCCGGGCTCGGCATGCCCGAGGAGATGGGCGGCGTCTCCGCGCCCAACGCCCTCATCTGGGGCATCCAGGAAATGCTGGTCGCCGCCAACAACTCCGCGAGCTTCTTCAATATGGGCCCGCTCATGCACCAGGTGATCTTCACCGAGGGAACCGACGAGCAGAAGCGCTGGGCCGCGCACGCCTGGGAGAACCGCTGGGGCGGCACCATGGTGCTCACCGAGCCCGACGCCGGCTCCGATGTCGGCATGGGCCGCACCAAGGCCACCGAACAGCCCGACGGCAGCTGGCACATCTCCGGCGTCAAGCGCTTCATCTCCGGCGGCGATGTGGGCGACACCGCCGACAACATTTTCCACCTGGTGCTGGCCCGCCCCGAGGGTGCGGGACCGGGCACCAAGGGCCTATCCCTGTTCATCGTGCCGAAATTCCTGTTCGACACCGAGACCATGGCGCTCGGCGAGCGCAACGGCGCGTACGTGACCGGCGTCGAGCACAAGATGGGCATCAAGTCCTCGCCCACCTGCGAGATCACCTTCGGCGGCGAGAAGCCCGCCGTCGGCTACCTGGTCGGCGGGGTCCACAACGGCATCGCGCAGATGTTCCGGGTCATCGAGAACGCGCGCATGATGGTGGGCACCAAGGCCACCGGCACGCTGTCCACCGGCTACCTCAACGCCCTCGAATACGCCAAGCAGCGCGTCCAGGGCGCGGACCTCACCCAGATGGCCGACAAGACCGCGCCCCGCGTCACCATCACCCACCACCCGGACGTGCGTCGCTCGCTGGCCGCGCAGAAGGCGTACGCGGAGGGCCTGCGCGCGCTGTACATGTACTGCGCCGCCTACCAGAACGCCGATGTGGCGCAGGCGAACTTCGGCGCCGACGCCGAACTCGCCGAGCGCGTCAACGACCTGCTGCTGCCCATCGTGAAGGGCTGCGGCTCCGACCGCGCCTACGAGATGCTCACCGAATCGCTGCAAACCCTCGGCGGCTCCGGCTTCCTGCAGGACTACCCGATCGAGCAGTACATCCGCGACTCGAAGATCGACTCGCTGTACGAGGGCACCACCGCCATCCAGGCGCAGGACTTCTTCTTCCGCAAGATCGTTCGTGACAAGGGTGTGGCGCTGGCACACGTCGCCGGGCTCATCCAGAAGTTCGTCGATCAGGGCACCGGCCTGGACGCCGAGCGCAAGCTGCTCGGCGCGGCCCTGGCCGACGTGCAGGCCATGGCCGCCGCCCTCACCGGCTACCTGATGGCCGCCCAGCAGAACCCCGAGGAGATCTACAAGGTCGGCCTCGGCTCGGTCCGATTCCTCTACGCCACCGGCGATCTCGTCATCGCCTGGCGGCTGCTGGAGCAGGCGAAGATCGCCCAGGCCACCCTGGACGCCGGAGTCGCCGACAAGGACAAGGCGTTCTACACCGGCAAGATCGGCGTCGCCTCCTGGTTCGCCAAGAACAAGCTCCCGCTGCTGAGCGGCGTCCGCACCGTCATCGAGAACATCGACAACGACATCATGCACCTGGACGAAGCGGCATTCTGAGTGGAGGCGGGGCCGAGCCCCGCATCCCGGAGAAGTCGGCCGGAAGGTGAGCGTCCCACGGAACCGCCCTCGCTCGCCGGGGCGGCGGCGGTACCGACGAGTTGGCTTCGCGGTTCGAGTGAGGCAACTCAGGCCCCGCCGAACCCGGCCCACGCGTCGTCCTCGCCCGGCGGATCACCCCGCTCACCGTGGTCAGCGGTAGACCGCCGCATTCATGAGACGGCAGCGGCCCGGCGATGCTCAATGTGTCGCCGGGCCTTGCCGTTGGGAGACCTTCGGCCCCGGCGAGTGAACCGGCTCCACCCTCGCCGGGGAAGCGCGGCCAGCCCGCGGGCGGCGTTATCCGCGGCGCGCCGGGCGGACACGCCCGAATTGCGCGCGACCTGCCGTGTCGGCGCCGGCGTACCGGGTACAACTACCGCATGGTTTTCCCGGTGACCTTCGGCTGGATTCAGATCCTGCTCATCGTGCTCGGCGTCGCGGCACTGGCGCTGTTGGTGACCGCTGTCCTCAAGGCCCGCAAGGTCGGGTGGCGGGTACTCGCGGGGCGCGGCTCGGCCGCCATCTCGCTCGTCCTGATCGCGGTGGTCATCCTCTGGGTGACAACGCTTTTGCAGACCTTCCTCGGACTCACCGGGGAGGTGAAGGCGGCGCATATCGTCGCCACGCCGGTGGCGGGGGAGGAGCACATGATGAATGTGGAACTCACCCTGTTCGGCGACGAAGGGCATGAGGACCAGCGACTGAACTATCAGGTGGAGGGCGACCTCTGGGTGTTGCAGGCCAATATCGTCGAACTCGAGCCGTGGGTCAACGCACTCGGCTTCAACTCCGGCTACAAGGTCACCCGGCTCTACGGCCAGCGACTCGACGGCATCGCCACCAAGCAGAACCACATCTTCCTCAATGGCGGCGACGGCGACTTCTTCGACGATATGAAGTCACAGAGCTGGTACACCGACCCGTTCGTCCGCTCGGCCTACGGCAACGCCGTCATCGCCACCCCGGGCACCTACAACGTCTTCATCTCCCGCGACGCCATCAAAACCCGCCCCGTCGAATGACTTCCGGCGGGACAGGGGGCGTATCGGTGTGATCCGCGCCGACGAAGGACGGATCAGTCTCCCAGATCGGCGACGACGGGCGCGTGATCACTCGCGCCCTTACCCTTGCGCTCCTCGCGGTCCACGTTCGCGTCGGTCACCCGGGCCGCCAGCGCGGGGGAGCCGAGGATGAAGTCGATGCGCATGCCCTCCTTGCGCGGGAAGCGCAGCTGGGTGTAGTCCCAGTAGGTGTAGACGCCCGGCCCCGGGTGGAACGGCCGCATCACATCGGTGAACCCGGCGCTGTCGAAGGCGCGGAAAGCGTCCCGCTCCGGCGGCGACACATGGGTTTTGCCCTCGAAGAACTCCGGCGACCACACATCGTCGTCGGTGGGCGCGATATTCCAGTCACCCACCAGCGCGATCTGCGCTCCCGGATCGGCGGTGAGCCAGTCGGTGCCCGCATCCCGCAGCGCCGCCAGCCATTCCAGCTTGTACGTGTAGTGCGGATCGGTCAGCGTGCGGCCGTTGGGCACGTACAGGCTCCACACCCGCACCCCGCCGCAGGTCGCACCGAGCGCCCGCGCCTCCACCACGGGCGTGCTCAGCAGCGCCTCGTCGGCGTTCTTGTCGAATCCGGGCTGGCGCGGGAAACCGATCTCGACATCGTCGAGTCCCACCCGGGAGGCGATGGCCACGCCGTTCCACTGGCTGTGCCCGACATGCGCGACCTCGTACCCGGCCGCCTCGAACCGCTCGAACGGGAACTGCTCGTCCTTGCATTTGGTCTCCTGCATGGCCAGCACGTCCACATCGGCGCGATCCAGCCACGACAGCACCCGATCCACACGGGAGCGAATCGAATTCACGTTCCAGGTCGCGAGCCGCACGAAAAACCTTTCGATCGAATATCGGCACGGTCGGGCGTCGCCCGCCGGTGACGGATCAGGGTGCCGCGTACCGGTACCGGTGGTGGTCGACGAAACCCAGCTGCCCGTACATGGCAAGGGCCGCCGCGTTCTCGACCGCCACCTGCGCGTAGGCGTGCGTCGCACCGCGAGCCTGCCCCCAGCGGATCAGTTCCGCGCACACCAGTGTGCCCAGTCCGTGCCGCCGATGCTCGGCGGCCACTCCCACGCAGCTCAAACCGATCCAGCGGCGGCCGTCGGGGGCGGTGGTGATCGCGCCGCGGCCGATCGCCAGCGGCGTCGGCAAACCCAGTGCGGCGAAACCGAGTTCGCCTTCCCGGATCGCGGTGAGCACCTCCACGTCTGGTGCGGTCTCGGCGTCGCCGCGGTGGGCCTCCAGCCAGGCGTCGCCGGGCATGGGATCGATCCGCACCATCGAAGGCCCCTGTGGCAACACCATATTCGCGATGTCGACGGCCAGGACCGCGGTCTCGTTCCAGATGCGCCACTCCGGCGGCACCGGGACGAGGCGATCCGGCAGCGACAGCCGCAGCGGCAGCCCGCGGGCGGCGTACCACTCGCCGATGCGGTGCAGCGTCTCCGCCGACGCCACCGCGGGCTGTCCCGAACTTCCCAGCGGCACGGCCGAATTCGCGCGATTGGTGTAGTCCGCACCGGCCCGTACCAGCCAGCCGTCGATCCAGGTGCGCTGCAAACCGGGCCAGCCGTCGGCGGCGGCCCCCTCCAGCGCGCGGATCTCCTTGGTGCGAATCGGCCGCGCGCCCAACGCCTTCCATGCCACCACGCGGTCGGGAGCGATCTGCGTCACCTCGCCGTCGGCGGTGCGCACGGTCACCGGGTCGACCGCGAGGAGTTCACCGATCACATCGGTCAGCGGCTGCGGATAGCCCTCGGGCAGGCGGTAGCGCACCACCACCCGGCGACCGACCGCGGGTGTGCCGGGATCAGTCGTCATGCCCGAACGGGTCCGGCACCGTACCCGGAACCCAGGTCAAACCCGGTGTGCCCCAACCGTTGCGCTTGATGGCCTTTTTGGCCGCGCGGGCATTGCGGCCGATCAGCACGTCCACGTACAGGAAGCCGTCCAGATGTCCGGTTTCGTGCTGGAGCATGCGGGCGAAGAAGCCCTTGCCCTCGATGTCCACTGGTTCGCCGTGCTCGTCGGTGCCGGTGACGCGCGCCCACTCGGCGCGGCCGGTGGGGAATTGCTCGCCCGGCACGGACAGGCAGCCCTCCTCGTCGTCGTCCGGGTCCGGCATGGTCTCCGGCAGTGCGGAGGTCTCCAGCACCGGGTTGATCACGCAGCCGCGGCGGCGCTTGACGGTGCCGTCCGGGAACTCGTCCGGGCAGTCGTAGACGAACAGCCGTTTGGCCACCCCTACCTGATTGGCGGCCAAACCCACGCCATTGGCGGCGTCCATGGTCTCGTACATGTCCGCGATCAGCGTCGCCAATTCCTCCGGGGACTCGGTCACCGGGTTCGTCGGGTTGTGCAGAACCGGGTCACCGACGATCACGATCGGGAGGATAGCCATGGTCGAGAGCCTACTGGGTGCGTTCCGGCACCAGCGCGCTGACCTGCGCGCGGCGCTTCTGAAGCGTTGACTGTTCAACCCCAACACGCCGGGCCTCCGTGTCGCGAACACGCCGAGCGGTACGCACCGACAAGTCTGCGTCGCGTGGTTGAATGATCGGCGAGGAGACAAGCACCATTTTCGTCTGGTGACAACTCGGCGAGGGAGCATCATGGACGGCGCAGCGGCACGGAACATCTCCGCAAGCGAGGACAGCCCTTCCGCGAGCGATGAGATCGCGGTGAACGCCGCGCAGCCCGACGAGGATGGGGCCCATGGCCTTTCCCGCCGGGAGCTCGAGATTCTCGGGTTCGAGCGGCAGTGGTGGAAATACGCCGGTGTCAAGGAAGAGGCCATTCGCGAGCTGTTCGGTCTCTCGCCCACCCGGTACTACCAGGTGTTGAACGCCGTGGTGGACAAGCCCGAAGCCCTGGCGGCCGACCCCATGCTGGTCAAGCGCCTGCGGCGACTGCGGGCCAGTCGGCAGAAGCAGCGGGCGGCGCGCCGTCTCGGCTTCCAGATCTGACGCGACCGGTATGCGCGCGATATCCGCGACCCAGGGATTTTCGGGTGTTTCGGCACTCAATCGCGGTGTGATACGGCGTCCCAGCGGCGCGTGGGATTAGGCTCGGGGCCGTGAGTAACCCGAATTCGCCGTCCGGCGGCCCGCCGCTGCGGGCGCTGGCCATGGTGCTGATCGCGCTGGCCATCGTATTCGCGGGCCTCGGCGCGATGTCGTTGTCGAGTTCGGATTCGGAGGGCACGGACACCGCGTCCGGCCCGGAGACCACGACGACCGCGAGTGTTGTGGCGACACAGGCGAATACGCCGCCGCCCGCCGCCACCACCACGACCGCGGACGCGCCGACGACCACCACCCCCGCGCCGACGACCACGACCACGACGACGACCACTGCCGCCGTCGACAGGTCGGTCCCGGTGCGGGTGTACAACAACAGCGATATCCAGGGCCTGGCCGCGAGCACCGCGAGCCAGCTCCGCGAAAGCGGCTGGAGCATTGCCGAAACCGGCAACTACGCCAGCGGTGTGATCCCGAAAACCACGGTGTACTACGGCAGTTCGGCGAGCGAGCGGGCGGCCGCCATGGCCATCGCGGCCGAGCTCGGCGCGACCGCCGAACCGCGTTTCCCCGGTATCGCGGACTCCCCGGCGGGAGTCATCGTCATCGTGACCCGCAACTGAACGACCGCCCGGCCCCTGCACGGGACAACACCATGTCTCTGGCATCATCTTGTCCGGTACGAAACCTGTCCGCAGTGCTGTACCCGTAAACTCGGTACACGATAAGGAGTTCCCCGATGGCCCCGTCCACAACTCGTCGCCCGTCTTGGCGGACTGTGACCCCGGTGCTGGCCGTCGCGGCCTTCGGCCTGGTGGCCTGCACCAACAGCCAGGAGTCGAGCGACGTCCAGGGGACCACGCCGCCGGTGTTCACCAGCTCCCCCGCCCCGGCGGGCGGCACCGACACCGGGCACGGAACCGCCACCCCGCCCACCGAATCGGTCAGCGCGCAGCTGAAGGATGTCAACGGCAACACCGTCGGCACCGCCACCTTCGGTAAGACGGGCAACCACCTCGAACTCACCGTCGAAGCGCACGGCCTCGAGCCCGGCTTCCACGGCATGCACATCCACCAGTTCGGCAAGTGCGAACCCAACTCCACCGCGCCCACCGGCGGCCCCGCCGGCGCCTTCCTCTCGGCCGGCGGCCACCTCCAGGTCGGCGACCAGAACGCCCGTCCCATGAGCGGTGACCTGACCTCGCTCGAGGTGCTCGAGGACGGCAGCGCCACACTCGTCACCACCACCGACAAGGTCACGCTGGACGACATCAAGGGCAAGGCCCTGATGATCCACGCCGGAGCCGACAACTTCGGCAACATCCCCAGCCGCTACAACCACCCGGGCGGCAGCGGACCGGACGCCGAGACGCTGGCGACCGGCGACGCGGGCGGCCGGGTCGCCTGCGGCGTCATCGGATAACTACAGGAGAGCCATGGGCGGGGCAGATATCGCGAAGGTTCCCTTCAACTCATCGCCCCGGCCCACGCTCGGCGTGGAGTGGGAGGTCGCGCTCGTCGACAAGCACACGCGCGACCTCTCCAGCAAAGCCGCGGCGGTCTTCGACGCCTGCGGGGATATGCGCGCCTGGGACGGCACCCCGCAGATCACCAAGGAACTGCTGCGCAATACGGTCGAGATCGTCAGCGGCAAGCACGACACCGTCGGCGAGGTGCTGGACGAACTGTCCGACACCATGACCGCCGTGCGCCGGGCCGCCGACCCGCTCGGGGTCGACCTGTTCTGCGCGGGCACCCATCCCTTCGCGCAGTGGTCCAGCCAGCAGCTCACCCGCACCCCCCACTACGACGAGCTCATCGAGCGCACCCAGTGGTGGGGCCGCCAGATGCTCATCTGGGGTGTGCACGTGCACGTGGGCGTCTCGCACCCGGACAAGGTCTTCCCGATCCTCAACACGCTGCTGCTGTCGTATCCGCACCTGCTGGCGCTCTCCGCGTCCTCGCCCATGTGGGCCGGGGTCGACACCGGCTACGCCAGCAACCGGGCGCTCATGTTCCAGCAGCTGCCCACCGCCGGACTGCCCTTCCAATTCGAGAACTGGCGGCAGTTCGAGGGGTTCGTACACGACCAGATGAAGACCGGCGTGTTCGAACAGCTCGGCGGGATGCACTGGGATATCCGGCCCGCCCCGAAATGGGGGACCATCGAGGTGCGGGTCTGCGACGGCACCCCGACCCGCACCGAACTGGCGGCGCTGGTGTCGCTCATCCACTGCCTCATCGTCGACCTGGACCGTCGCGTCGAATCCGGGGAAACCCTGCCCACCATTCCGCCGTGGCATGTGCAGGAGAACAAATGGCGCGCCGCCCGCTACGGGCTCGACGCCATCATCATCACCGATGCCGACAGTAATGAGCGCCTCGTCACCGACGATCTGGACGAGCTGCTGAACCGGCTCGAACCGACCGCCAAGAGCCTCGGCTGCGAGAACGAGCTCGCCATGGTCGCGGAGATTCCGAAGCGGGGCGCCTCCTATCAGCGGCAGCGTCGGGTGGCCGCGGCCGCGCAGGGTGACCTGGTCGCGGTGGTGGACTCGCTGGTCAAGGAACTCGATCAGTAGACGTGCCGCATGACACCCGGTAGCTCGACCGGCTGAGCGACCGGTTGCTCGCCCGGCGTTCAACTGCCTCGCGGGCCGCGTTCATACGATGTTTACTATGGTCGTCGTGCTACTCGACGACCCGCGCCCCGACTCGACGTATCCGGGGCGCGGGGGTCGGGGCCGGACCTCCGTCCGCCGCATCGCATTCGGCGCGGCTATCGCCGCCGTCCCCGCCCTGCTGATCGTCTTGCAGGTCGCGGCCGGCCACGGTGGGTTCGAAGGCCCGCTCGCGAGTCTGTGGCGCGACTACGCCGGGACACCCAAATCCATCTCCGTGCCGTGGGCGGGACTGGCCCTGGCGCTGGTGGGGCTGAACTGGAAATGGCGCGGCATCGCGCTCGGATCGGCCATCGCGATCGACACCGTCTTCGCCGCCGCGCGCCTGCTGGGCGACGGGCCGTTCGCCCTCGGCAACGGTCCCACCATCGTGCTCACCGCCATGGGCGTCGCCGCGGCCCTGGGCTGGCGACGGGCGCGGGCGGACGGCACCGACAGCACGCCGTACACGACCGCCCTGCGCGCGACCGCGCTGGGCGCACTGTTGGTCCTGGCCACCAAGGTCGGCGACGTCTGGCTGCACATCACCGTGCTGGCCGGGCCGGATGTGCTCGACCCCTACCTGGTGCTGGCCGACCACGCCCTCGGCGACCCGTCCTGGGTGCTGGGCCGGGTGGTGGAGGCGCTCGGACCGGTCGGCTACGCGGTGCTGCACTGGGTGTACATCGAACTGCCGGTGGCCGCCATGGCGGTCGCGGCCTGGCAGCTGCGCGGCGTGGTCACCGAGCGGGTGTGGCCCCGGCACTACCTGGTGCGCACCTTCCTGGTGCTGGGCCTGGTGGGTCCGGTCGTCTACGTGTTCTTCCCGGTGGTCGGGCCGATGTTCGCCTACGGACCCGACGGCCACGGACTACAGCTGGGCAACTACTGGCCGCAGCTGGTGCCGCCCATCGACCCGACCCCCGCGACGCTGCCGTTCGACGAGGTGACGCCCCGCAACTGCATGCCCTCCATGCACACGGCCTGGGCACTGGCGGTCTTCCTGCATTCGCGCCGGGACGCCGACGGCGCGCCCGCGCCGCGCTGGTTGCGCTGGGGCGGCACCTTCTGGCTGGTCGCCACGCTCACCGCGACGCTCGGCTTCGGCTACCACTACGGGGTCGATCTAGTCGCCGGTGCGGTGCTGTGCCTGACCGTCGAATCCGCGCTGCGGGCGCCCGAGCGGGGCTGGGGCCGATTCCGTATCCGGCTCGTCGGCGGCGGCGCGGTACTGCTGATCGGACTGCTGCTGAGCTACCGGTACCTGGCGGTCGCCATGGCCGAGTACCCGGTGGCGGCGGGCGCGGTGCTGCTCGGCCTGTTCGCGGCCTACGTCACCACCTACTACCGCACCTGGTTCGGCGGTTCCTCCGGGCCGTCCGAATCATCCTCACCCGCATCGGAATCCGCGACCGCGCGCTCGTAGACCGGACGGCTGCCGCGCAGCAGCAGCCAACCGAGCAGACAGCCCACCGTGATGATGAAGGCCGTCCACGCCGGGGCGGAGGTGTCCTGGGTGGTCACGGTGCACAGCACCGGATCGTCCGGACTCTCCCGCAGCGCGTAATGCCCGCGTGAGACGTAGTCACGCAGACCGAGCACCGCCGAGGGCACATAGAGCATGACCGTGCCCAGCACCCGGTTGGGCACGTAGCGCGGCGCGGCCGAGGCCAGGCCGAATCCGCTGGTCCACGCCAGCACGATGGTGCCGGTCATGATCAGCAGCGAGCTCTCGGTATCAGCGGTGATCGCCGTGAACACCGCCAGCGCCAACAGGATCACCAGGCAGGCCATGGGCGCGGCGCGGCGCGAACCCGCGTACAGGCCCAGCGCCGTCACGATCACCAGTAGCGGAATCGACCAGGCGGGCACCGAGGCCGCGATGGTGGCGCTGCCCACCGCGCTGATCGCCACCGCCACCAGCACCAGGGCGCCGTCGCGGCCCGGCAGCAGCATGGTGGCGATGATCGCGCCGCCCACCACCGCCACCACCGCGACGCCGATATCGGCGACGCTGCCGCCGTGGCGGGCCAGCCATTCGGCGCTGAACAGGAACACCAGCACCAGCACCACGCCCGCCAGGATCGGGGTCATCGGCAATTCGATCGACGGCCGTTCCGCCGGTCGGCGTTTGCGATTGGCCAGGGTGCTCACGGTCACCAGTGCCACCGCCACCGCGATCATCCAGGTGGGCGGCATATCCATCGACTGCCAATTCGCCGACGGTACGGATTCGTTCAATGAACCGGCCACATTCGGGAGCGGATTCACCGAGCCGAGCAGAATGCTGGCGAGTGCGCCGAGCGTCCACCCGTAAGCCGGCAGCCGATGATGCAGCACCGCCGCACCGAGTGCCCCCAACGCCACCCCGCCCGCCAGGGAATCGATGAAATTCATGGTGGACAGCGAGGCCGTCCCGGAGTTGCTCTGCCCGACGGTGTGATTGGCCAGCAGCACCACCAGCCCCGCCAGCGCGGTGGCCCACGCGGTGACGATGCTGCTCAGGGTGGTGATGAGCACCGCGGTGATCAGGGCCGCCAGCGCGCCCGCCGCGATAGCCCGGGGCAAGCTGTAGACGAGCAGATCCAGTTCCAGTGCCGAGGTCTGTGAGGTCCAGGCGAAGTCGATAGGCATAGCCAGCGACAGTCCGGCAACCATTGCCGCCACCAGCGCAGTGATAGTTTCGGCCGCTATCTGATACGCCTTCACCAGGCTGAAATTACCTTTGTGCGGGCTACGCGCCACTCCGACTCGCCCTGACGAAATTGTTGGCTGGGTGAATTCCATCAATGTGGCTCGGTGGTTGTATAGCGTTCAACCGCGCTATCCACGCGGGTTCGCCCGAAGTTTTCCGGGGTGATGCACGCGCGGCGAATTCCGCACCGCCACACGTCGCCGGTTCGCCATCCCCGCCCCGGGCGCGAGTCGCCGGGGCGGTCGCGACCGGGTGCCCACAGCTCCGCCGATGCCGCCGCACCAGCCCTTGGCAGCCACCACGTCGGCGTCGTCGACCCGCACCCGAGCGAATTCGTGCGAGCGGAGCGCGACACGCCGCCCGATCAGGTCCGCCAGCGTGCGGCACGCCGACTGGTGGGGCTTTGCGCTGGTCGGGCTTGGTGTTCGCCAGGACTCGTGCGCTCAGCACCCGTGTGCTCCGGAGCCGAGCCCCTCGACAACCGCGAGATCTCAGCTCGCGGAGGCGCGCTGGGCCGCGAAGCGGCGTAGTGATTCCACCTGGAGCGGATCCAGCGACGGCCGCACGGCCGCCCGGGCGGCCATGATGTCGGCCGAGGTCACATCGGCGGCCAGCACATCGCGGCGCATGGCGGCCAGCGCCGCCTCCCGGAGCAGGGCCGCGCAGTCGGCGGCGGAGTAGCCGTCCAGTTCGGCGGCCAGGGCGCGCAGCTCGACATCGGGTGCCAGCGGTACGGATGTGGCCGCCGTGCGCAGGATTTCGGCGCGGGCGGCGGCGTCCGGCGGCGGTACGAAAACCAGCTTCTCCAGGCGGCCGGGCCGGGTCAGCGCCGGGTCGATGAGGTCGGGGCGGTTGGTCGCGCCGACCACCACCACGTCGCGCAGCGGTTCCACGCCATCCATCTCGGTGAGCAGCGCCGCCACCACCCGGTCGGTCACGCCCGAATCGCTGCTCTGGCCGCGGCGGGGCGCGAGGGAATCGATCTCGTCCAAGAAGATGAGCGCCGGGGCGGAGTCGCGGGCGCGCTGGAACAGCTCCCGGACGGCGCGCTCGGAGGAGCCGACCCACTTGTCCATGAGTTCGGCGCCCTTCACCGCCTGCACACTCAGCTGGCCGGTCCCGGCCAACGCGCGGACGAGGAAGGTTTTGCCGCAGCCGGGCGGCCCGTACAGCAGCACCCCGCGCGGCGGGTCGATGCCGAGGCGGGCGAAGGAATCCGGATGCCGCAGCGGCCACAGCACCGCCTCGGTGAGCGCCTGTTTGGTCTCCTTCATATCGCCCACATCGTCGAGGCTCAGGCTGCCGATGGCCAGCTCCTCCGACCCGGAGCGCGACAGCGGCCGGATCACCTCCAGCGCACCGGCCAGATCGTCCTGCACCAGCACCGGATCGGACTGTTCGCGGCTGGCCCGCGACGCCGCCCGCAGCGCCGCCTCCCGGACCAGCGCGGCCAGATCGGCCACCACGAAACCGGGTGTGCGCGCGGCGATCTCGTCGAGTTTCAGGCCGTCGGTCGGCACCTTGCGCAGCAGCTGTTCGAGCAGGGCGGTGCGCACCGCGGCGGTCGGCAGCGGCAACGCCAGCTCGCGATCGCACAGATCGGGTGCGCGCAGCCGCGCGTCCACATCACCCGGATGGGCCGTGGTCGCCAGCAGCGCCACCGCGGGCGTGGCCACCGCCGCCCGCAACTGGTCGAGTATCAGGGTGGCGACCGGTTCCGCATCGGCGGGCAGCAGCGCGTCGATATCGGTGATGAGCAGCACACCGCCCGCGCCCGAACAGAGTTCGGCGACGGCCATCCCCACCTCGCGCAGCCGAGTGCCGCTCTCGGTCGCCCCGACCGACGGGCCGTCCAACTCCACCACTCGCCGCTGCGCGCACACCGCCCGCGCCAGCGCCGCCTTGCCCACCCCGGCCGGACCCGAGACGAGCACACCGAGATGTGCCGGGGCGCCGAGGGTTTTGAGCAGCTCCGGCTCGTCCAGGGCGAGGTTGAGCCATTCGGTGAGCTTGGCCGCCTGCGTCTGCACCCCGGCCAGATCGGCTACCGGAATCACCGGAGCCGGACCGGTCTGCGGCACCCGCCCGTAGTCCGCGCCGTTGTCGCCGATGGACGTGGGCCGGTCGGTGGCCGCCACGCCCGAACCCCACACCACCGCGCTGTTGGGCTGCACGCTCACCGGCCCCGGCGAGGGGTCGGTGGCCGTAACCGTCAGCAGCTCGGAGGTCCAGGCCACCCCGAACGTGCGCGAGAGCGCCTGTGTCGCAGCCGAAGTGCTGGTTCCCGGCCCCAGGTCGCGGGGCAGCAGCGAAACCGTGTCCCCGACCGTCACCACCTTCCCCAGCAGCGCCTGCCGCAGCGTCGCCTCGGGAATGGTGCCCGCCGCCAACGCCGACCCCATGACCGAGATCTGCTTGGCCCCGTACACGGTCACCGGTGAGATCACCACCGTCGCGCTCTCCCGCACCCCCGCGTTCGACAGCGTCACGTCATCGAGCAGGGCCACCCCCGCGGGCGTACCCGCCGGCGCCACCGCCACCACCGCGGCCGTCCGCCGCGCCCCCATCAACGCGATCCCGTCCCACTCCCGCAACCCCAGCGCCGCCAGCGCCTCGGCATGCAATCGCACCAAACCCCGGCGCGCATCCGCGGCAGACGTATTGAGGCGAGCGGTCAAGGCGAGTTCAGGCACGCCCCCATTGTGCCCGCCGCACCAAGCCCCGCGACCGCCACCGAAATTCCCGCACCCCTTCCGTAATTCCCGCACGGCCTTCCGGGACCCGACCCGTCCACCCACCCCCCTGCTACCCCGAGTCGGATCGGTCGGTGCGATCCCGAGATCCGCCGATCCGGATGTCGTCGCGCACCCGGCGGCGCGGTCGAGGTGATCCTCGCCCGCCGTATCCATGGTCGGCCGGCTACCGGCGTCCCCCCGGCTGGATCGGACGGCGAACCGTACCGGCATCCACGCTGGTTACGGCCGCCCCCGGACGACTTCGGCCCTGCCTCCGTCGTGCGGTCGATCCGCGTCTTCTCGGCGGGGACGCGTCGCGTGGGTCCGCGTCGACCGGCCCGAAACGACCGGAGCCGCGCGGTGTCACATGCCGCGCGGCTCCGGATCGTTCGGAAATTCGCTCTCAGTGCTTGACGTCCTCCGGATAGCGCTGGCGGGTGCCCGGGCGGCGCAGGCGCAGGCGGGCCGAGGAGACGCGGCCGATGGGGCGGGTGCGGCGCTGGGCCTTGCGCTGGGCGCGGCGTTCGGCGGGCTTGTGGTGCCAGGTCTCCGGGCGGGCGGCCACCCAGCGGGCCGAACGCACCGCGAACGGGATGTGCGCGAGGTAGATGGCGACCAGGCCCATCATCAGGATGAGCGGGTAGGTGACCAGCAGGGCGGCGGCCAGGGCCACCAGCACCAGCAGGATCGGCGCGGTGCGCGGAGCGACCGACACCGATTTGATCGCCAGCGTCGGCAGCGTGCTCACGCACAGCAGGCCGGTGATGACCGTCCACACCGCCACCGCCGGGAAGCTCACCCACCAGCCGTCGCCGAACTGCTCCGCCAGCGCGATGGGCAGCAGCACGATCAGCGCACCGGCGGGTGCGGGCACGCCCGTGAAGTACTCCCGCTGCCAGTCCGGGCGGTTGTCGTCGTCCATCAGCGTGTTGAACCGGGCCAGCCGCAGCACCATGCACACCGCGAACATGAGCGCCAGAATCCAGCCCACGCTGTCGGCGTGCAGGAAGGTCACGTACAGCACCAGCGCGGGCGCGACGCCGAAGGCGATGGCGTCGGACAGTGAATCCAGTTCCGCGCCCATCTTGGTGGTGGCGTCCAGCATGCGCGCGATGCGGCCGTCCAGCATGTCGAAGATGGCGGCCGCGCCGACCAGGGCCAGCGCGATGCCGAGCTTGCCCTCGATGCCGAACTTCACCGCCGACAGGCCCGAACACAGGCCCAGAATGGTGACCATCGACGGCAGCAGCCGGATGGTGCGGCGGCGGCGGTCCTTCTCGGGCGCGGGCGCGAGCTGCTCCATCACGAATCCAGTTCGGCCAGCACCGTTTCCGCACCGATGGTGCGTTGGCCCGGGGTGACCAGCGGGCGCGTCCCGGCGGGGAAGTAGGTGTCCACGCGGGAGCCGAAGCGGATCAGTCCGTAGGTGTCGCCGATATTCAGCTTGTCGCCGACCCGGGCCTCGCACACGATGCGCCGCGCCAGCAGTCCGGCGATCTGCACGACCACGATCCGCTGACCGTTCTCGGTCTCGAGCACCATGGAGTTGCGCTCGTTGGCGTCGCTGGCCTCGGGCAGGTCGGCGGAGCGGAATTCGCCCTTCTGGTAGGCGATCTCGGTGACCACGCCGCTCACCGGCACCCGCTGCACATGCACGTCGAGCACCGACAGGAAGATGCTCACCCGGGGCAGCGGCGCATCGCCCAGCCCCAGTTCGGCGGGCGGGACCGCGGTGTCGACCAGTGCGACCTCACCGTCGGCGGGGGCGACGACCACCCCGGCCCGGTTCGGCGGCACCCGGTGCGGATGGCGGAAGAAGGCGGCGCAGGCCGCGGCGGCCGCGAGCCCCGTGCGACGCACCCACTTCTTGCGGTATCCGAGCGCGGCCACCGCCAGCGGGGCCGCCACGAACGGCAGCCCGGCGGGGTGCAGCGGCGGGATCGCATTGCGCACCAGGTCGGCCACGTGGGCGAGGCCGGTGCTCTCGGGGGTGCCGGGCGGGGTGGGACGGCGGGCCACAAGCTCCTCTTTCATGCGCGGATGGGGGCGGTCAGGGACCGCGCTCACACCTTACGGGAAGCTGGCACACCACTCGCGTCCTCGGGCGAGCACGGGCCGGAAAACGCATACCGGACCGCGGCCGTGCGCACCGGTCCCGGGTGCACGTGCGGGAATCGGGCACACATGGACACCGGTGCGGCCCCGAGGCCGCCCGGTGCCCTGTGATCCGGACCTCAGACTCCGGCGCGGCGGCTGGTCACCATGTTCACCAGCCAGAGTAGGAGGACCGCGCCGCCGAGGCAGGTGAGGAAGCTGAAGATCAGCCCACCGCCCTCGACGTCCACTCCGAAGAGCTTGAGTATGAAGCCGCCGAGCAGGCCGCCGATCACGCCTACGACGATATTGAGCAGAATGCCCTGTTGAGCATCGGTCTTCATGATCTTGCTGGCGATCCATCCGGCGAGGCCGCCGATGATGATCCAACCGATGATGCCAAGGCCGAGCATGCTGTCCTCCCTTGTCCGAGGAACGGTGTGAGCCCCGCCGGATCCGACGAGACGCACTTGGCAATACCCCTTGTTTGTGAGAATACGCACTCGCGGAGGACTATGTTCCGATTAATATGAGGAAGCCTCATGTCTACGGCGTCGTGTAGGCCATGACCGTGGGGGACCGGATGAAGGACAGCTCGACGCGCAGTGCAAAGGGGAAAAATATGGCGGCTCGACTGGCTTCGATTCGAGGGGCAGAGCACACCGCGATCCTTGGGCTCGGCGTCTACCGCCCGACCCGGGTCGTCACCAACGACGAGGTCGCGGGACCGATCGATTCCAGTGACGAATGGATTCGAACCCGCTCGGGCATCAAGACCCGCCGCTTCGCCGGGGACGACGAGACCGTCAAGAGCATGAGCGTGGCGGCCGGACGCGATGCCATCGAGGCCGCCGAGATCGAGCCCGCCGAGATCGACTGTGTCATCGTCGCCACCTCCACCTGGCTGCTGCTCACCCCGGCCGCCGCCCCGCAGGTCGCCACCGAACTCGGCATCACCGGTGCCGCCGCCTTCGATGTCTCCGCCGGATGCGCCGGCTTCTGCCACGCGCTCGCCATGGCGTCGGATCTGGTCAAGGGCGGCACCGCGCGGCACGTCCTGGTGGTCGGCGTCGAGAAACTCACCGACACCATCAACCCCAAGGACCGGGGCACCGCCTTCCTGTTCGCCGACGGCGCGGGCGCGGTGGTGGTCGGTCCGTCCGAGGAACCCGGTATCGCGCCCACGATCTGGGGTTCGGACGGCACTCAGCACCATGCCATCCGTCAGGACAAGGACTGGATCGAATTCTTCCGCGAGATCGACGAGCAGGGCACCGACGCGGTGCGCCCGTACCTCGCCATGGAGGGCACGGCGGTATTCCGCTGGGCCGCGCACTCGCTGGAGAAGGTGTGCCGCGATGCCGTGGAGGTCGCCGGTATCGAGATGAGCGACCTGGACGCCATGATCCCGCACCAGGCCAACGGCCGGATCATCGAGATCATGGCGCGGGTGCTGAAGCTGCCGGAGAGCTGCGCGCTGGCCAATGACATCGAGGAGACCGGCAATACCTCGGCCGCCTCGATCCCGCTGGCAATGGAGCAGCTGTTGCGCGACGGCGACGCCAAGCCCGGCGGCACCGCCCTGCTCATCGCCTTCGGCGCGGGCCTGTCCTATGCCGCCCAGGTCGTGACGCTGCCCAACTGGAAGTAGTCTCCGCCCCGAATCCCGGGTGGCAGGGTGCCCTCGCGGTCGACTCCGCGGTGGAGCGGACTCGGGCCTACTTCAGATTCCAGGTGACGTTCACGGTGAACGTCACCGTCTGCTGTCCCGGCTCCAGGCTGAATTCCGGCGTCGCCGCATCCGCCCGCATCGGTCCCGGCGGGTAGTTGCCACTGCTGTTCTCGGTGATCGTCTCGACGTCACCGAGTTTCAGCCCGGCCAGGTCCGCGTACTGCTGCGCGCGGGATTTGGCGTCGGCGAACGCGCGGGCCCGGGCGTCCTCGAGCAACTGGGTGTTGTCGGAGAGATCGAACGACACATTGCTGATGCGGGTGTCGTTGCCCCCGGCCTTGACCGCCGCGTCGAGCACCGCCGATGCCTTGTCCAGGTCGCGCACCACGACGTGCACGGAATTGGTGGCGCGGTACCCGGTGATGACGCGACCCTCGGAGCCGTACTCCGGCTGCACCGACAGCTCGCTGGTCTGGATGTCCTCGCGTGCCACCCCGGCCTCCACCATGGCGTCGGTCATGGCCTTCGCCTTGGCGTTCACGCCGTCCACGGCGGCGGAGACGTCGCCCGCCTTCACCTGCGCGCCGAGATCGGCGTTCAATACGTCGGGCGCGCCTCGGACCTGCCCGGTGCCCACGACGGATACGTCGCGGTCGTTGTCTGATCCCGAGCTGCCGCAGCCGGTGAGCAGCAGCGCGACGCCGGTGGCCGCGGCGCAGATGACAGTCATTCGTCGCATAGCAGCGAACCTACGCACCATGCCGCCGCCGCGCCGGGAGAAACGCGAGTCCCGGCGCTCGGCGGCACTGCGGAACTCAGCGCTCGATGCTGTTCTTGATCTTGCCCAGGGTCTCGTTCATCCCGCGCACCAGCGCCTCCTCGAAGGGCTGCTCACCGCCCATGGCGGCATTGATGGAGGTGCGGGAGAACCAGGTGGTGCCGTGGGGGCAGTCGCGCCGCTGGACGAGCCGGGTGCCGGTGTCGGTCGGCTCCAGGGTGAAGCTCCAGATGGTGCGGTTCTCGTTGACCTTGAAGGCGATGGCGCGATTGGGCTCGTAGCGGACCACCCGCGAGGTGGTGGGCCAGAACTTGTTGCCGTCCCGATTGATATTGATGGTCCAGGTGCCGGTCTTGACCGCGCCGATCGGCTGCATGCGCACGCACTGCGGGCTGAACTCCGGCATCCGCTTCAGATCCGAGACGACGGCCCAGACCTGGTCCGGCGCCGCGGCGATGTCGATGGTGGCTTCGAGATTCTTCGGCAACGCTGCCTCCGGGAGATGTGACGAGGGGTATCAGCAATCCTAGAACCCGGTGCTGTGGCGAACGCAATCGAACAGGTGGCCGAACACTGAAAATCAACTAGATCACATTCCGGTGCGGTGGCGGCGAGTGCCGTAATAAGCGGCGCACAATGTCCTATAGACGAAGCAAGACACTGCCTCCAGCTTCCCGAACGAAACGTGAGGTGATCGGCCGTGAATCTGCGCTCGCTCATACATCGCAAGCAGGCACACAAGGGGGTCCCCCTGCTTCCCAACTCCGACGACGAACAAGCGCGATCCACGTCTACGCCCAGGTCCAAGCCGCCGAACGAGGAGCGCTTGGAACGACTGCTCACCCAGTCCGAGCTCGATCTGGTTCACCAGCACCGGATTTGAGCCGGTGGCGAACAACTCGGCCGCATTTGACCTCGCCATCCATACTCGTTAGGTGACCTCACCTGCTGCCGTGAAACCGGCCATTCTCAGCGTGGACGACGATCCCGGCGTCTCTCGCGCGGTGGTTCGCGATCTGCGTCGCCGCTACGGTGCGGAGTATCGAATCCTGCGGGCGGAGTCGGGTGCGGCCGCGCTCGACGCGCTGCGGGAGATGAAGTTGCGCGGCCAGCCGGTCGCCGTGCTCATCGCCGACTACCGCATGCCCGGTATGGACGGCATCGAATTCCTCGAGCAGGCCATGGACCTGCATCCGCACGCCCGGCGCGTGCTGCTCACCGCCTACGCCGACACCAATGCCGCCATCGAGGCCATCAATGTGGTCGATCTCGATCACTACCTGCTCAAGCCCTGGGATCCCCCGGAGGAGAAGCTCTACCCAGTGATCGACGCGCTGCTGGAGGCGTGGCGCGGCGATATCCACCGCCCGGTCACCGAGACCAAGGTGGTCGGCCACCGCTGGTCGGCACGCTGTTCCCAGGTGCGCGAGTTCCTGGCGCGCAATCAGCTGCCCTATCGCTGGTATCTGGCCGACGAACCGGAGGGGTCGCGCCTGCTGGCGGCGGCCGGGGCCACCGAGGACCAGTGCCCGGTCGTCATCAATCCGGCCGGTGAGGCGCTGCTGGAACCGAGCGATGCGCAGTTGGCGGCCAGCGTGGGCTTGAACACCGACCCGTCCGGCGAGTTCTACGACCTCATCGTGGTGGGCGGCGGCCCGGCCGGTCTCGGCGCGGCCGTGTACGGCGCGTCCGAGGGCCTGCGCACGGTGCTGGTGGAGCGCACCGCCACCGGCGGCCAGGCCGGGCAGAGCTCCCGCATCGAGAACTACCTGGGCTTCCCGGACGGTCTGTCGGGCGCGCAGCTGGCCGATCGGGCGCGACGGCAGGCCGTCAAGTTCGGCGCCGAACTGGTGACCGCCCGCGAGGTGCACTCCCTGGAGGCCTGCGGTTCGGCGCGCGTGGTGAAGTTCGCCGACGGCGGGCATATCGCCGGGCACGCGGTGCTCATCGCCACGGGCGTGAACTACCGGCACCATCCGGCCCCCGGTGTGGACGACTTCACCGGCCGCGGCGTCTACTACGGGTCGGCCATGACCGAGGCGGCCGACTGCGCCGAACGGGACGTCTACATCGTGGGCGGCGCGAACTCGGCGGGCCAGGCGGCGGTGTTCCTGTCGCGCAACGCCCGCACGGTGCACATCCTGGTGCGGGCGGCGTCGCTGGAGGCATCCATGTCGCACTACCTGATCCAGCAGATCGAGCAGATCCCGAATATCAAGGTGCACACCCGCACCGAGGTGGTGTCCGCCGACGGCGACGATCACCTGGAACGGATCGTGCTGCGCGACAACACGACCGGGGCGGAAGAGAAGGTCGACGCCGAACGGCTGTTCCTGTTCATCGGCGCCGCACCGGAAACCGACTGGCTCGACGGCACCGTCACCCGCGACGCCGCCGGCTACGTGGTGGCCGGACCCGACCTGATGGTGGACGGGGAACGGCCCGCGGGATGGGAGCTACCCCGTCCCCCAGGGCATTTGGAGACCAGTGTGCCCGGGGTGTTCGTGGCCGGTGACGTGCGGTCGGAATCGGCGAAGCGGGTGGCCTCGGCGGTGGGCGAGGGCGCGATGGCCGTCATGCTGGTCCACCGCTACCTGGCGAAGCAGTAGGAGGCCGCGATGGGTGACCGATTGATCTGCGACCCCGCGGAATTGAAGGAACTGTTCCTCTTCGAGAAGCTCGACGACGAACAGCTGGCGTGGTTGTGCCGCGACGGCCGGGTGGAGCGCTTCGAACCGGGACTGGTGTTCCGCGAGGGTGACCCGGCCACCTGCTTCTACGTCCTCATGGAGGGCGAGGTCGTGCTGACCAAGATGTCGGGCGGCGAGGAGATCGAGCTGGTGCGCACCGACCACCACGGCTCCTACGCGGGCGCGTGGACGGCGTACATGGGCGACAAGGTCGACCAGAACTACACCGGCTCCTTCTACGTCACCCGGCCGTCGACCTTCTTCGTGCTGGACGCGGGCACCTTCGCGCGCATGATCCAGACCTGGTTCCCCATGGCGCTGCACCTGCTGGAGGGCGTGTTCTTCGGCAACCGCAACGCCAACGAGCGGGTGGGGCAGCGGGAGCGGCTGCTGGCCCTCGGCTCGCTGTCGGCGGGGCTGACTCACGAGCTGAACAATCCCGCCGCGGCGGCCGTCCGCGCCACCTCCTCGCTGCGGGAGCGGGTGGCGGGGATGCGGCACAAGTTGAAGATGATGGCGCACGGCACATTCGACTCCAAGACGCTCGAATCCCTGGTGCAGTTGCAGGAGGAGGCGGCCGCGCAGGTCGGCAAGGCTCCCATGCTGACGCCGCTGGAGGCCGCCGACCGCGAGGACGAACTCGGGGACTGGCTGGAAAACCGCGGCATCGGCAACGGCTGGGAGATCGCCCCCACCTTCGTCCAGGCCGGATTCGACATCGACTGGCTGGAGAAGGTGCACGGCACCCTGACCGAATGCTCCGACGGCGTGTTCGAGGGCGCGATCCGCTGGCTCAACTACACGGTCGAGACCGAACTGCTCATGAACGAGATCGCCGATTCCACCACGCGCATCTCGTCGCTGGTGAACGCCGCCAAACAGTATTCGCAGATGGACCGCGCCCCGTTCCAGGTGGTGGACATCCACGAACTGCTCGACAGCACGCTGGTCATGCTGGGGCGCAAGATCGGCGACGATATCGAGGTGGTCAAGGAGTACGACCACACCCTGCCGTCGGTGCCCTGCTACGCCGCCGAACTGAATCAGGTATGGACCAACCTGATCGACAACGCCATCGCCGCCATGCGGGGGCGGGGCACGCTCACGGTGCGCACCTATCGCGAGAACGATTGCGCCGTAGTGGAAATCGGTGATACCGGGCCGGGCGTGCCCGATGAGATCAGGCACCGGATCTTCGAGCCGTTCTTCACCACCAAACCGGTCGGCGAGGGCACCGGCCTGGGGTTGGACATCTCCTTCCGCATCGTGGTGAACAAGCACGGCGGCGATATCCGCGTCGTATCCGAACCCGGCGACACCCGTTTCATCGTCCGACTGCCGCTGACGCCGCCCGCGGGCGCGGAGGTCGCCGCGGCGCAACCCGAAACCGGAGGTGAGTGATGTCGGAACAAATTCAGGGCATCGATCCCGCGGTGGCCCCCAGCGGCCCCGGCTGCGTGGAATGCGATGCGGCACAGGGTTGGTGGGTGCATCTGCGCCGCTGTGCCCAGTGCGGCCACGTCGGTTGCTGCGACAGCTCGCCGTCGCGGCACGCCACCGCGCACTACCGGTCCACCGGCCACCCGTTCGTGCAGAGCTACGAACCTGGCGAGGACTGGTACTGGAACTACGCCACCGGGGAGATGTACGGCGAGGGGCCGGAGCTGGCCGCGCCGACCCATCATCCGGCGGAGCAGCCGGTGCCCGGTCCCCGCGATCGAGTGCCCGCGGACTGGCGGAGCCGGTTGAGCTGAGCGGTCACGTGCGCTGAGGAGTCTCCCGCTCGCGGTCTCGGCGGGCGGGACCGCGAGTCACGGTTGCCCGACGACGGCGTCCGGCGGGTGTGACAGGCGGTCCCCGGGGGGTGCCCGCGGAATTCGTATCCGAGCGGCGAGCGGGAGTCCTTTCCTCACCAGCAGCAAAGAGCCGGTTTCACAAACGTAGATCGATGGCGCGAACGATAATCGACCGTGCGTGCCCACTAGTGGGCCCACAGTGCACGATCGGCCGGTGGCGGTACGACCGCCACGCTCGTTCGCGGAGGTTCACCGTGGTAGTGCTGCTCGACACCGACGGCGTGGAGCCGGATCAGCGGGTGGAGAGAGCGAGGGAGACGGTGCGGGCCATCGCGGGTCCACAGCACGTCCTGCCCGAGCAGGTCGACGGACCGATGTCGGCGTATCTGGAGGCATGGGAGCTGGGTGGGATCGGGCTGTATCGGGCGCGCAGCTCGGCGCTGCGGCTGGTGCGCACCGAGCGGCACGTCCGCCGTGAGCCCAGCCCGGCGCTGGGATTCGTGGTGGGGCAGGCCGCCGTCGAACGTCGCTGCGGGGCGACGACAGACGTGATCCCCGAGGGTGGACTGTGCCTGGTCAACCTGAACGCCCCCTACGAACTCGCCTGGCGGGAACGCGGACTGACGGCCTTGCTGCTGCCGCTGGATGCGCTGGCGCTGCCGTTCGAGGTGATCCGCACCGCCATGCACCGGGCTCCCGCCAGTCCGCTCTACCCGCTGGTCTGCGGGCACACCATGATGCTGGCGGCCTCCGCCGAAGCACTCGCCGCCGATGTGGCTGCCCGGGAAACCGCCAGCGCGACAGTGGAGTTGGCCCGCGCACTGCTGACCTCGGCCGCCGGTGTCACCGCCGGTGACGGGGGTGCGGTACCGGCGGCGCTCCTGCTCGGCCGCATTCGCGAATACGTGCGAGCCCATCTCGCCGATCCGCTGCTGGGCGCGGAATCCATTGCCCGGGCACACAGTATCTCGGTGCGTTACCTGTACAAACTGTGTGCCGGAGCGGATCTCAGCCTGGAGCAGTGGATCATCGCGGAGCGGTTGGAACGGGTGCGCGCGGACCTCGCGCGTCCCGAGTGCGAGCATCGGTCGATCGGCCTTGTCGCGAGTGCGTGGGGTTTCCGGGACGCATCGCATTTCGCGCGCCGGTTCCGCGCGGCCTACGGTATGACACCCCGGGAGTGGCGGCGGTCGGCGGCACGCTCCTGTTCGCCGCCCGATGGCCGGTGACCTGTAGCGACCGACCTGTTCGCCGGTCGCCTCCCGGGCGGAGCGTCCACCCGGTACGCTGCTGCGAGCGCCGGGCAGGTCCGGCGTCGGTGAACTGCACTCGGAGAGCTCGGAAAGCACGGTATGAAGCGAATGTCGGTTGTCGCCTGCGTGTTCGGCGCGCTGGCGCTGGGACTATCCGGCTGCGGGTCGGATGAATCGAGTGATGTGAGCGGACTCGGCCAGGCGGCGACGTCCACCACGACCGCGGTCGAGACGACCGCACCCACCACCACCTCCTTCACCTACGTGGAACCGCCCGCGACCGCGCCCACCGCCCCGGCCAGCGCCAAACAGAGCACCGCCGACGGCGCCGACACCACCTGCGGCCAGTTCCGCGACCTCACCGACGACACTCAGAAACAGGTCATCGACCAGGTCCTCGCCGCCCATCCCGGCTCCCAGCTGGAGGGCAGCCCCAACGTGGCCCTCGGCACCGCCAAACTCGCCTGCCTCGCCAGCTCCTACACCGACACCCCCGTCGCCGTAGCCATCCGCGTCGCCGCCGAATAGCGCCCACGCGTAGCGCCCGATCGCCGTGCGGCATCGGCGTTGTCCGCCTGCGGTGTGCCCCGTAATGTCCGGATGCGACCGGTGACGTGAGGGTGGGTGGTCGAGTGGACGCCGATGGGCTGGCGGAGTTCGAGCGGCAGCGCGGGCGGCTGTTCGCGCTGGCGTATCGCATGCTGGGGTCGGCGAGCGAGGCCGAGGACGCGGTGCAGGAGACGTATCTGCGCTGGGAAGCCGCCGATCGTGTCGCCATCCGCGCCGCCGAAGCCTGGCTCACCACCGTGGTGGTGAATCTGTGCCGCACCTGGCTGGATTCGGCGCGGGCCCGTCGCGAGACCTATGTGGGTCCGTGGATTCCCGAGCCGGTGCGCACCGGGGCAGGGGAGCTGGGTCCGCTGGAGTCGGCGGAGCAGCGCGAGCTGGTGTCGCTGGCCTTCCTCACCATGCTGGAGCGGCTGACGCCCGCCGAACGCGCGGTCTTCGTGCTGCGCGAGGCGTTCGGCTACCCGCACCGCGAGATCGCCGCGATGCTGGAGCTCACCGAAGCCAACTCGCAGCAGCTCTACCGGCGCGCCGCGCAGCGGGTGCGGGAGCAGCGGCCGCGGTTCGCCGCCGCCCCCGAGCAGGCGCGAGAGTTGTTGTCTCGTTTCCTCGCGGCGGCCCGTTCCGGTGATGTGGCCGCCCTGGAGAGCCTGTTCGCCGCCGATATCGTGTCGGTTGCCGACGGCGGCGGCAAGGTCACCGCCGCCCGCCGGCCGATCGTGGGCGCACAGCGGGTGGCCCGCTATCTCCTCGGCCTGATGGCCCAGGGCATCGAGGGTATGGAGATCGGTGTCGACGAGGTCAACGGTGCTCCGGCCGTGGTGGTCCGGGTCGCGGGGGCGGTGCTGGTGGTTATCGGCATCGACGTGGCCGACGACCGGATCCACGCCCTGCGCCTGGTGCTGAACCCCGACAAGCTGGCGCACTTCGCGGGCACGGTGGCATCCTGACCCGCTGCCCGTGACGCGGCACACAGTCGCGATCTGTCAGGGATCGCGCCGCTATCCGGTCTGGAGGGTGTCGGCACGTCGAAAAGGAGTCACGCTCATGACCGGAGCACATCGAATCGTCATCCTCGGCGCGGGTTACGCGGGCCTGGCAGCGGCGAAGCGGGCGGCACGAATCCGCGGCGCCCGGGTCACCGTGATCGACCCCCGCACCGAATTCGTCGAACGTGTTCGCCTGCATCAACTGCTGGCGGGCCAGGCGGTGCCGCGCTGGGAGCTGCGGGAACGGCTGGAACGCAAGGGCATCGAATTCCTGCGGGCCCGTGCCACGGCCATCGACACCGCCGCTCGGACGGTGCGCACGGATTCCGGCGCGGAGATCGTCTACGACTCCCTGATCTACGCCCTCGGCAGCATCGCCGATACCCGCACCGTGCCCGGTGTCGCCGAGTACGCCCACACCGTGGCGACACCCGAGGACACCGCCCGCATACCGGCGCTCACCGGCCGGGTCACCGTGGTGGGCGGCGGTTCCACCGGTATCGAGGTGGCCGCCGAACTGGCCGAGGCGAATCCGGATCTCGATCTCACCCTGGTGTCGGCCGAGGAGCCCGCCGCCTGGCTCTCCGACCGTGCCCGGACCCATGTGGCGGCGACCCTGAACCGGCTCGGTGTCCGGGTCCGTTCCGGCGTCAAGGTCGTCGGGGTCACCGGCACCGGCCTGGAATTGGCCGACGGCGAGCACCTCGATGCCGAAACCGTGCTGTGGACAACCGGTTTCGCGGTCCCCGACCTGGCCGCCGCCTCCGGTCTGGCCGTCGACCCCCGCGGCCGCGTCCTGACCGACGCCACCCTGCGCTCCCGCTCCCACCCGGCCGTCTACGCCGCGGGCGACGCCGCCGTCATCGCGGGCCCCGCCGACCGCGACCTCCGCATGGCCTGCGCCACCGCCCTCCCCACCGGCAAACACGCCGCCACCTCGATCGCGGCCACGATCGCCGGAAACACCCCCGCCCCCTTGACCTTCCGCTACCAGCTCCAATGCCTGAGCCTCGGCCGCCGCGACGGTCTCATCCAATTCCTCGAATCCGACGACACCCCCACCCGCCGCGTCCTCACCGGCCGCCCCGCCGCCCGCGTGAAAGAGTTCATCGTCCGCTTCGCGGCTTCCGCCGCCCGCCCCTGACGGCGCGCGTCCGCGCCGCCCGTCGACAGAGCAGCGAATCGGCTTGGCCCCGGGGCCGTGGCTACTGCTCTCCACGCAGCAGGTGTGCAGGGCTTGCGGCGGATGGGCACGAAGCGCGGCGTCCAGGGGGCGACGGCGACGACCGCGAGGACGGCCCGCCACGGCATCCGCCACCACCAGCGCAGGCCTGTAGTCGGCGGCGGGCACGCGCTCGGTGAGCAGCCGTGCGGTTCCGGACCACACCACGAAGGCGTCGCCGATGGCAGCTGTCCGCCTGCGATTCACGGCGGAGGTGCACGGCAGCGACACCGTCTCCCGGGGGCGGCAGTGGCTCACGATCGGTAAGGTCGCGGCGAAGGAGGTGGCCATGGCTGATGTGCGCATCGAGGGTGACGACCTGGTGATCGAGCCGCGGGGGTGGCACAAGGTGTGGGCGCTCAGGCGGCGGCTGGTGGTGCCCAAGCGCGCGGTGCGCGGTGTGGCGATCGATCCCGATATGGCGCGCAGGCCCAGGGGGATTCGGCTGCCGGGCACCTATGTGCCGCGGGTGATCACTGCGGGCACCTTCCTGCACCGGGGCGAGCGCATCTTCTGGGATGTGCGGAATCCGGAGCGGGCCGTGGTCATCGACTTCTCGAGCGGGAAGTACGCGCGGGCGATCGTGGAGGTGGACGATCCTGAGCGGGTGGTGGCGAAGCTCGGAGCACGGGGGTAGTGGCGCGGCGGGTGTGTTCGCCCGCGATGAAATCGTCAACCAACGGTTGACCTCGCTCGGTGTGTCAACCTATCGTTGACGCATGACGCACTCCCTCCGCCTCGACGACCTGATCGACGGCATCAAGAAGGCCCGCCCCGACAATGTGCTGGAACAGCTCTCCGACGCGGTCGTCGTCGGCGGGCATCTCGACGAACTCGCCGACCATCTGATCGGACACTTCGTGGACCAGGCCCGCCGCTCCGGCGCGTCCTGGACCGATATCGGCGCCAGCATGGGCGTCACCAAACAGGCCGCCCAGAAACGCTTCGTCCCCAAGGCCCCCGGCGACCCGGCCGACGCCGCGACCATGGACCCCAATGCGGGCTTCGCCAAGTTCACCCCCCGCGCCCGCGCCGTGGTGGTCGCCGCACAGGAGGAGGCCCGCACCCGCGGCAATGCCGAGATCACCACCGCGCATCTGCTGCTGGGCCTGCTCAGCGAGCCGGAAGGGCTCGCGGTGCAAGCGATCATCGCCAAGGGCGTGTCGGCGGACGCCGTGCGCCGGGTGGCCGAGGGGGCGGTGCCGGAACCGTCGAGCGCGGCGGTGCCCGCGCTGGTGCCCTTCGACGCGCAGGCCAAGAAGTCGCTCGAGCTCACCTTCCGGCAGGCGCTGCGCATGGGCCACAACTACATCGGCACCGAACACATCCTGCTGGCGATGCTGGAGCTGGAGGACGGGTCGGGTCCGCTGTCCGGCCTCGGCCTGGACAAGGAGTCGATCGAAGCGGACATCACCGCCCTGCTCGAATCGGTCATGGCGGCGAAGAAATAGGTGCCGACCAGGTTCGTCGGCGGGCCGGGTAGGCTTGCCGACGGGCCGTGACTGGCGCGCTGGGATGGGAACGACCATCGGGGAGCGGCCTGTGAACGAAGTGCCGTGCGCCTGGGCCACGGTGACCGTTCCCACCCGACCCCCGGAGGCCCGTATGACCCAGCAGCCCCTTTCCTCGGAATCTCTGTCGCGGGAGTCCACCGCGTACCGCGCCGCCCTCGATGTCGTGCGCGCCGTCGAGCCGCGCGTCGCCGAGGCCATCGGTCGGGAACTGCACGATCAGCGCGAGATGCTCAAGCTCATCGCGTCGGAGAACTACGCCTCCCCGGCCACCCTGCTGGCCATGGGCAACTGGTTCAGCGACAAATACGCCGAGGGCACCGTCGGCCGCCGCTTCTACGCGGGCTGCCGCAATGTGGACACCGTCGAGTCGCTGGCCGCCGAGCACGCGAAGGAACTCTTCGGCGCGCGGCACGCCTACGTGCAGCCGCATTCCGGTATCGACGCCAATCTGGTCGCCTTCTGGGCGATTCTGGCGCAGCGGGTGGAGGCCCCCACTCTGGAGCGGGTGGGTGTGCGGCAGATCAACGACCTGTCCGAGTCCGACTGGGCCGAACTGCGCGCCGCCTTCGGCGATCAGCGCATGCTCGGCATGTCCCTGGACGCGGGCGGGCATCTCACCCACGGTTTCCGCCCGAACATCTCGGGCAAGATGTTCGAGCAGCGCTCCTACGGCACCGATCCGGCCACCGGCCTGCTCGACTACGAGGCGCTGCGCGCCACCGCCCGCGAGTTCCGGCCGCTGATCATCGTGGCGGGTTACTCCGCGTATCCGCGGCTGGTGAACTTCCGCGTCATGCGCGAGATCGCCGACGAGGTCGACGCCACGCTCATGGTCGATATGGCGCATTTCGCCGGTCTGGTCGCGGGCAAGGTGCTGACCGGCGACTTCGATCCGGTGCCGCACGCTCAGATCGTCACGACCACCACCCACAAGTCGTTGCGCGGTCCGCGCGGCGGCATGGTGCTGTGCGACGACTCGCTGCGCGATCAGGTCGACCGCGGCTGCCCGATGGTGCTGGGCGGTCCGCTCCCGCACGTGATGGCGGCCAAGGCGGTCGCGCTGGCCGAGGCCCGCCGCCCCGAGTTCCGCGACTACGCCCGGAGCATCGTCGACAATGCCCGCGCGCTGGCCGAGGGCCTCATGCGCCGCGGCGCGACCCTGGTCACCGGCGGCACCGACAATCACCTCAATCTCATCGACGTCGCGTCCTCCTACGGTCTCACCGGCCGTCAGGCCGAGGCCGCCCTGCTCGATTCGGGCATCGTCACCAACCGCAACGCCATCCCGTCCGACCCGAACGGCGCCTGGTACACCTCGGGCATCCGCATCGGCACCCCCGCCCTGACCACCCGCGGCCTGGGCGCGGCCGAGATGGACGAGATCGCCGCCCTGATCGACCGGGTCCTCACCGCCGCCGAACCCGGCACCACCGCCAAGGGCGCGCCGTCCAAGGCGCAGCACGTGCTGGAACCGAAGGTCGCCGAGGAGATCTCGCGGCGCGCCGCGGACCTGCTCGCGGGCTTCCCGCTCTACCCGAGCATCGATCTCGGCTGACCTTGCACTCGCCACCGGTGAGTGCTAAAAAGGGCTTTGGCACTCGCGACCTGTGAGTGCCAGGTCAGAACGGTGAGGCCGGGACTCACACATCCCCTGGTCGTCCGTCGCGGGCACCGAGCCTGGCCAGATCGTGTCAATCCCCTGATCTGGAGGATCTCAACGCAATGGCCAAGACAATTGCGTACGACGAAGAGGCTCGCCGGGGTCTCGAGCGGGGTCTGAACGCCCTCGCGGACGCTGTCAAGGTGACGCTGGGCCCCAAGGGCCGCAACGTCGTGCTCGAGAAGAAGTGGGGCGCCCCCACCATCACCAACGACGGTGTCTCGATCGCGAAGGAGATCGAGCTCGAGGATCCGTACGAGAAGATCGGCGCCGAGCTCGTCAAGGAAGTCGCCAAGAAGACCGACGACGTCGCGGGTGACGGCACCACCACCGCGACCGTCCTCGCCCAGGCGCTGGTGCGCGAGGGCCTGCGCAATGTCGCGGCCGGCGCGAACCCGCTGGGCCTGAAGCGCGGCATCGAGAAGGCCGTCGAGGCCGTCACCGCCAAGCTGCTCGACGTCGCCAAGGAGGTCGAGACCAAGGAGCAGATCGCCGCCACCGCCGGTATCTCGGCGGGCGACTCGTCCATCGGTGAGCTCATCGCCGAGGCCATGGACAAGGTCGGCAAGGAAGGCGTCATCACCGTCGAGGAGAGCAACACCTTCGGCCTCCAGCTGGAGCTGACCGAGGGTATGCGCTTCGACAAGGGCTACATCTCGGGCTACTTCGTCACCGACCCGGAACGTCAGGAAGCGGTCCTCGAGGATCCGTACATCCTGCTGGTCGGCTCGAAGATCTCGACCGTCAAGGACCTGCTGCCGCTGCTGGAGAAGGTCATCCAGGCCGGCAAGCCGCTGCTGATCATCGCCGAGGACGTCGAGGGCGAGGCCCTGTCGACCCTGGTCGTCAACAAGATCCGCGGCACCTTCAAGTCCGTCGCCGTGAAGGCCCCGGGCTTCGGTGACCGCCGCAAGGCCATGCTGGCCGATATCGCCATCCTGACCGGTGGCGAGGTCATCAGCGAAGAGGTCGGCCTCTCCCTGGAGACCGCCGGTCTGGAGCTGCTGGGCCAGGCCCGCAAGGTCGTCATCACCAAGGACGAGACCACCATCGTCGAGGGCGCGGGTGACGAGGAGGCCATCAAGGGCCGCGTCGCGCAGATCCGCACCGAGATCGAGAACTCGGACTCCGACTACGACCGTGAGAAGCTGCAGGAGCGCCTGGCCAAGCTGGCCGGCGGTGTCGCGGTGATCAAGGCGGGCGCGGCCACCGAGGTCGAGCTCAAGGAGCGCAAGCACCGCATCGAGGACGCCGTCCGCAACGCGAAGGCCGCCGTCGAGGAGGGCATCGTCGCCGGTGGTGGCGTGGCCCTGCTGCAGTCGGCTCCGGCCCTGGACGGTCTGTCCCTGTCGGGTGACGAGGCCACCGGCGCGAACATCGTCCGCGTCGCGCTGTCCGCCCCGCTGAAGCAGATCGCCTTCAACGCGGGCCTGGAGCCCGGCGTCGTCGCCGAGAAGGTCTCGAACCTCCCGGCGGGCCACGGCCTGAACGCCGACTCGGGCGAGTACGTCGACCTGCTGGCCGCCGGCGTCGCCGACCCGGTCAAGGTCACCCGCTCGGCGCTGCAGAACGCGGCCTCCATCGCGGCCCTGTTCCTCACCACCGAGGCCGTCGTCGCCGACAAGCCGGAGAAGGCCGCCGCTCCCGCCGGCGACCCGACCGGTGGCATGGGCGGCATGGACTTCTGAGTCCTGCCTTCCGGCAACAGGTTTAGAACGACCGAAGGCCGATCACCCACCGGGTGGTCGGCCTTCGGGCTGTGCTGGCCGGTGGACCTTTCCTAGTTGATCTTTCCTTCGAACCCGCTGTAGATCTCCGTGGCCTCGACGAAGCCGCCGCCGATGCGGTCGGCCAGCGCGAAGGCCTCCCGGCACTTGCGCTGCGAGGTCTCGAGGTAGCCGTCGTCGCCGACCAGTCGATCCCGGTGTTCGGTCAGCCAGGCGCGCGCCGCGGGCACGCGGTCGGGCGGGACCATGCCGCCGACCGAGTAGTTGCCCATGATCGACTCGTCGTCCGTCCAGTCGAGGTCGGGGAGGAGTTCGGGCAGTCGGCCCAGCAGCGCGCCGTTGCCGCCGAATCCGGCGGGCAGACCGGCGCCGGTCTCCGGCCCCAGCCGGGTCGGCCAGGTGTGGCCGCGATCCATCCACCCGGGTAGTAGGGCGGCCACGAATTCCAGCAGGACGAACTGCGCATTGCCGGTGAGCAGTCCGGCGGCGTCGTGCACGTCGTCGGAGTGTGGATCCTCGACCCGCGTCCGTCCGGCCCGCAGCGCCAGCGCGGCGTGCCGCAGCAGTTCGACCTTCCAGGACACCATGCGCCGCAGGTTCTCCCCTTCGGGCAGGGTGCCCGACATATCGGGCCGCACCCGCTCTGCGAGTGCCGGATCCAGTCGGCGCAATTGCTCGACCACGAGCCCGTCCACGGTGTCCGGGGTGGCCGCGCTGAAGCGCAGCACCCAGTCCGCGACGGCCTCGGCGTCCTCCTCGGTGATGAGGAAGGGCCGCCCCCATACGTGCAGACGGCTGTCGAAGCCACTGGACTCGGCACCTGCCTTCAGCGCACCGAGCGCCCACGCCTTGGCCCGGAACCGTACGCGGGCCTGCTCGGCCGCACGCGTCACCAAATCGTCGATATCCCCCTCCGCACCGAGTCCCGCCAGAAACGGGACGATCCGATCCTCGATCACACGCATGTCCACAGCGTGAAAGCTGGTGTCATAACCCACGATTCATGACCCTAGCCAGAGCGGCCGACACGGTGTGCGGGGTGCGCGGGACGCTGACTCGATCTAGTGTCGTGAAGTGAGTGTTTCGCCAGTGGAACAGGAGCGAGTAGCCATGGCCCTGCACGTCGTCATCGGAGCCGGGCCCGTGGGATCGGCCACCGCACTGCTGCTGGCCGAGCGGGGTGACGACGTCCGCCTGCTGACCCGCGGCGGGGCGGGGCCCGAGCATGCGCGCGTCCACCGTCTGCGCGTCGATGCCACCGATCCCGCCGCGCTCGCGGAGCAGTGTGCGGGAGCGACCGCGATCTTCCAGTGCGCCGGACTTCCGTACGCCCGTTGGACTACCGGCTTCCCGCCACTCAACGACGCCGCGATCGGTGCCGCGGAATCCTCCGGCGCGGTTCTCGTCTCTGTCGGAAACCTGTACGGCTACGGCGAATTCGACGGCGCGGTCACCGAATCGCACCCGCTGCGGCCGAACTCGGTGAAGGGACGGCTGCGGGCCGAACTGTGGGAAGCCGCGCTGGCGGCGCATGGGGCAGGCCGCATTCGCGCCGCCGAGGTGCGTGGCTCCGACTACCTCGGCGCGGGGGCGAAGTCGACGTTCACCGAGACCGTCCTGCCCGCCGTCGTGGCGGGCCGGACGGCACTGTTCCCCGGCGACCCGGACGCCCCGCACAGCTGGACGGCCGTCGAGGACGTGGCCCGCACGGCCGTCGCGGTGGCCGATGACGAATCGGCCTGGGGGCGGGCCTGGCATGTGCCCACGGCGGAACCGATGTCGGTGCGTGCGCTCGCCGAGCTGGCCGCGTCCCTCACGGGTACCGCGCCCGCGCGTGTCCGCCGCATGCCGTCGGTGCTGCTGTGGGCCGCCGGTCTCGTCAATGCCGATGCTCGCGAGCTGCGCGAGCTGCGCTACCAGTTCGATCGGCCCTTCGTACTGGACTCCACGGCCGCGACCAAGGAGTTCGGCATCGAACCGACGCCGACCGGGGAAGCGCTGCGGGCCACGCTCGACACCCGTGACGCCGCCGCCGAGTAGACGACGCCGAGTAGACGACGCCACCACGTGGACGCCGCCGAGTAGACGATGCGCCACCACATGACGCAACCACGGCGTAATCCGGTGCATGACGCCACTGCGGCGGATTCGGGCGGCGACGCGACCCGGGCGGAATCCGGTATGCCGCGGCCCCTCACCGTCCGGCAACAGGTCGGTTTCCGCCTCGCGAGGCCGGGTAGCTCGATGGTGGGTGATGCGCTGCCATCGCCCACCTGCTTCCGCCATCGACGTAAAGAGGGGTTGCCGATGTTGACGCGTTCGGACTTGTCGCAGCTCATCGAGGCCACACCCGACCGTGGCGTCTCGATCTACCTGCCGACGCATCGGGGTGGCCGAGAGACCAGGCAGGACCCGATCAGGCTGCGCGACCTGATCGATGAGGCGCGGGAGAAACTCGTGGAAGCGGGTATGCGCGCCGTCGATGCGGACGCGTTGCTGGCTCCGGCCGCCGCACTGCGCGACGATGACGACTTCTGGCAGCACCAGAGTGACGGGCTGGCCCTGTTCCTCGATGCCGGGGGGTTGCGGATATACCGGGTGCCCCTGTCCTTCGAACCACGAACCCACGTCGGTCCGGAGTTCTCGGTGAAACCATTGCTGCCGCTGTTCGCCGCGGACGGCAGCTTCCGCGTGCTCGCGGTGACCGCGCATACGACCCGGCTGTTCGAGGCCACTCGGCACACCCTGGACCAGAACCACGATGTGGAGTTCCCCGCCGATGTCGCGGAGACGGCGGGGAAGAACGACTACCAGGGTCCGGTCCAGGGCAGCCCGGCGTCACGACCGCAGACCGGTCGCCCGATCGCGGCCCGGACCCAGGTCTACGGCGAGGCCCCGCCCGAATGGCGCAAAGCGGGGCTGGAGCAGTACGCGGGAGCGGTCGCCGCCGCCGTCGCGCAGCACATCGCCGACGACCGGTTGCCGCTGGTGCTCATCGGCGACGCCGAGCTGGCGGGTCATATCCGCAAGAACCAGAAGCTGTCCGGGCGGATCGCGGGCACGATCGAGACGAATCCGGAGGCCCTGGACGACGGCGACCTGCACGCGCGCGCGTACGAGGTTGTCCGACCCACTTTCGAGGGCGGCCGGGACGAGGCGCTGCATCGGGCGGCCGAACTGATCGGACAGGGCAGTCCGCGGGCGGTGACCGCCATCGGCGATGTGGTGCGCAGCGCCTATCGCGGTCGAGTCGACACCCTGCTGCTGGCGGCCGATGCGACCGTGCCGGGGTGGTACGACGTCTCCTCCGACGCGGTGCTGATGATGTCCGACCCCGCCCATCCGGACGCGGATCTGACGGAGGCCGCCGCGGTGCGCACGCTCACCGATGACGGCAGCGTCTATCTGGTCGAGTCGGAGCGCTTGGCGGGATTGCTGGAGGGCACCGAGATAACCGGACCGGTGGGGGAGAAGGCGCCGGAGTTCGCGGCGATCCTGCGCTACTGAGTGGATCGCTGTCAGCCGGATGCCGCAATTAAGGCGACCGGTCGCATTAATTCGCGACTTGTTCGACCGGTTCGACGGGACAGGATGCAACAAGGCGAACGCGTGAACGCAGAATTGGGCCTCTGACCAGGCGATTTGACACTGCATTCGCAGACACGTAACTTATTCCAGGTCAGAGCGACACGGACACCGACCAGGGGCCGAGACGCCGAGCCGAGAGGTTCAGCGAAGCCCCTTGGAAACGAGGTTGTACGAGGAGCGCCTGATGATCACACTAGTTCGACCTG
>NZ_JASFXA010000028.1:0-89966 GCF_030766805.1 Nocardia sp. CC213A
GGGAGGACCCCGCCGAGCATCTGCAGCGCACCTTCTCCGCCCCGCCCGGCCCCGGCCCGGTCGTCGTGTCCGGGGTCCGGCTGGCGTCCACGTGCGCGCACCACCTGCTGCCGTTCACCGGCACCGCGACCGTCGCCTACCAGCCCGCGCCCGGCAAGCAGATCGTCGGTTTGTCCAAGTTGTCGCGCGTCGTGCACGGCTACAGCCGTCGCCTCCAGGTGCAGGAACGCATCGGCGCGCAAGTCGCGGACGCGGTGAACGCGGCGCTCGCTCCGACGTGGGTGGTGGTGCTGATATCCGCAGTCCACCAGTGCATGACGTTGCGCGGCGTCGAGGACACTGGCGCGGTGACCATGACCCGCACGATCCGCGGCGGCCTGATCCCCGACGCCGACCTGGCGATGGTCCTTGCGGCACACCACGCGGCGGGGACGAAGTGACCACAGATTCGGTGTCGCAGCCCGCTGAACTGCTCGCGCAGGTGGTTGCACAGTTGGCGGTCATCCCGGCGTTGTTGCGGGAGCTGGAGGTCACCCTCACTCGGCAACACCAATTCCTGCAACGGCATTCAGGAGGGCGGCCGTCGGGCGAGTTCCCGCTTCCGTTCCATGTGGCGGCGTCGAAAGCCGCTGACGATATCTCGGTGGTGCTGCGTGCGCACTGCGCGGCGGTCGCGGACCGGATAAGGCAGCATCCGCCGACCGGGAGCATGACGGCGCGTGCACGGTGGCTGCGGGTTTGGGTGCCGATGCTGGCCGAGGACACCACGGCCATAGAGGCGCTGGCGCAGGCCCTCGGTGAGGTCATCGACGCCGCCGAGACGGTGGTGGATCGGCCCGAAGACCTCATGTACGTAGGTGCGTGCGAGCAGTGCCGGATGCCGTTGTACACCGCTCCCGACGCCGAGGAAGGGGCGTGCCGTCGTTGCCGGACGGTGTTCTATCCGCGGAAGCTGCGGGAGATGCTGTTGGCGCGCGCCCGCTACCGGTTCCATACGGCGGGCGAGTTGGCGCGGCTGCTGCCATGGTTCGACGATCGGCCGGTGACCGAGGCCGCGATCACCAAAGCCGGTGAGCGGGGGACGTTGACGCGGTACAAGATCGGCGGCCGGGTCGTGTATCAGATTGGGGATGTGATCGATTGGCATCGGGCGCGTTCGGGTGGCGCGACAGGATTTGCGACGCAATAACCACGCGAATGTGAAAGGTGTTCAGTTCGAATCTGGGTCGGGTATCCGATCGCCCGCTCAGAACCGTATTTCGTGGTCTGGTTGGATGATCTTGTGCGTAATAGGCCCGAAATCGTCGCCGCAGTCGATGACGTCTTGGCGAACGCCACAGCGACCGAATGCCGTTCGATGGCAGGAATTCTCACTGCCGTCGCCCGCGCCCGACAGCGACCACTGGACCTACTCGAAGACCACGCGATGCCGCCGGGCGTCTTCGGCACCCTCGTACGGCGCCGCGACCGCGACCAGATCACGGTCGCGTCGTGGGTACACAACCCCGACCGCACCCTCGCCCACGAACTCGGCCACCTGGTGCTCGACCACCAAGGCCGCGCGGCGGTCGACCTCGCCACCAGCGTGCTGCCCGACGGCATGCACGATATGGCCGCGATGATGCTGCGTCGCGACTGCGAAAACTCCACCGACAGCGACGAACTCGCCGCCGAACAATTCGCCAGCCTCCTCCTCGAGCGGATGCGGCGGCTCGGCGGCGGCTCGCACCGGCTCCGCTCCCGCTGGAGCGAGGCCCTGGGGTGATTGCCACCATCCTCGCGCCGCTGATCTGGCTGGCGGCCGCCACGCGACTGTATCGGTGGTGGTGGACCCGCAGCGGTGTCCTGGCCGCCGCCGCTCTCGCGTTGTCGGTCGTCGCCCTGCACCTCACCCTCAACATCCCGGCCGTCGAGCGCCTGGTCCAGGAGATCGCCCCGGTCACCAACTTCTCCACCGCCATCCGCATGGTGCTGTTCAACTTCATGGCCGCCGCGGTCGGCGGGCTCGTCCTCGCGCTCACCATGCGCAGCGCTCAACACCGCGTCCTGTGGTGGGCGCGCGCCTTCGTCGCCACCGCCGTCGTCGGCGCGGTCGTCGCCCTGGCGATCTTCCTCAACGCCACCCAACAGCCGCAGGTAGCGGGCGGTTTCGAGTTCGATCAGGCATACGCTCACCTGCCCGGCTACGCCGAAGCAGGCATCGCCGGAGCGATCTTCCCCGCTCTGCTGTGCCCGGTGCTGTCGGCGATGACCGCGCGCGCCGCCGACAGCACCACCCTCACCGGGTGGAGTCTCGCGCTGCTGGCTACCGGCCTGACCGCGGCGTCGGTGTGGGCGTGGATCCGACTGTGCTACCTCCTCGGCGCCCGGTACGCGCAGTGGCCGCCGTCGCCGCTAGTGTTCGACATCACCCGCGCGGTCGCCGGCATCGGCACATTCATCGTGTTCCTCGGGATGATGCTGCCGATGGTTGCCGGATGGGTGCACGCCCAGCACATCCGCTACCGGATCGCGCCGCTGCATCGGATGCTGCTCGACCGCCACCCCGGTGCACGCCGCCCGTCGCGGACTGGTGCGACCGCGCCCGAGCGTGCCGGTGACCGTGTGTCGGAGATGTTGGACGCGCTGAGTGTGGAGCTGGCGGTCGCCGAGCTGCCCGCAGCGGGTAGCACCGCCCCAGCCGACGTCATCGCGGGCGAGGTTGCAGAATTCCTTGTCGGCGGCACAGCTTCGGCTGTGCTCAGTCACGAAAGCCTCCGCGCGGCAACCGATCAGGTCACCGCCGACCAGTGGGCGGTCCTGGTGTCGCGCGCCTATCAAGAACGGATGAATGAATGAGCATCACCGACGTTGTCGCTCGCCGGTCGTCGCGTTCGGCCAGGATCACCACTGAGCTGGGCGCACCGTGGGTCGTCAACATCGTCACCTCGATCCTCGCGGGGGCTGTGATCGGGGCACCGTGGTGGGGGGTGTTCGGGGCAGCCGTCACCGGCGGCGTCCCGATCCTGGTCATCCTGATCGGGGTGTGGCGCGGCATGGCCGACGACCACCATGTGCCCGATGTGAAGGACCGCCGATGGGTGATCCCGGCGATCCTGGCGATCGTGGCGGCCGGGATCGTCGTGGAGGTGGTCGCGGGCGCGCCCGAGCAGATGGTGGGGTGGCTGGCGGCGGCGGTCGCGGTCCTCGTCGGCGTCGGCGTCATCACGGTCCTGGGCGGCTGGAAGATCAGCGTGCACACCGCCGTCAGCGCCGGGACGACGGTGCTGCTGGCGTTGATCTCGTCGCCGTGGTGGCTGCTCGCGCTGCCCGCCACCGCGGTCATCGGCTGGTCGCGGGTCCGGCTCCGCGACCACACCCGCGCGCAGGTCACCCTCGGTGCGCTCCTGGGCTCCGTCCTCGCTGCCGCCACCTACCTGGTGGTGACCGGGCTGATCTAGCCGGAATCGCCTGCGTTGCGGCGGATCTCCCGTAACCCGATGGACAGCGCATCGCGGGGGTCGCTGGTCGTGCGGGCGGCCAGTTGATCGGTTCCCGAGTCGCGGAGGCTGACGATCCATTCGATATGGCGACGGATCTCGAGGTAGGACTCCGCGGACCCGAAGTAGTCGACAGGGACGCGGAAGAACTCGGCGATCTGGGTCACGATGGCCACGCCCGGGTTCTTCCGGTCGCCTGAGAGCAGCTGGGACAGGTAGCCGGTGGTGAGGGTGCCGCCGGACCGCCGAATAAGGTCCACGATTTCAGTGCGCGAATACGGGCCGCGATGGCGTGGATGCACATTCTCTATGAGGAATCGTAGGCGCTCAGCGAATGCTGGGGCGTCGGTCGGCATGGGCTTGGACCTTACCGCCTGCCTCTCCACAGTGGTGCGCTTGAATGTTGCTCCCCCCGTTCCCCCACCTAGTCTCTCCCCGCGTGAGAGCAACATCACGTTCGTTGCTTGCGATTGCAAACTATGACGTCGTAGGCTCCCTGCGAAGGATTCATTGCCGAATGTGGCTTCCCGCAATGAATCCCTCGCGGTACCGGCCCCGCACCACCACTACCGGAAAGAGAATTCCACGCCGATGCACTACCTCCGACGCGGCGGCCGCGCCAGCCGATCCGCCGATCCTGTGCCGTTGCCCGCCGCGTGCCCACCGCCCATTTACGACCGACGCGACCCCCACACCACCGAATGCCGCGCCTACCGGGTCGTCTACCACCACGGTGTCGCCTACCGGATCAGCTGCGCGCGCACCGTCAGCCGCTTCGGCTTCGGCCGACACTGGGGCCACCACCACGACGTCACCGGCCGCACCTGGGCAATCGCAGACGGCCGCTGGACATAGCCCCACCCCCCACAACATTTGTCCGTGGCCCAGGCGGGGACTCGCGACGCCGCCCGTCCACAAATTGCTGTGACCCTTCGCTGGTACGCATTTAGCCTGTACGAATGGTATTCGAAGGCGAGACCGCAGCCGCGTTCGCGCAGTGGAGCCTGGAACTCGGCGAACTGTACGACGCATGGAACACGACGAACCGGCGGTTCGCTGGCGGGGCTCAGCCGAACTCGCCTGCCGCTCAGGATGATGCGGTACTCGCTGCCGCCTTCCCGGATCTCTCCAGACCCGAAGGTACCGGCGCGGGATTCGATGCGGTGCAGATGATCGATGCCGCCGCGCAGCATCTGCTTGGGCTGAAAGCGCTGGTGGACAGCCAGACGATGGTGCTCGCGCCGTGGCCGGTCGCTCGTGCGGTCGGCGAACACCTCGCGCACGCGGCGTGGCTCCTGGAACCGGAGATTACGCCGCAAGCTCGGATGGCGCGGCGGTGGATGGCCAGGGTGGCCGCAGCTCACCGCATGAGGTTGGTGCTCAGCGAACGGAAAGCGTCCAACGCGAGGCAGAAGGAAGCCAAGAACGTCCGCGAGGGCTTCCGCAAGGAGTTGGAGCGGCGCTTCCCCGGGGCGGACATCACATGGGACGGTCTCGCAGCCGAGCCGAGCTGGAACGTCGGCGGTGAGTCCTACCCGGGGCTCGGGAAGCTGTTCAAGGCGTTCTCGACGCTTCAGACGACCGGTGTGACTGGTTACTACAGCACGTTGTCGCTGTACTCCCACCCCAATATCGTCGCGGTCAGCTCGCTGTCCGAGAGCGTCGACCAAGGCGATCACCGCTTCATTCGGTACCGGGTGGATACCGACGACTGGGGTGAACTCGTGCGCAGCGCCACCTCGCTGACGTACATCACCGCCCGAGCCGCATGCGACTACCTCGGCTATCCGAACGATGACCCGCTGAAGCGTTGGCTCGTCAAATACCGCCTGAGCTAGCGCATCTCAGCGCTGGCCTGGGCCGCTGACCGGCTCTCATACCTTCCGGTCACGCTGGCTGCGCCGCAGTTCCTCGGCCATCGCCACCAGTGCTGAACCCGCGGCGGACACCTCCGCCAGCGCGGCGGGCGGCAGCTTCTCCAACGTCTCGCGTGCGACCGCGGCCTTGCCGGTCATCATCCTGCCCAACGCGGCTTGCCCGGCGAGGATGTGGTTCGCACGGGTCGCCGCCCGCCGGAAGTTGTCGAGGGCGGTATACAACTCGCTGCCCGCGTTCTGATCGGTCACAGCCTCGACTGTAGGGGCAGGGTCGGACACGGCCGCCGCGTCGGATCTACTCCCCGGCCGGCTGGTCGAGCAGCAGTTCCTCGGGGGTCTTCTCGCGTGCGTAGTCCCACAGCTGGTAGCCGATCAGGTCGTCCTCCTGCCGGGTGTCGCGGACCTGCCACGCCGACCCCGGATCGGTGACCGTCTCGACCTCGACCGGCACCGTCAGCCCCAACGCTGCGGCTTTCGCCCGCACCTTCTCCTCGAACGCGACAGCGTAGCGTTGGAATCGCTGCTGCCACTTCCGATCCAGTGCCGCGATCAGCTCGTCGGTCTCCCGGTCCTCCTGCTCCGCGGCCGTCTCAGCGTCGGCGTGGACCGCCGGGTCGGTGGTGTCCAGGCCACGTTCGGCGGCGATCCGTGCGACCGCCCGCTCGTAGGAGTCGTCCCAGCGTTGTTCGATCGCCGCGAGTTCGTCGTCGTAGCGCCGCCCGTCAGGGATCAACGGCACCCACCGGGTATAGACCTCCGCCGACGGCAGCGCCCGGTAGTCCGCCACGCTCATGCCGAGCTGTTCGGCGGCCACGGTGTCGATCCGGTCCCGCTCCTCTGGGCTGGGCTCGAATTGTTCACTGTGCCCGGCGCTTTCGGCGACCTCGCTCACGCACAGCCGCACCGTCACCGGTTCCGTGCGATGCTCCAGCAGGTAGTCCTCGTTCGGGCCGACTGCGGAGTACAGCAGGTCCCGTACCTTCGCCGCCTCCCACGATCCCGGCCGCCCAGCGAGTAGCGCTTCGATACCGCCGATATTCGCGGCGACCGCCGACAGGATTTGGCACGCCAGGTCAGCGAAGTCGATCTGCTCCCACTTCCCGTCCTCCTCCAACCCGACGCGCCGCTTCAGCCGCGCCGCCTGCGTGAGCGCACGGATCGCGTCACCGCGCAACCGCGCCAGGTCGCTGCCGTCATCGGTGCCCGGTGATGTCACGAATCCACTCCCAGATCGAAAGACAGCTGCTCCACCCGCTCTACCCGCGCCGCCAGCGTGCCCTCGCCGCGCGCGCACACCGTCCCGACCGTCAACGCCCGGCTGCGCGCTGCGTTCACCGCCGACAGGCCCATCATGCCCGCTACCGACGCGTCATCGAGCCCGGACGCGTGCAAACGCTGCTGGACGGTGGCACGCAACGTCATCGGCGTCACGCGCAAATCTGCCGGTAGGCCCGCGGCCTTCGCGATCGACGACACGATGTAGGCCAGGCTGTCCCGCTCCCCGATCCGCCGGTGACTGGACAAGGTGATGAACAGCGCTCGCTCCTGCTTGGCCCGCTTGCCGAGGATCGCGTTGCGCTGTGCCCGCCACCCCATCAGCACCCACGTCGTCGCGGGCGTCAACGCCAGCGTCCGGACGGCCCCGTGCGGCGCGGTCAGCCGCACCGTCCCCGCCCGCGCCGACAAATCCAGGTCGTCCACATCGAGCTGCCGCACCTCCACCGGCCACGGCCCCACGTCCAACATCAGCGCCGCCAACGCGAAGTCACGCGGATGCCGGTTCGCCGCAGCCTCCAGAAACCTCGACTGCTGCGCCTCGGTGAGCGTGTCCGGGACGTCCGGGAACACCTCTAGAGGCTCCACCAGCAGCCCCAACCCCAGCCAGCCGTAGAACGCCCGAATACCCGCCAGCGCCGTGTTGAACGTCGCCGGACGCGCCCGGAACCGGCCCAGGAACTCGCGCACCGCGATATCGCGTGCCGGGCCGTCGGTGAACGCGTCCGGATGCGCACCCGACGCCACCAGCCACCGCCGATACCGGTGCCCCCACTCCCAATACAGCTCCTGGGTGGAGGCGGCGAAGTCCTGGCCGCGTAGCCACAGCCAAAACCCGTCACGATCCCGCCGACCCGGCAACCCCGCCGGACCGGCCGTCCGCAACGCCGCGAGATCACGCCCACTCAACGCGGTCACGCTCATGAGCCGCCCACCTCCCAAGCCATCTGGTGACCACCAGAATCGCAGGACATACCGACAATAACGACCCGCACGTTTCGCGGAGCCGCATTGCTGCGATGCTCGGCGAAACTGAGCCGTTGAGCTCGCGGTCACCAGTGACCTGGAGGCGGGGACACGGGCTCGGCTTATCCGAACCAGTCGCGGGCTGTTTCGGTGGCGCGGTCGGCGGCTTCGATCAGGATGCGGCCGATGGCGTTCCCTGCGATCGCTGCGATGAGGCGCTGTCGCGGAGAGTCTCGGTGAGTGGCCTGCGAGTCATGTTCGTTACGAGGAGTATTCGTCATGGCGCGCAAGGTATGAAATTGGGGTGCACGCGCTCCTGAACTGCGGTTTCGCGAGACCACCTGTGTACGGGACTGCGTTGCCGGAAGTGCGTGTGAGGATGGTCAGCCTCAACCGTGAAGGCGTAGATGTCGAGTGGGTCCGTGAGCAACGTTGCGGCCCGAATGGTGAACTGTCGCATGCGATTACGGTCCCGTGATCTCCCGTGACATTGCAACGACATCAGATGGCCATTTGGCGGCCATTTCGGCGCGTTCGCCTCCTTGGGTCCAAGAAGGTTGCCGCGCTACCGCCGGTATCCGGGTCCGCCGATGTCCGTGGTGGCTATCGTGCGACGCGGTCCTTGAGTGGCTGTATCTCCGCAGCGGTATGAGAGTCCGTCAGGTGGGCGGCGAACGCCGCGCCGATGCCCTCGATCATGGCGCGCAGCTGCTCCATACCGACCCCGGTGAGTGCATCCGAAATCTCTTCGTCCGTCGCGTCTTTCGACACCCCCCGCAGCGCCACACGGAGGGGCTTGTCGCCCAGGAGCAGATGGTGAGCCCATCCGCAGTCCAGCGGGCAGTGGTAGCGGACACGGCGGCCGGGACCGGACTCGGGGCGAAGGAACTGCGCCAGCTCGGCGAGCGACTGGTCAGGCATGGCGGTGATCATCGCATGGCGTGCCGAGTCGGGGACGTCTTCGGTACCGGCGATCGGGGTGCGGTCCCTCGCTGTGGAAAGGGCGCGCGCCGGATCGGGCTGGCGGACTCAACAGCCACCGGGATTCTAGCCGCGGCCACCGACGGTTTCGATGGTCACCCGGCGCATCGCCGCGTCCACGAACTCCTCGGGCTCGATCTCGAACAGTGCCGCGATCTGGAAAATCTCCGTTGGGGTCAGGTCGCGGCGACCGCCCTCCGACCGCAGATAGGTGCCGCGCTTCCAGTCCAGCGCGGTCATCGTCTCGACGATGGTCAGTCCGGCGTTGCGGCGCCGGAAGCGGAGTTCGTCGCCGAACGCGCGGTTGATGGCGTCACGGACAGGCTGGCGTTCGGGGTCGCGGGTCACCGGTCGTCCTCGCTGGTGTCGCTGTCACCGCCGAGTATCTGGTCCGGACGGGCGAGTTCTTCGGCGAGGTAGCGCATTACTGGGTCGCCGTCGGCGGCGCGTTCGTTGATCCGCTGGAATATCCGGGCACGCTCAGCGGCCACGGTCTGATGGCATTGCTGCTGGTCTCGGCACACGCGCTCGTGCAGGTCCGCGACGAAGCACAGGGCTCCGGCTGCGGCGGCCTCGGGTCCGTATGCCTCGCAGTGCCACATGGATGTCTCCGGTGTCGGGGATCAGTGTTGTCACCATAGAGGGGCGGTGCGACAGGGTGGTGGTCGTGCCGATGTCACACACGATGTGTGGCTTGACCCCTGTGCGTCGGGGGCGCTGTCTACAGTCGGGGTGGCGGCCGTTCCTGGCACGAGCGAGGGGGCCGCAGATGTCGTGCTAGACAGCAGGAGTCGCTGATGACCGTCACGTTGCTATGCCCGTCGTGGTGCCACACGCACGCGGATACCGATCTCGTTGCGCCGGGGCACGGCGTAAGCCATTTCGGCGTTGATCTTCCGGTTCAGCGCGCCAGCGGGCACGGCGGTGAGGCGATGGTGGTGCAGCTCTACGGCCACGACCGCGACGGCCGCCGTCGGGTCACCGTGGATGTGATGCTGCCGTCCCGCTTGCATGTGGAGGCGTCCCCGCGCCAGGCGCGCAAGCTCGCGCGGGTGCTGCGGCGTGCGGCGGCTGCGGCCGAGGCGGGTCGGGTGGTGTCGCGGTCGGTGGGAGTGCTGGGCCCGCGTGCGGGCGAGCGGGTGCGGGTGGAGACCGAACCGGGGGTGGTGGCGGTGCTGGTGCAGGGGTACGCGGCCGATCTGGCGGTGTCCGAGGCGCGGGAGCTCGCGATGCTGCTACGGAATGCGGCTACGCTCGCACGCGAGTCGGTGCGGGGCGCGACCGCCGCTGATGAGTGGCGACTGATCCTCGATCTCTGAGCAGGAAGCGAATACGTTGGGGCGCAAGAACTCTCTGCCGATGTGTCCGGGATGCGGTAAGGCGGCGATCATCGACGATGACGGCGGCGCGGTCTTCCATACCCGCGCTGATGGGTCGTTCTACTGCGAACGTCGACCGAAACCAGCCGCATCCGCCAGCAAGCCACTGTCCGCGCCGCCGCCCGCCACGGCTCCGGCGCGTCGGGCGGCCCGGAAGTCCGTACCGAGGCCGCGCACCGACGATATTGTCGTTTTCGAGGCTCGGTGTACCCGCTGTGGTGGTGGCGTGAAAGTCGGTCGTAGCCACTGTCGTTCGTGCCGTCGAGAGCTGCGGATCGCCGAGTCGAAGGCGCCGGGGACGGCGCGGCCTGGGCAGGCGCTCTCGCCGCGCGCCGCGGCCCGGTCGCTGTCGGTGGTACAGGCGCGTGATGCGGTGCTGGCGGGGCTGGGGACGCGGCGGCGCACCGCTGGCATCCGCGAGTTGCGGGCACTGGTGCCCGATGTGGTCGACAGCTTCGTGGCTACCCTGACCGAGACTCAGCTGCAGCGGTTGCGTGCGGATCTGGCCGTGCTGGGTTTCCGTGGCCGGGGCGCGGTGGGCGAGTTCGGTCAGAGCGTGGTGACCGAGATTCGTCGGCAGCGCGAGGGTGTGTTCCGGGGTGTGACGTCCGGCGGTCTGCCGGGTTCGCGCCGGTGACGGGGCTTCTTTACCCTATCGGCGGGCGGTTGGCAACCGTCCGCACGATCGGTTTCTGACCGCCGATAAGTGGGCGTTATCGGAGGTCAGAAACAGAGATGTGACGCAGATCACTCAGGAGGTGAGTGAGGGGCGAGCACTTATCAGCGGCGTCAGCTGACGATGACGGTGGTGGTGTAGAACTGCACCCGCCAGGAACACGCCGAGTCGCCACACTGGCGCGCCTCGATCTCGTGCGTCCCGGCGGTGGGAGTCCAGTCCGGCGAGATCGCGACGCGGCGACCGTTGTTGACCTGGATGTCGGACGCGCCGTAATTGGGGTAGCCGGTGGTGATGAGACGCCCGTTGTCGTAGAACCAGACGCGGCCATAGGTTTGCAGCGGTGACACCATCACGGCCACCAGTTTGTGGCGTACACCCGCGTCGACCTGCGTGACCTGCTGCCACGGGTAGGCCTGCCAGGTCTCCACGCCGCTGATGTTCGCCGCGGCGGGCGGCGCGGTGAGCGTGGTGAGAGCGGCGACGGAGCAGAGGGCGAGCAGCACGTTACGCACGGTGTTGAGCACAGTGGTTCCTTCAGTGTCAGGGAATCCGAAATCGGCTGTGCCACAAAACCATTCCCCCCTTGCGAGGCCGGGTGTGCGTCACGGCCGAGCTTCAGCATACCGCTCGGTACTGACACCGTCGGGAGATTGATCGCATTGCGGCCCTGGAGATTTCAGCCCCCGTCTCGCCCGTGAATACGGAAACCCCGGCCGTAGCCGGGGTTCCAGCCCCGCACGTGCGGGGAGAACGCCTTTCCAGGTCCTGCGTGGGCCTGTCATCAGGCTCATCCCCGCTACACGCGGGGAGCACGGCGCACCAGCAGGTGCGTCGACCTACCACCTGGCTCATCCCCGCTACCGCGGGGCCGAAGGGCATGTCGTACAGACCAGGGGGTCATCCCCGCTCGCGCGGGGCCAAACTCTGGAAAGGCAAGGGCAACTCTACATCGCGGCGATGACATCCGCCGACGAATCCACCCCGACCATGAGGTGTCACAGTGACCAGTCGACCATCCGCGAGGTGACGCCGCGCCCGTAGCTGTCCTGCGCGACCCACCACCACCCGACCAGCACACTGTCGAGGTGACGCGCTGCCCTGCGCCGGGTGAGCAGGATCATCTCCGACCTATCCACCGTGGGTGGGCTGTCGTAGTCGGCGATGCGGAACCGCCGCGGCTTCAACACATGCAGCTCCGTGCTGGTGTCACGTTCGAGCCAATGCACGATCTGTGCGCGCTGCGGCTCGTAGTAGGGGTGGCACCACTCCGGTTGCAGCAGCCCGCCAGCGGAGTCCGTGGCCTGGATCGCGGGGGCCAGCTGCTCGAACTCGCGGTCGACCAGCCGCGCGGTCAGGGAGTCCAGGAGGTCGCGCGCCTCAGCGGCGTCGAACCGCCGGGCGTAGGTGTCCCAGGCCGCGAGGAAGTCGCGGTACTGCTCGTCATCCACGCGAGCGAGACTACTGCCCCCGTGACGGTTTCGTCACTGTGGCGAAACCGCCACGGGTTCGGGTCGTGGAATCGGTGGCAGCGCCCGCAGTACCGGTGCCGGATGTCCTGCGGGTGGTAGGACGTCGCGCCGCAGTCCGGGCAGGTGATGGACGGCTGAGAACTCATGCCGGGTATCGTGCCCTAGTTCCTGCTGGACGTGAAAGTGCGCCCGCTGTAGGTTGATTCGCGGCGGGGTCAATGATGGGGAAGTTCTTCGTTGCGCCGTCGTTGGGTCGGGAGCTGACCGGGTCATGCCGTGCTGGTGCCGGACGCGAACGCGACTCCACCCACCATGGCCCCGCCACTCGCCGACCGTTCGCCTTATGGTCTGCGGTGGATCACCGTTCCGATCAGCAGCCCACCCGCGCCGAGCGCCGCGACGGAGCATGCAAGGACGAATGCGGCTGTCGTGTGGCGCTGAAGGGTCGGCAGGTCGGTGGCGGCGAGGGCGCAGAGTACGAGGCCGAGGAGGGCGGCGTTGGCCTGCATGAAGGTGCGGAAGCTCATTCGGGGTGACATGCCCGCTGTTGTAGTCGGCGGCGTGGCTCGACATGCGGAAATCGGTTGTGGCACTTCAGCTCTTAGGGCTGCCTAAAGTGCCATTGCCGGAGGGCTGGGGGTGGTCGACGCTGGATTGGTGCGACGTGTCCCGCGCCGACAGGAGGCTTCGAGCTACCGGGCGGCTGCGAACTTTGGCGGTTACCGCCGCCCGGCGGCCACACGACAACCACAAGGTCGCCATGACGAGTGTAGCCGGGCGGGTGATTCACTTTTTGTCCCGCCAGCCCGGTCCGGGGCGCTCGGGCAGCTTCGCGCCGGGCTGACGGGCGTACCAGCGCAGGAAGGCGCGCAGAACCTTGGACATGTCGGCTTCGGGGTCCGGGCTGTGTTCGACGGCGTCGCCGTAGTCGTCCCACAGGTCTTGTGGTGCTCGGAACTGGCGCACGTCGCTGGCGCGAGATGCTTTGCCGGTCAATGAAATTCACTTCCTCGATTGTCTGCAATTGACGTGTTTGTACCTACAAATGACATTACACTGTAGGTACCGGATGGTTGCGAACTTGGCGGTTACGACCAGCCCGGCGTCACACGACAAACCGATGAAGGGAACACGCATGTTCATGCGTCGATTGACCATTGCCACTCTGCTCGCGGCGGCCGCGCCGGTGGCGCTACCCGCCCCGGCGCACGCCGATATGGCCGTTGTCTGCCACGCCAACCCGATCGGGCCACGCAAGGCGTATGGCGCGGACGCTTACGCGCCGATCCAGTACGGCTTCCAGGTGTCGTGCAACGACGTCGCCACCAACGCGCCGGTACCGCCGGACGTGCGAACGATCACGGTGGAGTTGGTGATCGGAACCGGCAACGTCGTCGCCTCGTTCCAGAACACCAGCACCGACGCGCAGACAGAGGAAACGCACCTGTACTCCTGCTACGGCGGACCCGCGCTGGACTTCCGGGTCAACGTGAAGATGTTCGCGATCTGGCAGACCATTCCCGATCAGGCAGAAGAGCACGGCGATCCTGTGAGCCTGGAATGCTAGAGGCCATCCGGCGAAAGGATTAGATGATGACCACCCTGTCGCACCCGGCGGTCGATGTCGCAGTGGACGCGCTCACCGGGAGCGGCGGGGCTGCTCGCCCCGTCGCCGCTATCGAGCGGGACGGGGTCGTCGCCGTCTTGGCGGAGACTCCCACAATCCAAGCCGTGGTGTTCGTCGAGCACCGCGATGGAGAGTGGACACCGCCGAAGTTGGTGAACGGGCATCCCCGTCGCGAGATCATCCGCCCCGCTACGACCGGCGGCATCGCACCGATCACCCGCCTGTGCCGCAAGAGGGTCGGCCCTCCCGTCGCGCCCGGCGCTACACCAGAATGGACGTGGTTCGCCGCAACCGGTACCGCCGCCGAGGATGCGGTGTCGGTGACGATCACCTCGAGTGTCGACACTCATCAGGTGGAGGTCGGCGCGGACGGCCTCGTGTTCGCGGTCGTGCGCGTCAATACCGACGATGAACCGGCGATCGTGGTGCGTACCCGCGACGGCCGCGAGGTACCGGTACCCACGCCGCTGGCCGAATAGCATGATTCCCGACAGGAAGGGCCGCCCCTGGTGTCCAGGGGCGGCCCTTTGTCATGTCAGCGACAGCAGCCTGTCGAGGGCGTCGCGTAGGCGTCGAGCTTCGTCCAGTCGGAGTTCTCCGTCTGTCATCGACACGTAGATGCGGGGGTCGTCTTCGGGCTGGCCGGGTTGCTGGAAGGCCAGCAGTTCGACTTCGATCCGGAGTCCGTTGGCCGCGGCCTGCGGGATGACTTCGGCGTTGCTGATGTGCTGGATGCTGTGCGGGGCTTCGTCGTCGGCCAGGCCGTGGCGGGCGCACCAGCCGGGGCAGGCGTCATCGTTCATGACAGGTCGAGCAGGTCGGCGAGTGCGTCGGCGACGGCGGCCATGGTCTTGCCGGTGAGGATGCCGACAGGCTCCACGAATGCGTCCACGCGTAGGCGGCCGAGCCGGTTGACCGCCACCCAGGTGCCGGGGATGGGGTCTTGGTCGGCCAGGGCGACCGCGTAGCTGGCACCGGCGGCCGGGGGGACGTCGGTGATGTCGGCGACGACGGGAGCCAGCGCGGAGTTGGCGATGTCGTTGGAGACGATCAGGACGGGGCGCACGCTGGCGAGGCCGAGGGGTCGGACGTACCAGATTTCTCCGCGTCGCTTCACTCGGTATCGGCCCACATGGCGCGTTCGCGGGCAGCGTCCCAGTCGGCGGAGCTGGCGGTGATGCGCTGTTCCCATTCGGCGGTCGCGCGGACACCTTCGGCGCGGGCGGCGTTGCGGGCGGCGTGGTCCAGCCACGACGACAGCGAGACGCCTTGCTGGGCGGCCAGCAGTTTCGCGTGCGCCACCGTCCTCGCGCCTAATGTCACCGAGAGCTTTTCCGTGGTACCCATGCACAGAAGATAGCACTTATTTATGCCACCGATTAGTAGCATTGATGGGTAGCAGCATTGTGGAGACCCGGCGTAGCCTCTGAATGTATGAGCGATTTGGGCAGCCGACTTCAGTCGGTACGCAAGCGCCGCGGTCTCCGGCAGACAGAGCTGTCGGCTCTGTCCGGGGTGTCGGTGTCGTGGATCCGCAAGATCGAGCAGGGCACGGTCCGTGAGGTGCGGTTGGAGACGCTGCGCAAGCTCGCGGTGGCGCTGCGGGTTCGGACGACGGTGCTCCAGGCCGACGACCACGACGTCGAGCACGCCGACATGGAGACGCAAGACCTGTGGGAGCCGGTGCGGCGCGCGCTGGCCGGACATCACCCCGACACCGTGGACGAGCCCGCGAGCGTGGACGGGGTGCTGGCGGAATTCAACGCGCTGCGCCCCATGCTGGAGACTCACCACTACGGGCAGATGGCGACGCGGCTGCCGATGCTGCTGCGTGACGCCGACAGCCTCGATGTCTCCGAGGAGCAGGGCCGCGCGATCCGCGCTCGCCTGCTGACCATGGCGGGTTGGCTGCTCACTCAGAACCGCCAGTTCGAGACCGCCGCTGAAACCCTCGACCGGGCGATGGACGCTGCCGACAACCGCGTCGATATCGCGGCGGCGGTGAATACGAAGGTGTGGGGGCTGCTGCGGCAGGGCTGCCTGGACGAGGCGCGGGATCTGGCGATCCGGTGGGCTGACGATATCGAGCCGAAGTTCTCGCGTGCGACGGCGCGGGAGCTGGCGGTGTGGGGTCGGCTGTGGTTGGGCGTGGCGAACGCGGCGGTCCGCAACAACCAGCCTGGCGAGACCGCGGACGCGTTGAGTCTGGCGCGGGCGGCTGCGCACCGGATCGGCCGGGAGATCGTCAACGACGAAGCGACGGTGCGCACGTTCGGGCCGGTGACGGTGGCGCATATCCAGGCGGAGGCGCATGTGATCGACGGGCAGCCGGACAAGACCCTCGCCATCGCCGAGCACGCGCCGCGCGACATTCTCAACCCTGTTTCGGCGGGCCGGTTGCGTCACCGCCTCGATGTCGCGAACGCGCACACGATGCTCAAGCAGTACGGTGAGGCGTTCGCTGAGATCCAGGAGCTCCACGCGCTCGCGCCGGAGTGGATCGTGCAGCAGCGGTACGCCCGAGACGTTCTCGGGAACGTCATCGCGGGGCGGCGGACTCTCACCGATGAGATGCGGACGCTCGCCGACGCCATCAAACTCGATTACTGACCAACCTCTATTCCTCATCGAGGCCCGGCACCCGTTGTGGTGCCGGGCTTTTCGTTTGTGTCACTTCCCTCCGACACAACCCGGAAGTGACATTGCGGCGAGACACGCGACATTCGAGGCTGAGCAGGCGTCCGAATACTGGAGGCGGCACCGGCACCGCCTGCCTGATGTCCGCTGGTTGCTTCGGTGTTCGGGCGCGCCTCCGCACTCAATACCCCGATGACACCCCCGGAAGGGGAACACCCGATGCGATCATCGACCACACACCCCGTCCTGTATTCCCGCGCCTGGTGGAGGCGGCCATGAGCGTGCTCGACGCGCCGGACGCTATCGGCTACGTGCGCTCGGATGTATCCGGGTCGCGGCGGGAGTGGGATGAGATCCAGATCCGCACCGTGGCCGGACGTCTCGGCTACAACCTGAAGAAGACCATCGTGTTCGGCGCCAACGTGTACGAGCCGGTGCAGGCGCTCCAGCAGATCGTGCGGAGCCAGAAGATCGACGCGGTGGTGGTGCCGAGCCTCGCGCATTTCGAGGCGGACGCGCCGCCGCGCGAGCTGGTCCAGATCACCGACGTGATCACCGTGTCCCCGGAGTACACCTATGCACGCCGGTCTACCGGCGCGCTGCCGGAGGAGGGGGAGGCCGGTGGCCGCTGACAAGTACGTCGGGCTGGCGTGGCTGGCCTACTACAAGGGCGTGCCGGTAGAGGACCTGACCGGGTGGCGCAGGACCGGCGAGGTCTGGGTACCGACGCCGGATGTGAGTATCGGCCACGAGGATCCGCGCCAGCCGCGTTCGCCGGGCTGGTCGCGCGAATGCGTGGACCGGTGGACGCCGGGCATGGCGCGGTTCACGCGGCCGGAGGTGGTGGTGCTGGCGTCGACGCAGATGATGTGCGACTTCTACGGTGTCTCCGTCGCCCAGTTGTGGAGCCAGATCACGAACGGGCAAGGGCTTCTCGCGCCGCACGCGTATGTGGACGACATCCCCGGCTGGTTGTGGGTGGACGGCAAGCCCGGCCACGACGCACGCCAGTATGAGGGCGAGGTGTCGCGCCGGTGACCGTGCCGCAGCGGTGGCGACCACAGCCTGGTGGGCGCGCCCGCCGAGATGTCGGAGTACGCCGATATCTGGGGTTGAAGCAGTTCGCGCTGCTCGCAGGTGTGCCCTACCGGCGGCTGCAGCAGTGCAGGCTCGACGGGCCGCTGTTCGTACCCGAACCGGTGGTGATGGTCGGTCGACGTCCCGGGTGGGCGCTGCCCACGATCCAAGCCTGGAGCCCCGACTACCTCGCGGGCAGCGGTCCGGTGCCCATACAGATGCGGTGGCCGGAGCCGACGCGGGTCTGTCTGGATTCCGCGGCGCTGTGCCGCATCTACCGCGTCCGGGCCGCGGGCTTGTGGCCGCTGATCGCGCGCGGTGACATCGCCCAGCCGGACGTGTGGGTCGACGACACCCCCGGCTGGTCCCCCGACCTGGGAATCGAGGAGAAGGAGAGCGTGTAGTGGTGGAACTGAATGTGCATTTGAACGGGGCCGAATTCATCAAGCCGTGGTCGGGCGAGTCCGGCAACTGCGTGGAGGTCGCCTGCCTGCGCGGCGGCGACGTCGCGGTGCGCGACAGCAAGCACCATGGCCGCGGCCCGGTCCTGCGGTTCACGCCCGAGGAGTGGAGGCGGTTCGTGGCCGCCGCCACGACTGGGCAGGTGCCCCACTGACCAACCCACCCACGGCCCCCTGACGGGTGGGTTACCGGCCCGCCCCACGACCTCGGACTCCCGGTCGTGGGGCGGGTCTTCTCGTGCGCGCGGTGTCCGCTGTTTCGTCAGGGTGTCGAATCGGTCCCGTTACGCTGCCGCGTGCAGGGACCGAATACCTCCCGCCCACTTGGGTTTCGGTCCCTGCGCTGTATCCCCGAGTCGTGTGATCTCTCCCCCGGACATGCTGTAGCCAGCGAATTGGATCGCCGGGCGAGGATGAGAGCACTCGAACACCCCTCTCCCCCAGGTGGTTTCGGCCAGGACCGCGTACCTGCGACCCCCACCCGCGTTCCCTCCCCGGTTCGGCTGTTGCCAGCGTACGAGCCAGGGAACGGCGCGCGGGTCGGGGTTGTGCGCGGTACGCGTGTGCTGCGCTGGATACGGGGATGTGGAGGGGGCGGGGCGGGAACCCGGCGTGAGACGCCGCCCGGCCGTGCGGGCCTCCCCTTGCCTCCCGGAGGTTCGCGGGGCCGGTTGGCGCGCGTCTCCGCTGGGTTCCCGACCTCTATTCGTGCTGTTGCCCACTTTGACCTGAAGGACACCCTGCGTGGCTGGGAGGAAGACCACCAGCCCGCCGGCCATCACGCGGGCTCAACGACAAGAGAAGGCGCTCAAGCTGCGGCTGGCCGGAGCCTCCTACCGTGCGATCGCCGAGAAGCTGGAGATCTCGAGTAGCCAAGCCCACCGCGACGTCACCGAGGCGCTGGCGGAGCTGAAACGCGAACCCGCGCAGGCGGTGCTGGATCTCGAACTGCATCGGCTCGACCAAATGCTGCTGGGCCTGTTCAAGGAAGCCGTGTCCGGCAACATCAAAGCGGTGCTGGCGGCGCTGCGGATCATGGACCGCCGCGCCCGCTACCTCGGCTTGGACAACGCTGCGCCGCCGGATACGTCGGTGGAGGCGCGGGCCGCGCTCGATGAGATGCATCAGGCGATCCTCGCCATGGCCGGGCAGGCCGCGGTGGACGGGGAGCCGTCGTGACCGCGGCCCGCCAAGGCATGTCACGCAAACAGCTGCTGTCCTATGCCCAAGCGGTCGGTCGCGTGAACATCTTCGAGGGCGCGATCCGGTCCGGGAAGAGCTTTTCGTGGACGTGGCTGCTGCTGCACAAGGTGGCGACGGCCGGGCCGATCGGCTCCATCGTCATCGTGGGCCGCAGCCGATTGTCGGTGTGGCGCAACGTGTTCGAGCCGTTGTTCCAGGTGCCGGTGTTCGCGATGTTCGCCAAGCACGTGCACTACAAGCAGGGCGCGCCGACCGCGAAGATCTTCGGCCGCGAAGTTCACGTCTTCGGCGCCGATGATGTGACGTCGGAGAACGCTATCCGCGGCATGACGGTGCAGTTGGCGTTCCTGGACGAGCTGACGGTGCTGCATGTCGAGTTCTTCAAGCAGATGCTCGGCCGTATGTCGGTGGAGGGTGCGCAGCTTTTCGCCACCACCAACCCCGACAACCCGCAGCATTGGCTGCGGACCGAGTACCTGAATCGGCTCGCCGAGTTGCCGGACTGGCGGGTGTTCCACTTCGTCCTGGACGACAACCCGAGCCTGTCGGAGGAGTACAAGGCGTCGGTCCGGCGCGAGTACTCCGGCCTGTGGTATCGGCGCTTCATCCTCGGCGAGTGGGTGGCGGCTGAGGGCGCGATCTTCGACATGTGGGACGAGAAGCGGCATGTGGTGGCGTGGGAGAAGATGCCGCCGATCACCGACTGGATCGGTGTCGGCATCGACTACGGCACCACCAACGCTACGGCGGTGATCGCGGCCGGGATCGGCGCGGACGGCCGCCTCTACCTCACCGACGAATGGCGGTTCGAAGCATCGGAAAAGTCGATGCGCGCCACCGATAGCCAGCTGTCGAAGGGCATCCGGGAATGGCTGGTGCAGCCGCATGCGCCGATCCCGGAGCAGGGCGCGCCGCCGTCGGCGGCGTTCGAGGATGTGCCGGTGATCGCGGACCCGGCGGCGGCGTCGCTGCGGGTGCAGTTGATCGCCGATGACCAGTTCACCTATCCGGCGAACAACGACGTGCTCTACGGCATCCGGCTCATGGCGTCGCTGCTGGGCGCGGACATGCTGCGGGTCTCCGACCGCTGTGCGGGGTTCATCACCGAGGTGACCGGATACAGCTGGGACCCGAAAGCCACCGCAGTGGGCAAGGACGCGCCGCTGAAGGTGCACGACCACAGCTTGGACGCGGCCCGGTACGCGCTGGTGACCACCGAACGGCGGTGGCGGTCGCTGATCAACTTCCCGTCGTCGTCGAAGGACACGGCGGCGTAACCGACAGACCCCCCGCATGCGGCGAACTGTCGGCAAATGAATTGTTTTGCACTGCACCGTTATTCACGACAAGAAAGAGCTGCTGTGAGCGCGACCGATCTGGACCGCCGATTCATCCACATTCCGCCGACGCCGGAGCGGGTGCGCCTGCACGAGCAGGTGCGCGCCGCGTGCCGTGATCTGGCCGGGGTGTTCGACCAGGCGGTGCCGGAGGGACGGGAGAAGGCGTTGGCGCTCACGCATCTGGAAACCGCCATGTTCTGGGCCAACGCCGCGCTGGCACGGCATTCGGCTCCCACGCCGTAGGAGCGCGACACTGCGCCCTGCCGGAAGGGTGGGAAGGGGGTGAATCTCATGGTCCTGACCGTCCTCGAACTGCTGCTGCGTGTAGCGATCGAACTGCTGCCCGTCATCGGCCCGAAGCTCGGCTCCTCGTAGCCGTCGCCGAGTCCCCCAGCCGCGCGGCGCTGGGTCACCACAGCCGCGTGACAACTGAATACCCGCCCGCCCCGCATACCCCCGGTTACGGGGGTGCGGGGACGGGCGGCCCTAAGATCGAACACACGTTCGAAGTAGGAGGCAACTGTATGGCGCGTCGATTTTGGTTCCGTCTCGGCTCCTGGCTCGTGCGAGCGGGGCTCTGGATGACCGGCTACCAGCAGGGCGGGGTCAAGCCCGGCTCAACCCACCCCGCCGGCTGGGTGCCGGATGTGCCCACCGTCCCCGTCCACGACGGGCTGCGCCGGTGACGCCCGCGCCTCGCACCGTCGACGGTGCCGCCTTGGACGCCGCCCTCACCGAAACCCTCGCCACTACCCCGCAGCAGGACCGGCCTGAATCGCCGGTCTCGCTCGGTGTGCTGACCGCGACGGTCGAAGTCGTCTACCCCACTCCCCCACCCCCCTCATGACCTGATCAGGAGTCCCGCTGTGCCGTTGCCTGGAGATACCGGCGCGTGGCCGCCGCCGCCCTTCGATATCGCCGCGACGGATATGCGGGTGTGGGACGCCTGGTATACGGGCAATGTCGCGGAGCTGTCGAACATTTACGTCGCCAACTCGGCGACGCGTCCGGCGGTCGGTCCGGGCGGGATCGTCGGCAAGTTGCAGCGGTTCTTCTGGGGGCGGCAGGAAACGCAGTCGAATGCGAAGCTGCATCTTCCCGCGCCCGCGGACCTCGCCCGCGCCAGCGCTGATCTGCTGTTCGCGCAGCCGCCGACGTGGCGTATCTCCACCGAGGACACGGTCAGTGGCCGGCCGAAGGCGCAGAAGCGCCTCGATGCGATCTTCTCCGAGGACGAGCCGGTCGCGACGCTGCTCGAGGCCGCCGAACTCTGCTCAGCGTTGGGCGGCACCTATTTGCGGGTGTGGTGGGACAAATCGGTGTCCGATCACGTCATGCTCGGCGCGGTCAGCGCTGATGGCGCGCTGCCGGAATGGCGGTACAACCGGTTGGCGGCGGTCACGTTCTGGACGACGGTGTCTGGCGGTGACGGGCGGCGCGTGCTGCGGCATCTGGAGCGGCATGAGCCGGGCGTGATCTATCACGGCCTCTACGAAGGCGACGAGCGACGGCTGGGCCACCGTATCGACTTGCGGGAGTCGCCGGACACCGCGTGGGCTGCTGGTGTCGTCAACGATCAGGGCGCGATGCCGACCGGTGTGCGCGGGCTGACCGCTGATTTCGTGCCGAATGTGCGCCCGAATCGAGGGCGGCGCACCATCCCCGGCCTCACCCAACTCGGCAGAAGCGATTTCGATCAGCTGGAAGGCTGGTTCGACGCCCTGGACGAAACCTACGCGTCGTGGATGCGCGACATCCGGGTAGCCAAGTCCCGGCTGTTCGTGGATGAGAACCTGCTCAAGACCGGCAAGCCCGGCCGCGGCGGGACGTGGGACGCCGAGACCGAGGTGTACACCGCCCTCAAGGGCATGGGTTCGGCGCTCGACGGCGGAAACATGGTGCAGGCCAACCAATTCGCGATCCGATGGGCTGAGCATTCGCAGACGGCGGCCGAACTGCTGAATGTGGTGCTGCGGGCGGCCGGACTGTCAGCGAGCCAGTTCAGCGATTCGTCGCTGACAGCGGGCGTGATCACCGCGACCGAAGTCAACGCACGCGAGAACCTGTCCGAGCGCACCCGGAAGAAGAAGATCACCTACTGGCGTGCCGCGCTGACCCGGCTCGGCTTCACCGCCATGCAGATCGACGCGGCGGTGTTCGGCACCGGCTACATGCTCGATGAGCCGCCGGAGGTCAAGTTCCCCACCCGCTCGCAGACCTCGCCCGGGGAGATGGCGACCAGTCTGAGCGCGCTGGCGACCGCGCACGCGATGTCGATCCGGCAGATGGTCGTCGAACAGCATCCGGACTGGGACACCCCCGAGGTGGAAGCCGAGGTCGACCGAATCTTCGACGACGCGAAACAGCTCGGGTTGATCAGTGTGCCGTCGCCGGACGAGTTCGGTGTCGGCGGCGACGGCGACCCCGACAACCCCGACGAGCCGATTGACCCTGACGAGTCCACCGATAGCGAGGAGCGGGCCACGCGCGCCGCCTGACCGAGCAGGGTGGGGGTGGACCGTGGCGGTGGACCCCCGGCTGGTGGCCGGTCTGGCCGAACGGGTGGGCGCGATGTACGCGCACGCGGAAGCCCAACTAGTCGCGCTGGTGGCCCGCTACGCCCGCGACGGCCTCGACACCCCTGCTTGGGTCGCTCGCCAGCAGACGCAGCTGCTCGCCCTGCGGGGCGCGGTCGCGCACACGCTGGCGGGCGTGACGCCGAGGTCGACGGCGGCGGTACGGGAGGCGGTGAGCGCGGCCGCGCGCATCGGTGACCGTGCCGCACAAGCTGATCTGGGGCGGCGACTGCATGACCGGTCGGTGTCGGCCGCGAGCGCGATCGACCCGGCGGCCGTGCACGCCTTGGCCGAGGAGGCGGTCGGGCTGGTGGTCGGGACTCATCCGCGCATCCTGCGCGCCACCGAGGACGCCTACCGGCGGGTGGTCGCTCAGGTCGCCGCGTCCACGGTGACCGGCGTCGTCTCCCAGCGCCAAGCAGTGCAGCAGGCGGTGAATGCCTTCGCCCGCGAGGGCGTCACCGCGTTCGTCGACAGCCGGGGCCGCCGCTGGCATATGGACACCTACGCCGAAATGGCCGTCCGCACAGCCACATTCCGGGCATTGAACGCCGGACACAGCGCCCGGCTGATCGCGGCCGGGCACGACCTGGTCGTCATCTCCCACCATCCCCGGCCCGCGCCGGTATGCCGCCCCTTCGAAGGCAAACTCGTCTCCCTGACCGGCCGGACCCCGAATGGTCCGGTGACCGCGCCCGCCGTATTCGGCGGACATCCGGTAACCGGGCACGTGGTGGCATCCATGGCTGAGGCCGAAGCGCGAGGACTCCACCACCCGAACTGCCGCCACCGGCACTCACTATGGCGTCCAGGCGTCGACATGCCTGCGCCCGCACCGTATGACGAGCAGCAGTACCGCGACGAGCAACGACTCCGCGGTCTCGAGCGGGCGGCTCGCGCGGCGCGACGGCAAGCGGCGGCCGCCGTCACCCCAGCCGCCACGCGGCAGGCCGCAGCCCGCATCGCTGCTGTGGACGACGAGATCGCCCGCCATGTCGCCGCGACTGGTGTGCCGCGCCGCGCCTACCGCGAGCAACTCCGCGAGCCCGAGCCCGTCATCCCCGACGAGGCGACGACGCCCGACGAACCGACCCCGGCGGGGCCGGACGCCGACGACGACGCGCGGGAGGAGTTGGCCGAGCTCACCGCGTGGCGGGAGCGGGCGCTGCGCGAAGCCGACGCCGCGACCAGCGACACCGAGCGTGCTGACGCGCTCGCAGCGGCCGAACGACTCGGGCGGCTGATCGACGCCCATCTGGCCGAGCATCCGCAGTTGTCCCCGGTGACCGCCGCGCCGTCACGGCCGCCGCTGACGTACCCGGATCTGTCGGACGTGCCGACGCTGGCGGACTTGTTCGACGTCGACTACGAGGACGCGAACGACGCCGACTTGCGTGCGGCGCTGCGCGGCCTGGAGGGCCAGTACGGGCCGTTCCGGGTCGAGATCCGAGACGCGCGATACGAATTCGGCAGCTCGACGATCCTCACCCCGTCGGGGTTGCCGCGGCGTGGCCCGATGCGGGTCATCGAAATCATGTACGAGGGCTCGGTACTCGACGGCGACAGATACGTCGGCTACTTCCAGCGCTACGTGCATCGCGACCACGACCACGCGCTGGTGGTTCATCACGAGCGGTTGGAGCTGCATGAGTCAGCGCGCGGGCAGGGGTTCTCGACTGCGTTCGGTACGGCCATGGAGGGCTACTACAGGCGTTCGGGTGTGGACCGGATCGAGTTGTTCGCCGCGCTCGAGGACGGCGGGTACGCGTGGGCGCGCGCGGGGTACGACTGGGACCCCGAACCGAGCAGGCTGGCGGAGGCCATCGCTCACATCCGGCAACGTATCCACGGCGTCGCTGAGGACGCCAGCGCTGCCGACCGGCAGCTGTTGGCCGATATCCTGGAACAGTTCGACGGTCCGAGCAACCTGTACCCGTCACCGCGGGAGGTGGTGGAGCTCGCTGGTGAGGACCCCCGGTTGGGCGAGAAGATCATGAGGGGATCGAGATGGGACGCCGTGAAACGCCTGCGGTGAGCGCCGCGCAGCGCGAGTTCCTGTATGCCCGAAGCCGTGCAATGACCGAGCATTTCGACACCTTCACCGCCGCCCGCGGCTTGGACCGCGACAACTATGACGACTGGCCCGCTCGTGACCGCGAAATCTTCGAGGCCCAGTCGGCGGTGCTGTGTTTGGAGTGGCGGCGCAAAGCCGCCGAACTCAGTGAATAGAGCGTGACCAGCCCCTCCTTTCCGGTGGGGCGGTCGTTGATCTCAGCCTCTTCCCTGACGGGAAGGGGCTGAGTCGTTTCCGCCCCCCTGCGGGGCTGACCCTTTGTGCGGCGGCGTGTTCCCCAGGTGGGGCAGTGCCGCCGTGTCCCCGTCGCTGGGCGCGCGGGCCTGGTGCCTACGTGCCCCCGCACTCGTCCGTTATCGCCTGAGCCCCGTCCTCGCCCTGGTGGCGAGTGGCGGGGCTTCTTCATGCCGCCAGGAGCGGCAGAAGGAGAACACCCCGTCATGACCGCCCCGACACCCGACGCGCCCGCGACCACCACGGCCCCGGACGCCCCAGCAGGTGCACCCGAGACCCCGGCAGCCCCGACCCCGCCAGCAGCTCCGGCCGCCGCACCGGCCGCGCCGGAGACTGCGGCGTCCAGTGAGTCCGGTGAGCAGATGTTCCCGGCCTCCTACGTCAAGGACCTGCGGGAGGAGAACGCCCGGCATCGCACCGAACTCAAAGCCCAGGTGGCACAGAGCGAGGCGAACGCCAAGAAGGCCGCTGAGGAAGCGATGGCGAAGGTGCGTGAGGAGATCACGCAGTCCTTCGCGAAGGCGCTGAATCTGGTGCCCGAAGAGGTACCGGAATCCCCCGAACAGCTACTCGACGCCGCGACCGCGCAGGCGCGGGAAGCGCAGACGCTGGCGCAAGCCAACGCTGCCGCCGCCCGGGCGGCGCGCGTCGAGTTGGACGCCTACCGGGTGGCCGACAAGGCGGGCGCGGACCCCGACGCGGTCCTCGATTCCCGCACCTTCCTCGAGGCGATCGACGGCCTGGACCCCGCTGACGGCGAATACGCCGCCAAGCTGGCCGCCGCCGTCACCAAGGCCGTGGACGCCAATCCGCGGCTGAAGCGGCCCGCCCCGGCCCCGGCGGCCCCTGACCGCAGTGGCGGGGACCTGTCGGCCGGACCGGCCACCAACGCGCCGATCGGCGATCACGTCTCGGTCGACGAACGGCGGAAGTTGCGGGCCGAACGGCACGCGCGGCGACGCTGACCGCGCCTGCCGCCCGCCTCTCTCACACCAATTAAATACCAACTGAATAGGAGCGCCTTTCGATGGCGAATACCCTGCTCACCCCCACGGCGATCGCACGGCAGGCGCTGGCGACTCTCTACGAGTCGATGGTCATGCAGCCGTTGGTGTACACCGACCTGTCCACGGAGTTCACCACACAGAAGATCGGCGATGTCGTCAACGTCCGCAAGCCGGCCGTGTTCGAGGCGACGGACTTCGATCGCGCGACCGGTATCCAGGTCCAGGACGTCACCGAGGGCTCGCTCCAGGTGCACCTGAACAAGATCGCCGACGTCAGCTTCAAGGTCACCTCCGAGGAGCTGACCCTTGAGATCCTCGACTTCGATGAGCAGCTGCTCACCCCGGCGATGATGGCGATCGCGCAGAAGATCGACAAGGCCATCCTCGCGCTGCGCTCGGACGTCACCCAGATCGCGGGCCTTCCCGCCCCAGCTGGCCCGGCCGGTTTCGAATGGGACAAGCCCGAAGCGCTCATCGAGGCCGGTCGCCTGCTCGACCTGAAGAACGTCCCCGAAGTCGGCCGCCAGGCCGTGGTGGGTCCGACCACGAAGGCGCGCTGGCTCAACAGCGATCTGATCAAGAACGCTGACCGGTCCGGCTCGACCGACGGTCTGCGGCGCGCGAGCGTGGGCGCGAACCTGTTCGGCCACGACGTGTACCAGACCCAGAACGTCGGCCAGCCGCCCACCAGCCCGGCCCCGGGTGATCCGACCACCGAGATCGGTGTCGCTTTCCACCCGTCGGCGTTCGCGTTCGTGTCCGCGCCGCTGGAGATTCCGCCGGGCGCGACCGCGGCCGTGGAGTCCTACCGAGGTCTGTCGGTGCGTGTGGCCTACGACTACGACCACCCGCGCAAGCAGACCATCGTCTCGATCGACACCCTCTACGGCTGCAAGACCCTCGATCCGAACCGCGCGGTTCTGATCAAGGGCGCGGACCAGGCGTGATCATGGCGACCTTCCGTGAAGTGAACACCGGGCAGGTCGTCACCACCCGTACCCCGGAACGGATCGCGTTCTTCCGGGGCCTGGCGCGGTGGGAGGAAGGCGATTTCAAGGCTCCCGCACCACAGGCGGCCACTCCCACCCCGGCCGACGCTGAGCACGAGGGCAAGGCCACCCCCGTGGTGACCGAGCAGGACAGCGAAGCCGATCCCGATCCCGCTCCCGAGCCGGAGCCGGAGCGCGGACGGGGCAGGAAGACCCGCGAGTGAGAAGCACCGACCCGCCGGCCGCTCTCCGCGCAGCAATAGCGGAGCGGTCGGCGGGTCTGTGCGAACGCTGCGGCGCCGCGCGGGCGGTGCTGATCCATCATCGGCGACCGCGCGGCATGGGCGGCTCACGTCGTAGCGACACCAATACGTTTCCGAACCTCCTGCACATCTGCAGCCCATGCCATGACCGGATCGAGTCGCGTCGCGACGATGCGGAACGGCACGGCTGGCTGGTGCCGCAGGGGGACGACCCGGAAACCCATCCCGTCCGCTATCGCGGACAACCCGTCTGGTTGCGCGGTGACGGCGGGGTGGACTTTCTCGATACCGACGAACAGGAGTTCATCGCGTGACCAACGTGACCGCTATCCGCGCCATCGGCCGTGAGCACTGGAGCAGCATCACCGTCCCCTACGGCGCGAAGCTGGTGTGGGCGACCATGCCGATCCCGCCCGACCAGGTCGGCGGCGGCACCCTCTACACCTGGTGGGAGGTGCCTGATCTGCCGTCCCCGATCACGCAGACCGCGCTGATCCGCGTCGTGGAGCGGCCGTTCCCCTACGACAACACCCCGGAGTCCGCCGACGCGGGTCTCGCGGGCGCTTCCGCGTTCGTCGACGACCGGATGCTGCTGTGGACCTACACCGGCTCCATCACCGGCACCTACCCGCCCAACGACGCACCTTCTGTCTGACTGCGGCCCCTCCCTCCCCTCGTTTCACAGCCACCGAAAGGTATTGCCACCCATGGCTACTCGCTCGTACAAGACGATCTTCTCCCCGCTGTGGGGTAAGCCGCTCGACGTCCCCGGCTTCGTGTCCGTGGAGGACATGCGGCAGGTCGGCGACTGGGGTCTGGTGGAGATGCGGATCCGCTACAACGACGCCCAGCTGCACACCGTGACCCGGCTTCAGTTCACCTCCAGCGTGGAGGTTGTCGGTGTCGATGATCCTGACGCTGTCGAGGTCGGGTTGATCACCATGACCGGCGGTATGGACCGCTACATCAGCTACCGGGCGACCGAACTGCCGGAGCCGCCGCACTCGACACCGAAGACGCTGGTAGTGCGCGGGGCGCTGTCCAATGAACTTGACTTTTACGTCAAGGGCCTCGTGTCGGTGGACGAGGTCCGGGTCGTGGACGACTGGTGGGGTGTGGAGGTCTTCGTGACCTATCATCCGCTGCCGGAATCGCCTGTGGAGCATGTTCGCGTCCACGCAGGCGATATCGAGCCGGTGACGGCGGTCGGCGGAACCTCCTTGGGGACCATCCATTCCGATCAGCACGGATGGCGGCACGTCTACTACACCCACACCCCGGTCCCGGACGTCGAGTGATCCCCCGGCCGGTCAGCGTGAAAGGTCTGGTGACGCCATGCGTTTGACTACTCACCGGATGCTGTACGCCGCCTACGGCAGCGGGATGTGGGGCACCACGCTGCACATCCCGGGATTCGAGCGGTTCGAAGGCATCACCGACGTGCTTACCGACTGGGGTGTGCTGGAGCTGAAGGTGGTCGTGGACGCTGACCGCGCCCACGAGGTCGCGCCGGTGAACGTCGCGACCACCCCGAGCCCGCCGATCCCGTCACCGCCGAACGATCCCCAGCCGGCCACCGTGATCGGCACGTTCCCCTACGTCACCGGCGGTATCCACTACCTGCGCCACTACCCGATCACGTGGGAGACCAGCCCGCACCCCGAGACGCTGGTCGTGCGTACCGAACTCGGGGATCACGCGGAACTGTTCGTGTCCGGCTTCGTCGGGATCGACAAGATGGTGCAGCTGACCGACGACGGCTGGGCCACCGTGGAGCTCTACATCCGCCACGCCCCCAGCACGAGCGCGCCCGTGCATCGGCTGATCGTGCGTGCGGCGGATGCGAACCCGGCGGCGGACCCGATCGGCCCGGAACTGGGCATCATCAACACCCCGCACGGGTGGCGGCACGTCTACTACTCGACCGAGGCCGTCACAGCGCCCGCTGAGTAGCCGTGCGGGACAACTGAATACAGAGAAAGGGGGCCTCGGGTGCTCATCTACGCAGTTCCCGGCGATCTGGTGCCGGTATGGCTGCCCGAGGTCCCCGCCACCGCGGACCGGCTGCTGCGGCACGCCAGTCTGCTCGTGCGCCGGGCGACACGGCTGGCGATCTATGACGCCGACACTGCCGGGATGCCGACCGATGCGGCGGTGCGTGCCGCGTTCCGGGATGCGGTGTGCGCGCAGGCGACGGCGTGGTCGCTGGCGGGTATCGACCCGGCCGCCGGGTCGGCGGGCCTGCCGAAACTCGTGGCAGCGCAGTCCACCCCGGAGGGCGGCTCAGTCACCTACGCCGTCGCGGCGGCCGCGGACCGCCAAACCCGCGACCTGGAGATGTTGGGTGAGGAAGCAGAGTTGATCCTCGCCGCTGAGGGACTGGTCGTGGCCGCGCCGAGGCTGCTGTGACCGCGCCCGGCGACTTCGGGCACGGCGTGATGCTGCCGGTGCTGCGCGGCAGCACCCCCGACCCCCACGGCGACACCGCCTACACCGAATCCCATCAAGTCGGGCCCGCCAGCATCCGCGTCACCAGCACCGCGAACAGCGGGACCGGTGACGCGCGCGCGGCCTGGCGGGCGTCCGTCCGCATCCCGGCTGGTCAGGACATTCGTCATCGTGACCGGGTGCGGTTGCCGGACAGCACGGTCGCGATCGTGACGACCCGGCCCGACACCCCCCGCAACGCTTACACCGGGTGGGCTCCCCACACCGTTTTCACTCTGGAGACCTGATGCGATACACACCGCCCGCGCAGGGCTTCGATCGTGTGCTGCGCGAGTCGCGGCCGTTGCGGGAACTGCTGTACCGCAAGGCCGCCGCCGGTGCCGCGTTCTGGCGCGCCAACAGCCGGGTCCGGACCGGATTCAACGCCTCCGCGGTGCGGGTGGTCACCGGGGAACGCAACGGCAAACGCGTAGCCGTCATCTACGCGTGGGGCCATTACGCCCGCTTCCGGGAGCACGGCACCCGCTACAACGCCGCCGAACGGGTACTGCGCCGGTCGGTGCCGTCGATCAAGGCACAGTCGTGACCGCGCCCGCACCGTACCCGGCGCCGGGCGAGTTCCCCGACTTCGAGCAGGTGCTCGTGGATTTGCTGTCGCCGCTGGCGTTCACCTGCTCGGTGCTGCCCGCGACCGAGGACGAGTTCAACGCGGCGTTGCCGCTGATTTGGGCGCGTCGCACCGGCGGCGGTATCGACCCCGACCAGGTGACCGACGCCGCGATCGTCGCGGTCGACGTGTTCGCGCATCAGCGGTCGGAGTCGGTTGCGTTGGCGCGCCGGGTCACCACGGCGGTGATGGGGTGCGCGGGCCGCTCTGTGGGCGGGGTGCTCATCGACTTCGTGCGCCAGCAGCAGGGCGGGCAGACCGGCACCCAACGCGACGACCCCGACCCCATGAATCGGGTGGTGGAGTTGGAATTCCAGCTCGACGCCCGCCGCCAGTACCCGTAACCCGTTCTTGCACAACCGAATAAGGAGCCTCGACCTGTGGCCTCTCTGTCGACATTGAAGCGCGCCCGCGACCAACTGCTGCTCAAGCCGCTCGACGCCGTGGTGTTCCTCGCACCCTGGTATACGCCGATCCCCGACAGCTTCACCGACACCAGCGGCGTACTACAGCCGCTGCCTTCGGCGTACACCTCCGTCGGGTTGATCGCCAAGTCCGACGGGATCGCGTTCGCCCGCAATATCCAGACCGGGACCATGGAGTCCTACGGCGAACTCGAGCCGACCCGCCTGGACGTCACCAGCGATTCGACGACCCTGGCGTTCACCCCGCAGGAAGCCAACAAGCTGAATCTGCAGCTGACCAGCAACGCGGACCTGTCGGCGGTGATGGCGGATCCGCAGTCCGGTGAGGTGTTCTTCGCGCAGCCGTCCTCCGCGCAGATCCGCTACTACTCGGCGGTCGTGATCGGCCGTGACGGCAGCGAGGACGACCCGATCTACATCTTCAAGGTGATGCCGAAGGTCGCCGTCTCCCAAACCGACGGCGAGACGTGGAACAACGACGGCGGCGCGCACCAGAAGCTCACGCTGACCGCGTTCAAGGACTCCACCGCCGGGTACGCGGTCGCGCACGGCTTCGCGGGCAGCGGGTGGAAGAAGCGCGTCCACGCCGCCGGCTTCGACTTCGCCACCACCACCATCACCGTCGCGCCCACCACCCTCGACCTGTCGGCGGCCTCGCCGACGAGCGCGCCGCTGGTGGTCACCGACCAGGACAACAACGTCATCCCCGCCGACCGTGTGCAGTTCACCAGTTCGGCGACCGCTGTCGCGACCGTGTCCGCGACCGGCGTCGTGTCGTTCGTGTCCGCTGGCAGCGCGACCGTCACCGCCACCCACCAGGGCAAGACCGCGCAGTGCACGGTGACCTGCACCTAGACCGGGCCGCCTCCTGATCGTGTGCGGGCGCGGTGCTTCCGTCGCCGCGCCCGCACACCCTCCCTTCGTTTTGTTCGCGCCCCGATCTCGCCCGAGAAGGAAGGCCATCCCCCATGTCCGACACCAGTTTCGAGCCTGTCGAACTCGTCAACAGCGACGGTCAGCGTTTCGTCGCCGAGACCCCGACCGAGTTCGTCAACGCCGTCTACGGCCGCGGCTTCCGGCGCGCACCCGCACCCGCTGCGCCTGCTGCGCCCGCTCGACCGGCCCCCGCGAGCCCGCCCGCCGCCGACGCGAAGGCGTCGGCGGCAGACCGGAAGGCCAAGCAGTGAGCAGCCAGAACCCGAACAACCCGCCGTCGCCGAACCCCGATTCGGGGATCACGGCGAAGCTGCGGGACAAGCCGGTGCCCAAGCCCGCGCACGTCGGCCCGCACCGCGCCACCCCGCCGAAGGCGTCCACGCCGCTGCGCACCTTCGGCCCCACCAACCAGTAACCCTGACCGGAGAGTCCTGAATCATGCCCCCGCGCAACAACACCCGCAAGAACGCCCCCGCCGCCCCGCCGGAGGGCCGCTTCTATGAACTGCAGCAGGAAGTCGCCGCGCGTCGCCGCGGCCCCTACCGGTTGACCGGTGACATCGTGATCGAGCCGTTGACGCTGGGGCAGGCCAAGCAGGTGCGCGACGCCAAGACCGAGGACGACAAGCTGCGCGCGGTCCTCGGCAGCCACTACGAGGCGGTAGAAGCGCTGTATGTCGATCAGCCGTTGGATGAGTGGATCGCCTTCCAGCGCGACCTGTTCACCTGGTTCTACGGCGACGGCGCGGTGGAGGTGCCGGGGGGATCGCAGGGCTCGTAGCGTTCTGGGACCGTTTCGGCCCGGACCTCGAGTACGACCTGCTCGAGATTCTGGGCCTCGACGTCCTCGACTGCTGGGGCGGTGGCCTGGATTGGCGGACGGTGTGGCGGCGCAAGGACAGGCTGCCGCCACACTCGCGCTACAAGGCTGCGCTGGCGATGGACCGCGAACTCGCCGAACGTGCCGCCGCCGATGAGCCCGCCGACGGCGACCGTTACGAGCCCGAACCGCCGACGCCGGTCGGCTACACCCTCACCAACTACCTGTTGCTCACCCTCATCGACTCCGTGCGTTCGGTCTCCGCGTCGGTGATCGCCGCCGCCGGGGTGAAGCCGCCGGAGATGCGGCCCATGCCGCGCCCACAGACCGCGCTCGACCGGGTGCGGGAAGAACAGCGGGTGGCGCGGCTGGCCGCCTTGATCGACATCTTCGCCCCCCACGAGCACGCCCGCTGAGACGGCCGGGGGTTTCACAACTGCATATGGAGGCCGGACACCGGTGGCCTGGAACTCATTCGACGGCGGCACCGCCACGCTGACTCTCGAACCGGCCCTGGCTGACCGGTTCGTGCAGAAGATCGAAGCCGATCTCACCACCGAGCTGAAGAAGCTGTCCCCGACGATCACCGTCGGCGTCGACGTGGACACGGCGACCGCGCAAGCGCAGCTCAACGCGCTCACCGCGCCGCCTATCACCGTCGGCGTGGACGTGGACACCTCCACCGTCCAAACCCAACTCGACGCCCTCACCGCACCACATCTCACGGTGGAGCTCGACGCGGACACCGCCGCACTCCAGCAGCGGCTCGACCGACTCCACGCCGGACCGGTCACCCTCGGCGTGGACCTGGACCTGCTGACCGCGCGCACACAGCTGAATGCGTTTGCCGCGCAGCGGATCACCCTCGGCGTGGACCTCGACCGGTCAGCATTCGACAACCTGCCGTTGGGCAACCGCACCGTCACCGTCAACATCGAACTCGACAACGACGACTTCTACACCGCCGACGCGGCGCTGGCGTGGCTGGCCCGCACCCGGACCGCGCTGATCGACGTCGCCGTCAACCAAGGCCAGGCTGCGGCGCTCGCGCAATACCTGGACTGGATCGCACGCAACCGCACCGCCCGTTTCGACGTCGAAGGCGCGAGCGGGTTGGGTGCGGTACGCCGCAACGCCGACAACGCCACCCGCTCCCTGCGGGCGATGTCGGTGGTCAAGTTCGGTGCGCTGGTCTCCGGTATCGGCGCGATCGCCGCCGCGTTGGGTGGCCTGGTCGGTCTGGCTGGTGGCGTCGGCGCGGCGCTGGTCGGTGTCGGCGGTGTCGCCGCGGTCGGCTCCTACGGGCTCGGTGACGCCTTCGCCGCCCAGAAAGCCGCCAGCGAGTCCGCCGCCGATGACGCGACCGCAGCAGCGGACGCGCAGGCGTCGGCGTTGGATGCGGTGGATGCGGCCAACCAGCGGGTGGCGTCGTCGCAGCAGCGGCTCAATCAGGCCTACCGCGACGCGGGCCGCGAGCTACGCGACCTCAAGACCGAGCTGACCGACGCGGAGCTGAATCAGGAAGACGCGGCGATCGCGGTCGCGCGGGCACGAGAGAACTTGGAGCGGGTCCGACGCGATCCGGAATCCTCCCGGCTCGACATCCAGGAAGCCGACCTGCGGGTCCGGCAGGCCGAGTCCCGCTACGACCAGTCCAAGACGAAGACCGCGGACTTGCGAGTCGATGTCGCCGAGGCCGACGCCAAGGGCATCGAGGGCTCCGACACCGTGCAGGACGCCCAGCAGGAGCTGGCGGACGCTCAAAAGGCATTGGCCGACGCCGAGAACGCGCTCGCCGAGGCGGGCACGTCGGCAGGCGCGGGCCAGGACGCCCTCAATCAGGCGCTGGAGAAGCTGGCACCGAATACGCGCGAGTTCTTCGAGGCTGTGGTGGCGTTGGGTCCGGCGTGGTCGGAGCTGCGCCGCGAGGTCTCCAACACCATGTTCGACGGTCTCGGGGAGTCGCTGACCACGCTGGCCGACAACCAGCTGCCCGCCTTGCAGGAGGGCATGGTCGGCATCGCGGGCGGGCTCAACACCGCGCTGAAGGACACCTTCTCGTCGCTGGACACGCTGTTCACCGACCTCACTGCCGACGGCACGTGGTCGGAGTTCGTGGACGGCATGAATTCGGCGCTGTCGGGCATGGCTCCCACCGTGTCGGCGCTGGTCGGCGCGTTCGCGGAGTTCGGTGCGGTGGTCGGGCCGACGTTGGGGCCGCTGTTCGAGAGCCTGGCCGAACTCATCAAGACCATCTCGCCCGCGCTGGCGCAGATGGGTGCGGTGTTCTCCGAATCGTTGACGCAGCTCATGCCGGTGCTGGGTGAGTTCATCACCGCGTTGGCGGTCAACCTCGCGCCGGTCATTCCGGTGATCGCGACGATCATCGGCGAGCTGGGCAAGGCGTTGACGCCGATCCTGCCGCAGATCTCGGAGCTGGCGCAGGTCTTCGGCAACGCACTCGCAGAAGCCATCCGAGGGTTGGCTCCCGCGCTGCCGCCGCTGATGAACGTCCTCGTCCGCCTGTTCAAGGCGATCGAGCCGATCATCCCGGTCGTCGCCGACCTGGTGGTCAAGCTCGTGGATGCTCTGGCTCCCGCGTTCACCACCATCATCGACGCGCTGGCACCGGTGATCGAGGATTTGGCTGAGCAGCTGTCGCCGATCATCGCCGAACTCGCGCCGGTCATCGGCGAGCTGGCGGCCATGGTCGCCGAATCGTTCGCTGAAGCGCTGAAGCAGCTTGCGCCGCATCTTCCGTCGCTGGCGCAGTCGTTCGGGCGGCTGCTGCAATCGCTGCTGCCGCTGCTGCCGCCGATCCTGCAACTGGCGCTGTCGGCGGTACCGCCGTTGGTGAAGATCCTCGAAGGGCTGATGCCGGTCATCACCGACATCATGGATCTGTTCACCGAGCTGATCGATCTGCTCACCCCGGTCCTGATCCCGGTCATCGAGAACATGGGCGAGGTCTTCGAGACCGTGTTCAACGCGATCGCAGACGTCGCGACCTACCTGTGGGACGAGACGCTACGACCAGCCATCAACGACCTGAAAGAAGCGTTCAAATCCCTGCAACCGGTCTTCGAGGAGGTTGGTAAGGCGATCTCGAAGGGGTGGGATCTCATTGTCTCCGGGATCGCCAAAGCGGCGAAGAGCATCGGTGAGATCCTTCAGAAGGTCCCCAGTTTGGTGCCGAACAGCGAGGACGCCAACGAACTCGGCGACAAGCTGGTCGCGTGGGCGGCGGCGAAGGGCGCGGCCACCGGCGGCCCGATCACCGGGCCGGGAACCGGAACCTCCGACGAGATACCGATTTGGGTATCCAATGGCGAGTACGTCATCAATGCTGCCAGTACCGAGAAGCATAGGGACCTCATCGAGGCAATCAATGAGGACCGGATTCCGCGCTTCGCTACCGGCGGCCCGGTCAACGCGCTCGATTTCGCCAAACGGCACGCCGGAATCCCGTACCTGTGGGGTGGCGCCAGTTTGAACGGTGTGGACTGCTCCGGCTGGGTCGCGATGCTGCAGCAGGTGTCGACAGGCGTACCGAATCCGACCGAGCGGTTCGGGTCGACGGATACGATGATCGCCGGGAAGTGGCCGCAGGTGATCCCTGGTGCTGACGCGGACGACTTGTTCGCGATCGGCACCAACCGTACCCACATGGCGGCGACGATCCTCGGCGTCAATGTGGAGTCCGCGTCCGGGGTGGGTGCGCGGGTCGGTGGGCCGGTGGGCGCGTTCGATCCGTCGTTCACCCACCAATTCCACGTCGATCCGACAGCGTTCCGTCCCCCGTTCAGCGTCGAGGATGAGGGGCCGTCGCAGCAGACGCAGCAGAACGACCTCGATGAACGCACCGATCAGACAGCGTTTGGTCCGGTCGAGGTTGACGAGGACACCGACACCGCTGGCGACGAGGCGGGCGGGTCGAAGGCGACGAGTCTGTCGGGGCTGGCCGGGGATGTGGCGTCGGCGTTCGTGTCCGGGCATGTCGCCGATGTCCTCGGCGTGCTCGGTATCCCGGACAGACTGCCGCCGGTCGTGCAGGCCGGGTTGACGTTCGCGGAACAGCTGAAGGAGCGTGACTCCCAGACCGATGATGCGGCGGCGGTGACGCCGGACGTACTGCGGAGTGTCGATGCGGCACCACCAGCGGTGGATTCGCCCGAGGTCGTGCAGGCCCCGGACACGGCAGGAGACGGTGGCGGGCCTGCCGCGCCGCGGGCGGGCAGCCTGCCGCAGACCGTTCTACCCGCCGGGCAAGGGTTGAAGCGGTGGCGGCCGTTGATCGCCGATGTGTTGGCGGCGTTGTCGCTGCCGTTGGATTGGTGGGCGGTCACCGAAGCGCAGATCGCGCATGAGTCCGGCGGCTCCCCGGCCGTGGTCGGGGAGAAGTCCGGGCAGGTTACTTTCGGGCTGCTGCAACTTCCGGAGAGCGTGTTCTCGGCAGCGTATTCGGTGTTCGGCCCGCACACCGGGTATCCGGCCGCCGTCGCTGATCCTCGGTCGAACATCGCGGCCGGGTTGGTGCATGTGACGACGGGTGGCCGCAGCCCTGAGGAGGTATGGGGGCGCGGCCCGATTACCAGCTACGCCGACGGCGGACGCGTGCGCGGTCCGGGCGGGCCGCGGTCGGATCTGGTTCCGGCGTGGCTGTCCGATGGCGAGTACGTGATGACGGCGGCTGCTGTCGACGCCAACGCCGGGCTGTTCGCGGCCCTGAATTCGGATCCGAACTATCTCGCTAACTCTGTTGCGGCGCAGCCGAATGCGGCTCCGGTGGCGGCGGTGGCGGCGGGGTCGCGGTCGAGTGTGGACAACTCGATGCAGTTGACGATCAACACCCCGGACGTGGATTCGGCGTTCCAGCGGGCCAAGCGGTGGGAAGCGCAACGCATGATCACACATTTGGGCCGGTGGACCAGTTGAGGCAGTAGCCAGGAAAGGAGTATCCGCATGTCGTATCACCGGGATCGGCTGGGCCGGTTCGCGACGCCGCGGCGCGTCGATAAGACGGTGCCGCGCCGGTTCGGGCTGCGCGTCGATCCCGCCAGCGTGCGGGAGCCGCGCGAACCGGCCGATCCGGTGGCCGGTTCGCCGCCGGGCAGGGAGCAGGCCAGGCCGCATTGACGCAGCCGGTCCGAGGGCGATTCGTCGTGTCCGACAACTGAATACAGGAGTGAGTTTGTGGCTGATCCCGCCGTCATCGAAGTGACCGGGGTGGACGGCTCCCGCTGGGTGCTGTCCGGCCAAGGCCAGGGCGAGCAGGGGGTGGAGTTGGCGACCTCCCCCACCGGCCTGTACGACGCGCCGGTCACTACCCAGTGGGTGTCCTCCGCGTTCCAGTACGGGGCCACCCATGTGGGCACCGACTGGCTTAAACGCGATGTCGTGTTCTCCGTCAACGTCTTCGCCACCGCGTCCGCGTCGTGGGAGGAGGTGGATTCGGCGTGGCGGCTGGCGTGGGACTACGACCGTGACGCCACCCTGTCGATCAGCACCGAGTATGGGACGCGGCGGCTGCGGCTGCGGATGTCGGAACAGCCGAACCATCAGGTGGAGCGCGATCCTCGCTTGTCGGGGACCTCGCGGATCACCATGACCACCACGGCGGGCGTGCCGTGGTGGATCGAAGACGACATCACCTACACCGCCGTGTCCACGGTCGATACCCGCGATGAGGGGGTGTCGGAGACGCTGTGGCTGCCGGTGTCGAACCCGACCGACCGGCCGATGTGGCTGCGGTGGGCGTGCACCGCGCCGGGGGTGTGGACACTGCCGGATTTCTCGTGGAAGCCGGACGAATACGCTGCCCGCACCGTCACCATGCCCACTCTCGCGGCGGGGCAGGCGATCACGGTGGACACCGACCCGATGGAAGAGCTCGTGGTCGCCGCCGACGGCAGTTCGGTGTGGGCGCGCATGGGTGGGGTGCTGTTCCTGCACGCGGTACCGCCCAGGACTGCGGAAACGCTGGTGCCGGTGACGGTCTCAGGGGCCGCGGCCGGGGCGGCGGTGCAGGTGCGGTGTCCGCGGAACTGGTCGCGGCCGTGGGGTTTGCGATGAGCGCGCCGGTGATCTCGCCGCCCGCGCCCGCACCGGTGGCCAGCCAACTCGACGAGTTGTATGCAGCCGGGTCGGCGGTGCGGGAGGGCCGGAAGCGGTCGCGTCGGGATCGGCCGCTGGTGCGGCTGTGGGACGGCAACTGGGCGTTGCGCGGCATCGTCGCCTCCGAATACGAAGCCAGCTTCACCTGGCTGCTGAACGAGACCGGCACCGGCCGGATCGTCCTCCCCGCCGACCACTACCTGGCGCGGTGGGTCATGGACACCACCCGGTCGACCCAGAACGTGCACGTGACCGTGGACAAGGATGGGGCGCGCTGGTCGGGGCGGATGCGCAAGGCCACGCTGAAGAAGTCCGAGTCGGGGCTGAAGACGGTGGAGATCGTCTTCGCGCACGACTTCGAGGAACTGAAGTTCATCTACGTCTGGAGCAATCCGTTCTTGCCGTTCGTGATCCAGTTCCCCCGCTACTTCACCCTCGTCGGGCCGTCGCGGTGGGCGCTCAAACTCGCCTTGTTCCTCAATATCATGCGGCTCGAGTCCAGTCTGTGGCAGCTGCCCGATGATCCGCTGGACCCGTCGCAGTGGTTCGACTTCGATCAATCGCATTGGTCGATGGTCGTCGCGCCGGGCGCGTTGGACAACGACGTGTCGTTGTGGGCGATCATCAATTCCCGCTGGAAGAACTACTTCGATCTGGCCAAACCCATACTCGACGACGCCGAGTTGATGGTGACGTGTCGCCGCTACCTCGACGGCGACCCGCCGCCGTGGCCCGGAGCGAACCTGCGCCACGGCTGCCTGGTGCTCGACATCGTGGACCGCTCCGGCTGGTACACGGGTCCGACCGCCGGGGAAGGCACGGTGTGGGATGGGTTGCGGCGCACCGTCTTCGAGATGACCGCCGATTTCATCGACGGCACCATGGTGGACGCGCCGCCCGGCCAGGAGCCGGGCGAGTATCTGGTGGAGCAGTGGATGGGCACCAAACCCACCCATCCGTGGGTCGTGTACCGGGAAGCGGAGACGACCGGCATCCAGTCCAGCGAGTTCTCGATCATCCCGCCGACAGCGGTCACCGTCGACTGCGGCGGCAAATCCACCTACGGCGTCAACGAGGCGATCGGAACAGCAATCCAGATCGCGGGCGACGCGCTGGCGGCCGTGCCGTTGGGGGTGCCGATCGGCGGGGCGTTGAACCAGTGGCTTCAGCCGATCTACGAGGACACGCTGCTGGCGTGGATGTCGATCAAAAACCCGTGGCGTGCACAGCGTTTGGGCTGGTCGCACTATCACGAGTTCTTCCAGCCGGGCGCGGATCGCGCGTTCACGGTGTCCAGTTTGATCGCGTTACGGGCGGGGTTCTGGGCCACCAAGGGCCAGCACAACCACAAGCTGACCGTCGCCGACGGCGCACCGTATTACATCGGCGAGCACGGGCGCGGCCACTTCTTCCTCGGTGACCGGATCGGCGCGACGATCGCAGGCGGCCCGCCCGGGCACGTGTTCGTGGATCGGGTGACCGAGCTGGAGTTGTCGTGGGAGCGCGGCCGCGCCCCCGCCTGGGATATCGGCATCGGGCAGGACCCGGAGGTCGATCCGTTCGCGCGGGCGCTCAAGCATCTGCAAAACATCTTCGGGGTCCTCCACGACCTCGACGTCATCTGAATCGAGGAGGGCCGCGATGGGTTTGCCGTTGCAGCATGAATGCGACCCGGACAACCCTGATGAGGCGTTCGTGTGGGCGTTCGTCGCGCTACCGGGTCCCGGCAACGGGCCACTACTGGTGCCGCCGCGCATCCTCGGCCAGTGGTCACGCCGGTTGTGGGAGCTGGGATTCCGGCATCACCCCGCCGAGCAGACCCTCGAATACCAGCTCGGCGGCAACGACGGTCATTGGTTGGGGCAGCCGGGCGCATGGGTGCCCAAAGGCACCGCCGTGGCTCCCGACGACGGTGTGCCGGATGTGTCGGAGCTGTCCGCCGTCCAGCGCGCGCACCTGGTGGCGCAGTTGCAGCAGTCCGGGGAGCTCGCGCATCTGGTGGACGCACGGACGCTCGCCCCGGACACCGCGCGCGCCGGGACAGCGGCCACCACCACCCCACCGACCGAGGGTGACCAGCGGTGACGTCACCGAACGGTGCTACTCCCGAGGGCGCGTATACCAGCGGCGGGCCGGACAGTATCGCGCGGGCGCGCCGCTGGAATCAGGCGACCGCGTTGGCGGCGATGACCGGCGGCATCCTCGGCTCCTGGGGGCGCGGCCAAGACAGTGTGCGTGAGGTCAATGACGAGTTCACGCGCCGGATCGACGACACCCGCGACGCGCAGCTGGACTTGATCGACCGCATCGACCTTTTGGAAGGTGTCACCGGCTACTGCTCGCTGTTCTTGTCGAAGAACTGGAATGTCAAGGGCGAGGGGTGGCGGCTGCTGCCGTTCGATACCCAGCTCGGCCCGCGGAAGGGCGCGGACCCGGTCCAGTCGGGCATCCTGCTGGCCGGTAAGGGGTTGTGGCGGGCGGACGCGCATGTGACCTGGCATCAAGCGCCGTCGGGGTGGGGCAACACCAACACTCCGGCGTCGGTGCGGATCACCGTCGCCTACGCCGATACCGGGCAGATCTATTCGGAGAAGCGATTCTCCGGCGTCGTGACCCGGTATGGGCCGGAGACGCTGGCGTTCCCGCACACCTTCGTCATCCCGCAGGACGGCACGTTCGTGGTGCAGGCGTGGGCGTATCACGGCCGCGACTGGCATTGGCTCTACGGCGGCACCGTCCGCTCCGCGCTGTCGGTGAATCGCTGGTCCACCGGCACCGAGAACGCGCACAACGCGCCGGAGGTGCCGGACGGGGGTGTGCTGGAGTGACCTCCCCCAACGGGGCGAGTCCGGAGGGCGCGCACCGGCGCGGGTCCGGGTTCGGGTCGGGTGATACGCCGGAGTCGGCGCAGCAGGCGATGACGACGCCGACGCGGGAGAAGTGGGAGCAGGCGCAAGCACGGTGGGGTGAACGGCGCGCGGTCGACGCCTCCGCGCTCGACGCGATCGCCGGGGCCGGGTCGGGGGTTCGGCAGCGGTTGGCGCTGCTGGCCGATATCGACGGCTACGCCAACGCGTTCATGTCCCGCAACTGGAATGTGGACGCGAATCGGACGGTGCAGTTGCCGTTCGATCGGGTCAACGGGCCGGTCACGAAAGCCGACGTGGACGGCGACAGTGGGCGGCTGGTGCTGAAGGCCGACGGGCTGTGGCGGGTCGACGCGCAAGTCACCGTCTCCGGCTACACCCAGAACCAGACCATCTACCCCATCATCACGCCGCCGTATTTCACGGTGGTGACGACGTATGACCCGATCGTGCCGCAGCTGCGGCTCGTCGTCACGAACGCTGCCGGTGACGTCCTCACCTCCCGGCGCGCGGACACTCTGCCCAACGTCGCCATCTACGGTGCGGGCGGATTCCAGCTGCTCAACCACCGCTCCTCCATCGCGTTCCAGCACACGTTCGTGCTCGACGCGGTGACCGCCGACGATCCCGCCAGTTGGGCGTACGTGCAGCTGTATTACCGGTACGAGCCGATCAACGCCGGCCATTTCTCCTTCGCGTCGTGCAAGGTCGACGGCGGCACCATGCGCTCGGCGCTGGTCGCGGCCCGCTGGTCCCGCGATACCGAACACAACCTGTACGCGCCGACCGTCCCCGACGGCGGAACACTCGAATAATGCTGCTGCACAACTGAATACAGGAGGGACATGACGGTCCGGTATTGGCCGCTGCCGCGCGGCCACATCATCACCTCCCCGTTCGGAGACCGCCCCGGCGGACACCACTGGGGCACCGATTTCGGGTGGCCCGGCGGGTCGGCCGGACTGGCCGTGTACGCGGTGCAGGGCGGGTTCGTCGATCGTGTCGGGCCCGCGTCCGGGTTCGGGCAGTGGCTGTGCATCGACCACCCGGAAGCCGACGGCGCAGGCTACAGCGTGTACGGGCACATCATCCCCGAAGTCCGGCTGCATCAGCGGGTCGAGGCCGGACAGCGTATCGCCCGCATCAATCCCGACCCCGCCAGCAACGGCGGCGTCGCCCCGCACCTGCATCTCGAGGTCCACCGCTACCTGTGGTCACCGCCCGGTCTGGACCGGCTGGATCCGGTGCCGTGGCTCGAGGGTGCCCGCTATCCCGACGAACCAGGAACCGAACCTATGCGACCTGTGACCGGTAACGCGGTGTGGCTGGCGGACGTGCTGCGCGGCGCTGGCCTGACCGTCATCGAGCATGACGGCTGGCGTACACGCGGGCACGCCGTCTTCCGCGACATCCGCGGCATCATCTGCCACCACACCGCCGGGGGCGGCCGCAACGACTGGCGGATCGTGCAGTACGGCCGCCCCGACTTGCCCGGCCCGCTCGCGCAACTCGTCTTGGAGAAGGACGGCACGTTCCGGGTGATCGCGGCGGGGGTGTGCTGGCATGCCGGGCGCGGCTCGTGGCCGGGCTGGCCCACCGATAACGCCAACTTCCACACCATCGGCATCGAAGCCGTCTCCCGTGGCGACGGAACCGATTGGACGCCTACGCAATTGGACACCTACCGGCGCGGCTGCGCGGCGATCCTCGCACACCTGGGACGGAGGGCCACCCCGTGAGTATCGCCGGTCATCGCGAGTACAGCAGCGAAGGAAAGATCGACCCCGCCGGCATCGACATGGACGAGTTCCGGCGGGACGTCCAGACCATTCTCGACACCCCGCCAGGAGACCCCATGTCCGCCCAGCAGATCAACGACATCCACCACCAGGTGGGCTTGCCGCACAAGGTGCGGCAGGTCATCCAGAAGACGTTCTACAACATCCGCGAGGGCGAGTTCTGGGTCCGCGCCGGGCTCGCCGACATCTGGAACGAAGTCGTGTGGGACGGCTACGTCAACCCCGTCGACGTGCTCGACGGCAAAGACGACCCGGACCAGAAACCGGACTCCCCCAACGCCGCGCGCCGGTCGTCGCTGATCGGCTACGTGCTCGCCACCTACCGCGAAGCCACCCTCGCGCGCCGCAACACCGACCGAATCCTCGACATCCTGAAAGAGACCAGCAAATGATCAAGATTTCCCGCGTCCCCGAGCCCGCCCTCATCCGCTCCGTCCTGGTCGCGGTGACCGGCGTGATCGCGTTCGTCCTCGGCCGCGAGGTCGACACCTCCTGGATCGAAGCGCTGCTGACCATCTACGGGCTGCTCACCCCGATCGTCGCGGGCGCGGTGATCCGGCCCGCCGTCACCCCCTACCAGCGGGCGGGAGGTGCGCACCGCGCACCCTGACCCGCGCCGATGACCGAACAACAACTTCATAGAGAGGGCGAGCCGTGAGCGACTGGATCGCGACGCTGGCCGCGGCCGTGCTGAGCGGCGGCGGCATCGCCGGGCTGCTTCAGTGGTGGACCGGCCGCCGACGGCAGTCGGCTGAAGCCGAGCATATCGAGGCCCAAGCCGACGCGACGGACATGGAGACCGCCGAGCGGGTCACCACGCTGGCGTTGAATCTGCTCGGCCCCTACGAGCGAGAACAGCAGCGCCTCGCGCACGAAGTGGCCGCGCTGCGCGCCGAAGTGGCCGCGGTGAAGCGCGAACTGGATGCGAGCCTGCGCGAGCAGCATCGCCTCAACAGCCTGTTCCGGCAGGCAGTGCAGGCGTTGCAGGAGTTCTTCGCCATCGCCCGCGAGCACAACATCCCCACCCCGGACATGTCGGCAGAGTTGGAAGCCGAGATCACCGCCGGGGGCGTGTCGTGACCGCGCCCGCCCAGTTCGGGCACAACCCGATCCAACGCACGCTGGTGCTGTCGGTGGGCGCGGACTTCATCCAAGTCCTCGCCCCCGGCCACGGCGCGGTCTTCCCGGACGGCACGCGCGTGTGGGCGACGGTGCTGGCGACATCGGGGGCGGTGCTGGCGACGTGGGAGGCGGTGGTGACGTTCACCGCGGCCACCTTCACAGTCGGCTCCGAGTTGGCCGACACGATCCCCGACGGCGCGCACTACCGCATGTACGTGGCCTATCCGACGACGCCGACCACGGAATACCTGTGGTTCTACGGGCCGGTCCGGCGCAAACAGTAACCCCCACAACAGAATAAGGAGACCTCGATGGCTATCGCCGTCGCGGCGACCCGCCAGGTCCTGGCGGACGCCTACAAGAACATCGCGGGCACCAACGAAGTCTGGATCAGCGTGCACACCGCCGATCCCGGCGCGACCGGCATCAACGAAGCAAGCGGCGGAACGCCCGCGTACGCCCGCAAGAAATGCACCTGGACCTCCGGCACCGGCGGGGTACTCAACGGCTCGCAGGTCGCGGTCGACCTGGACGCGGGCACCTACACCCACGTCGGACTGTGGAAGACCCAGTCCGGCACGGCCGCTACCGATTTCATCGACAAGGTCGACATCGCCGACACCGTACTCGGCGCGCAGGGCCAGCTGCTGATCACTCCCACCTTCACCCAGTCCTGACCACCAGCGCGAACGCGAGCAGGAAGGAGTCCCGGCGGTGACCACACCGGATGTGCGGGCGACGCTGCCCGGTCCGCCCATCGCCCGGCTGACGGCCCCCGCCCCGCCCACAACACGCGTCGCGCTGCCCGGCCCGCCGATCGCGACCATCGACGGGCACCTGATCCCGGTGATCCACCCCTACCTCGTCAGCGCGGCAGCTGCTACCGGCGTGCTGGCTGCGGTCGTCGACTTCGTGCGGGTCCGGCCGCGTCCGGCCGCGGGCGGGGTCGGGTCGCTCGAGCACAGCGTTCTGGGATGGAGGGCTACCAGCACGGCGGCGGGGACAGCCGGTGGCGCGAGCCGGGCGGCGGTGAAGGTCGTCGGGGTCGCTGTCGTCGCGGCGGGCGGCGGCGCGGTCGGGCAGGTGGCCGCACGGGTCGCGGTCCGGGCGCGTCCAGCGTTCCACGCGGCCGGACACGGCACCGCCGTGCTGCGGCCGATCGCGACGGTCCAGCCGATCGCGTCCGGCGCCGGTCGGCTCTGGGGCAATGTGCCCCAATCGCCGGTCGCGGCCAGTGTCGGCGGCACCACGGTGCATGCGGCCGCCGTCGGCGCGGTCGTCGTCGCCTCCGCGCTGGGGGCGGTCGGCGAGACGTCGGCGGTCACCACGCTGGCGCTGGCGTTGCCCGCGCCGATCGACGCGGCCGGTCATCTCGCGGTGACGGTCCGGGCGGTCGTGCGGATGCCGCTGCCGGTGGCAGCGGACGCACAGGCCACGGTTGCAGCGTCCGCGCGAGTCCCGTTCACGCCCGCGACAGCAGGCGAGGGCGTGTTCAGCGTGTACGCCGTCAAGGGCGTGGCGTTGGATGCGGTCTTCTCCGGCGGCGGCGAGCTGTCCGCGCCGGTCAGGGACGGCACCTACGACAAGTACCCGCGTCTGGGAGCGGTCGGCCAGACCACCATGGGACAGGTGGATGTGGCGTTGCCGGTCACCACCTCTGGGCACGGCGGCGTCACGGTCGCGGTGGAGCCGCACGTGCCCTATGCGGTCTCTATCGGCAGTATCGGCACCACGACGGCGGCCGTGATCTCACGGCCGGTCGTCGTAGCGGACTTCGCAGGCGGTAGCGAGGTTGCGGCGGTCACGCATCTCATCAAGATCGGCGTCACCGACCCGTTCAGCGGCGGTGACGGCGCGATCGGCCCGAACTACACGGCGGTCGGATCGAATCTGGTCGTGGCGTCTGGACGGGCGCAGGCCGGTCAGCCGGGGTCGTTCAACGCGACCGTGCTGTATGCGTCGCGGCACAACACCGCGCTGCTCACCGACGATCAAGAGGTCGTGATCGACCTGGTCGCGCCGTCCCCGGCGGGCACCGCTGATTACAGCAACACCACGGGGTGTTTCCTGCGCTGCGATGCGGCCGGGACCACCCGCTACGAGGTCGCGGTCAGCAACAGCAAGTTGTACGTGAACAGCCGCGTCAACAACGAGGTCACGGTGCGTGCCGGGTCGAGCGGCAAGACGATCCCGACGCCGACTCAGGTGCGGGTCACCGCGATCGGCTCCACCTACACCGTCTACATCAACGGCGTCCAGCAACACCAGTGGGTGGACAGTGCATCGTCTCCGTTCCAGCCGGTCGGCCCGAGTAACCGTCATTTCGGTCTCGCCGCTGTGGGCTCGGACCAAATCGGTTCCGCCAAACGCGGATACGGCATCGACACCGTGACCGCCCGCGACCTGTAGACGCGCACGCCCCCGGTGGCTGCGGCCCCCACTCTCTCTTTCTCAGCAGATTCTCTGATCGGAGTACGCCTTCATGGCCGAAACCCTCCTGCCCGCTCTCACCGGCCCGTACGCGGTCGGCAACCGGCGGCTGTTCCTCACCGACACCGGCCGCAGCGATCCGTGGACCGGTGCGGCGAACCGGCTGGTCACCGCCACCGCCTGGTATCCCACGGTGGACAGTGGTCCGGCAGCCCGCTACCTGTCCCAGGTCGACGCCTCCGACGCCTCCATGGCCCTCGATGTGACCAACGTCCTCGAAGGCCGCAGCTGCTGGCCGGGCTGGTTCGGCGGCGCGCCCTCCTGCATCGGCGTCTCCCTGGGCGACACCATGTACCCCCGCATCCGGGCGCGCGACACCCGCGCGGTGCTCGACGCCGCCGTCCGGACCGACCTCGGACTGCTGCCGACCATCGTCTACTCGCCGGGGTTGACCATCCCCGGCAACATGGGATCCGTTGTGGCGCAGGAGCTCGCGAGCCACGGCTACCTCGTGATAACCCTCTCCCACACCTACGAATCGGTCGTCACCGAGACCGCCAACGGCGTGCTGAAGCAGAACGCGATGGCGACGAACCAGATCACGAAGTGCCTGACCGCCCGCATCGGCGACGTCCGCTACATCCTCGACCAACTCCCGACACTCCCGCACGGCCTCGGCGCAGCCCACGACCCGGACCGGATCGCGCTGGCCGGACATTCAGCCGGCGGGCTCACCGGCCTCGAGGTCGCCTACCTCGAGCCGGATCGGGTGAAGGCCGTGGCCGTGCTGGACTCCCGCGCGGGATACACCGGCCACACCAACGCGCAGTCGAACGGGCTCGGCCAGCCGGTCATGCTGCTGTCCGGGCCGGTCATCGACGACAACGAGATGACCGGCGCCGAAGACCCCGGCTGGGACGTCTACCAGCAGCAGCCGCACGGCCCGCTCCACATGCTGCAAGTCGCAGGCACCAAGCATCACGCGTTCAGCGACGTCGGCCTGGTGAGCACGCTGACCGCGCAAGCCCTGGGCACCATCACTGCGGCCCGCGCCATGGCCCTGCATCCACGCTGGACGCGCGCGTTCCTCGACACCTACCTGCTCGGCACACCGGACCCGCTGATGGCTGGCCCCTCCCCGGACTGGCCCGAAGTCACCGCCGTCTAAGCCACCCGATACAGCAAACCTGCACCGTCACAAGGGAATAAAGGAGAAGCGCCCATGGTGGACAAGCTCGCCAACACGAAAGCGTTCGTCGCGGAAGCGATCACGGTCTATCTCGGCAAACAGAAGTGGGAGCAGTCCGACCAGGACAGCGAGCAGGAACAGATGCTCGGCCAGGAGATCCTGAACGTCCGAAACGCCATCCGCCTCGATGACCCGTTCTACCAGTGGGACGGCCCGCCGACTGAAGCCGTCACCGACACGAACACGAAGGCGTACGCCGCCGCCCTCTACAACGCGGGCCCAGCCGTGCGGAAGTACGCCCCGTATGGGTACATGAGCCCTGGTCAGACCGTGCTGTTCGGCGAGACCGGTTACTACGGCAGCAACAAGGGGTTCGCGGGCGACCTGGTGGCAGCCATCAAGGCCGACGATCCGGCATGGACGCCGTGACCTGGCGCGCCGTTCGCTGACCGACAGAACCCGACCTGATGAGGAACGACTGCCGCATGTTACCCAGAACATCGCGCGCGAACCCGCGCACCATACTTCGAAATTTGCTGCATCTCAGCGTCATTGGTCTCGCCGCGCTGTTGCTGATCACCGGCCACCAGTTCGCGGCCGCCGAACCGGGCACCGGCGACCAGGCACCGGCGGGACCGTCGGTTACGGATTCGGCGAGACCGGATTCGTGTCCGACCGACACGCCGAATGGGTGGGAGCCGACCAAGACCCCGCGCCAGGACGTGGCGCCGGGTCTGATGCGTTCGGACTGCCAGGAGATCCCGGACGGGTTCAGCAAGGCTGACGCCGACAAGGCGGAGACCATGGAGGCCGCGCTGCTCGCCAAGAGCGGCGGGCAGCCGCGCACGGCCGTCGCGGCCGCCGATTGCTCGGTGTACTGGCCGGCCCCGTACCAGGTGTGTGGCGCGATCCGCGACAAGTACGACTCCCTCGGTGGCCCCAATAGTTTCCTGCTGTGGCCTACCAGTGACGAGCTCACCAACCCTGATGGTGTCGGCAAGCGGTCGACCTTCCAGAACGGGCCGATCTACTGGCATCCCGACGCGGGCGCGCACCCGGTGGTGAATCACTTCTTCGCCGCCTGGCAGCGCAACGGCTGGGAAGGTGGCGTGCTCGGCTATCCGACCTCCGATGAGATCGTCAACCCCGACAATGTCGGCCGCCGCCAGTACTTCCAGGGCGGCACCGTCTACTGGAAGCTCAACGAGGCGTACTACGTGGCCGGGGCGATCCGCGATAAGTGGGGCGAAACCGGCTGGGAAGGCGGCTATCTCGGCTACCCGATCAGCGACGAGACCGGCACCCCTGACGGGCAGGGGCGGTTCAACCGCTTCGAGAACGGCGTCATCTACTGGTCGCCTTCCACCGGCGCGCACCCGGTGTCGGGCGGCATCCTCACAAAGTGGCAGTTGACGAACTTTGAACGGGGACCCTACGGGTATCCGATCGGCGATCAGCGGCCGCGTGGTTCGTCGTGGGATCAGGACTTCCAGTACGGCACCATCGGTTGGCCGACCACTGCGGCGGACAATACCGATATCGACTGGCAGGAAGACTACATCGACGACAGCAACTGTCCCGGCTGCGGCGATGACGATCGTGTCAGCGTCAACGGCCCCGGATACACCGACGTTCCGCAACCGGCCGCGCTGACCACGACCGGGCGGACTGCGGGTGCGGTGGACTTGGACGAGCTGCCGTCGTGCTCGGAGCTGATTCCTGATTCGGGAGACGGTTCCCCGTACGTGTGGTGTCGCTCCGACGAGGCACCTCAGGCGCGTCTGGCACCCACCTGGACGAGCGAGCTCGACAGGCCATACTGCGCGGACCTGCCGGGGCGACAGTGGGCGGGTGACCGCTCGTATCAGTGCATGTGGCGTGAGGGTGTGATCCACATGGTGGACCGCAAGCAGCCGGAAATCCCTATCGGCACGCTGTCGCTGGTGCAGGAAAATCAGATCAAGACCAAGTGGAACTCCGCGACATGGAACGCGCGCACCGTCCTGCATATCACTGCGGTGACCGGCGAAGCCTACGGCGCGCAGTACGCGATGTCGGTGTACTGCCAGTCGGATACCTCGTGCAGCCACACCTTCAACAACTCCGAGCCGCCGCGCCCGGTGACCGATTCGACCTACATCAAGGACTACACGCTGTCGGCGACCGTGCCTGCGGGCGCGATGTCCCGGACGACCGGATTCGCCGAGTTCACCTTCAGCCATCCGGCGGCGACGTCGGTGACCACGAAGGCCGCGGTCGCGCCGACCGTGCGATGCGACGCCATCGGTAACCGCAACACCACCGGCTGCGTCGTCCCCGCCGCCGAACCGATCTTGGACTACAGCACCCGCAATGTCCCCGAACTGGCCACGCACGTCCGCTATGCCCAAGCCAGTGGTCTGCCGGGAAGCCCGGCGGGGACCCGTCCGCTGACCCGGCTCAGTGACCCGGTGGCGACGCAGAACAACCGCAACATCTCCTGCAACCGCATCCCCTTGCCGCGGCCCGCTGGGCAGCAGTGCGACGAGTACCCCTTCGCGGCCACCTATCAAGGCGGCGGCGCGGACGGTCCAGCCCGAACCTATGTCGGGAGCTGCGACGTCGCGCAGCCGTGGGTGGACACGCTGGCCACGAACCCGGTCCCGTTCAAGGCGTCGACGGGGATCAGTATGTGTCTGCTCAGCGGCGCACAGAATCAGCGTGCGGGCGGCATTCTGTCCTGGTTCTATGTGAAGAATCGGGTGCTTGATGGTGACACGTTCTATGTGAAGGGTTAGTGATGCGCGAAACCGGGACCGTCCAGGTCGATCATCAGCAGTTCGTTCTCGCTGCCCCCGAGGCTGACACCCTCGATATTCAGCGCGAGGGTGCGCTGCTGTGGACCGGTCCCGGTTTCGTCACCGTCCTCACCGGCATCGCCTACGGCCCCGCAACGCTCACCGTCGAACTCGACGACCAGGCCCCCGCCGGCGACAGCTTCGACGGTTGGGAAGCCGTCGAGGAAACGGTGATCGAATCCGGTGAGGCGTTGAAGGTCCTGACCCTCGCCGGGGACGCCGTCCCCGGCTTCGGTGTCATTGCACCGGGCCGCTACCGGGTGCGTGCACACGCCCGCGGACGCGACGCCCTGTGGGGTGGCGAGGTCACCGAGCCCACCGAAACTTACTGGCTGCGGTTGTGGCCCGCCCCGGACGCCGACACGGGCACCGGGATCGTGTTGCTCTGCAAGGCCGACGCCGCCTACTCGCCACCGGAAAAGGCTATCCCGCAGGTGGATTCGACGATGGCCACGGTCTTCGCAGACGATGGAGCGGTGCTGCACGTTGCGATCGACAGCCCCGAGGTGGCGCAGGTGCATGAACGCAACCGGACGTGGGGCGGGCGTCCACCGCGCTATCCGGATGCGGCGCTGTCCGCGATGGGCATCAGCGGGCTGGATCGGGAACTGATCGACGAGCTCGAACAGCTGTCCCCGGACCGGCAGCGGGCGCTGACACGGTGGTGTGTGCGGCGCGCGTTCGAGCAGGCCGGCCTCGACCGTATCCCCGACTTCGCGGAAGCACTGGAAGCGATGGATGAGGGCCGCACACCGCCGCCGGATTTCGCGAACGGCTCCCTGCTGCGGCATCGGGTCGACACCGACCCCGCCATCCCGCTCACTGTTCGTGACGGGGTGCCGGGCGCTGTGCAGCACATCCTGCAGCACACGGCGGTTTCGGCCTACGTCTACTACGCCGCCCCGGATCCGATGAAGGCGATGTTCACTGTCGTCTCGTTGACCGCCAGCACCTATGGAATGAACTACCGGCAGCTGTTCGACCGGATCCGCGATGAAGTCCTGCAGAACCCGGCCACTCGCTGAACCCTCCCTCTCCCGGACCGAACTGCGCGTTGGGCGCTAGTCGGATTGATGAATCGACGCCCCTGGGACCGTGCGGGTATTTCCGCATGGTCCCAGGGGCGTCTTTTCGCGTTTCCGGGACCGGTTCCGGCACACTCGACGCCGTGACCTCGGTGTTCTCTCCTGGCCAGCGGGTAGTTGACGTCCGGCATCCGGACATGGTCGGTATCGTCGCCGAGCCGGGGACGTGGGCAGTACAGCAGTGGGAACTCGGGGCCGATGACGACGGGCTGGTACCGGTCGGAGGAAGGACACCGCCGTATGACGACATGCTGGCGGTGTGGTGGCAGGGCCGCGACTGGCCGGAATGGGTGCCGGAAGAGATGCTGCGCGCGGCCTAGAGGCCGTTGTCAGAACCGGTCGGCGTGCCAGTTCTGTTCCAGCTCAAGCATTTCGCGGGAGATCTTCGGAAGAACGTCAGGGCCTCCGCCGGGCAGCAGCAGGATTCCGGTATCCACGACCTTCGCCTTGGCCTTCTGGTACACCTCAAGGACTTCGCCCAGGTTCTTGATGAAGTCCCGCCGGAATTTGTACTCGCCCTGTCGGCCGGAGTTGAAGTTCGATCCGAATTGGAGCCGGAGCGTACGCCAGGAGATGTGGCGTGGTTCTTCGCCGATGTAGGACATGCGGTGCGTGAGCCAGATGTAGATGTCCAACCGCATCGGGCTGGTGCGTAGCTTGCTGAGGGTGCCCATGTCCACAGGGACCGGGTGCTGCACGCATTCGTCGAAGAACTCCTGCGACAGCCGGACCGTGGACGGCATCAGCGACGGCTGATCCTTGCCGTCGGTGGTCCACCACAGGTCATAGGCGGTGGCGACCGAGACGCGGGCACCGACCGCGCGGAGTGGGTCGGTTTCGTCACGGACGCTGACGGTGGACAGCAGTAGTCGTTCCATCTGGGTTTTGACTTTGGTGATGGAGCCGTACTTGCCGCCGGTCTTGTTCTTGATACCGAGGTGGTCCATGAACTCGGCGAGTGATTCGCCCAAGATGATGTCGCGGTTCTTGGTGCGGACGGCTTCGGTGGACATCCATACCAGCATCAATCGCGGCATGGTCCCGTAGGGGAATCCGATTGAGCGGGGGGTTCCTGTGGCGTCGAGAGTCATGCCGGGCTGCACGGTCAAGGTGATACCGCCGTTGCGGCGCACCCAGACGGAGGTCTCGTCACCTGGGTTGCGGTAGGGCAGTGATGTCTGCGCGAACAGCTTCGGTGCGAAGCGGACGCGCTGGCGGCGGCGAGCGACCTGCTGATCGAGATCGCTGGGGAACACTTCCAGCTCGGACTCGTTCTCGGTGCCTTCCGTCATAGCTGGGATCATGCCACTGCCGCGGCCACGCTCGGTCACCCCGCGCCGAGTGTCGCGAATCAGTAACAGGCGGCCCAGGGCACAGGCACGCATCGTTGGTTTACAGCGTGACGACGAACCACTCCCCCGGTGGTGTGGGCTGTGTCCTTCGCCCTCCATCTCGACGCATCGTTGGTTTACGCCGCGCGGTCCCTGCCTCGACCGTTCGCTGGTGACACCGGTCGTGACGCCACGCACGCATCGTTGGTTTACCGCCTCGGCAGGCACGCATCGACGGTTTACGGCCATGCCTGTGTTCAGTGGTTCACCAGCCGCCGGTGGCACGCATCGCTGGTTTACGCCGCCACCCGCCACCGGGGCGAGTCGCGGCACGGGACGCATCGATGGTTTACCGGTTCGGTCGGCACGCATCGTTGGTTTACATCTCTACGACCGGTCACAGGGTGGCGCGCATCGATGGTTTACCGTTCCCCAGCAGCGCATCGTTGGTTTACGTCGCACGCATCGCTGGTTTACGCCGATTGCCCTGTGGATAGCTCACGCATCGTTAGTTTCCACAGGCGCCGATTCTGTGGATAAGCCTGTGCGGCAGGCTCGTTCGGCGCGCATCGTTGGTTTACCGATCGCCGTGCATTTCCCCAGGATGGCACGCATCGTTGGTTTACGCGCGCACGCATCGTTGGTTTACACGAAGCGAGAGTTTCCGCAGGTCAGAGTGCGGAAATCGCGCGCCCCCTATAGTTAAACCCCCTGTAGAGAGATTCCTGTAGTAGGGTGGCTTCCGGCGCGGTGCGGAAACCCGCCCTACAGGATTTCTCAGCGTGGACTCGTCAGGTCCATTTCATCTCAGCGGCTGGTCAGAACGGTGGTTCGTCGTCCTGGCCCCAGCTGTTCCCGCTGTTCGGGGGAGTGGACCCCCATGGGTCGTCGCCACCGGAGTAGTCGCGTTGCCCGCGGCTTCCGCTGCTGCTGCTGCCCGATCCGTATCCGCCGCCGCCGTTGTCACCGGTGCTGCTGCGGGAGGCACGGTTGACCTTCGCGGTGGCGTATCGCAAGCTCGGTCCGATCTCGTCGACCTCCAACTCCACCACGGTCCGCTTCTCACCGTCGCGGGTCTCGTAGCTGCGCTGCTTCAGCTTGCCGGACACGATCACACGTGCGCCGCGACTGAGCGATTCAGCGACATTCTCGGCGGGCTCGCGCCACAAGGTGCACCGCAGAAACAGCGGGTCGCCGTCCTTCCATTCGTTGCTGGTGCGGTCGAACACACGCGGGGTCGACGCGACGGTGAAGTTCGCGACGGCCGCCCCGGCGGGGGTGAATCGGAGTTCGGGGTCGGCGGTCAGGTTGCCGATGACGGTGATGACGGTGTCGCCTTGGGCCATGGTGGATGTCCTTGTCGTCGTGAGGGTTTGCCGGGGGTGGTGAAGCCAGTCGATCGGCTTCACCACCCCCGGGCATGGTCGGGAAGGGTCAGTGGCGCTCGGGGAATCGCAGCTCCACCTTGATGCCGTAGGGGGCCTCAAGGTGCTTGCTCACCGAGCCGACGAGTTGGGCTGCGAGTGCGTCGGTAGAGCGGTGCAGCTCGGCTCGCACCGCTGCTTCCAGTTGCGGAAGCAGATCGGTGAGCGTCGTGCGCACAGCCTCTTGTGCAGCCGTCTGCAGAGCCTTATCGAGGGTGTGCTTCAAGAACGTGGTCTTGCGCGTGCGCCCGTAGCCCTGACTGACTTCGATCGGCTGATTGAGCGCGGCCGACACATAGGAGCCCAGCACCTCGTCGCCGGACAAGGCTGCCGCCACCGCCGCTTCGATACGGGCGTTCACGGCGGCGGCGATGGTGGCGTTGAGATCGTTCTCAAGGGCGGTCATGGCGGTTCTCCTTGGTGTGGTGGTTGTGATGGATCAGGCTGCGGGACAGGGGGTTACGGGGTGCGGTTTGGGTCGCCAGATGATGACGGCAGGCAACACGATCTCGTCGTGGCGGCGGGTATAGCTGCTGCCGGTCGCGAACCACGGCCGGTCGCTCATGGCGTGGTCGAGTTCGAGGACGCGCGCGCTGCGGTCACGGATGACGGTGGCGGACGGCAGTTCAGCGAGCGCATCCACTGTGGTGACGGTGCAGGCTGGGCAGTAGTCGCCGCGAATGTCGCAGATCCAGCCGTGCTCGCGCACCAGCAGCTGCCGAAGGCCGGTGTCGGCGTCGGCGCTGCTGCGGGCGGCGATCTCGGCGTGTTCCTCGCGGGCGCACTGGTCGCAGCACACGCAGGCGTGGCGGATCATCAGCTGGTCGTGCTGGACGGCGGTCGCGGTCACTGGTCGGCCCCACGGATCTTGCTGAACATGGTGGCCTTGGCGAGGGTGTCGGCGTCGATCGTGGTGGGCCGGTTGGCGTCCAGCCGCTCGAGGTGGACCGGCTGGTGCGTGCGGCCCGACCGGGTCCACTGCTGACCGAATCCGGTGACCCGCAATTCACGCGGGTTGTCGGGGCGTTTGACGTCGCGGTAGACGTCGCCGATCCGGATGGTGTGCCCGCTGCCGGTGGTGTAGCTCGTGGCGCTCACGCGGTGGCTCCTTGCTGCTCGAGGTGGGTGGTGATGTAGTCCTCCACCCAGCTCTGCGGCACCGGGGTGAGGTCGTGGGCGTCCAGGCCGATGTGGATTTGGCGGCCGCGGGTTTTGACGGCGCTGTGGGTGTGGCCGTGGAGGAGGTATTCGCCGACGTCGGGGAGCCGGTGTTCGGGGTAGCGGATTTCGGGCGTGTGGTCGCCGTGCGGGTCGTCGCGGAAGGGGAAGTGCGACAGCCGGACTCGTCTCCCGGCGATCTTGCGGATCGCGCTGGTCTGGACGGCTTGGAACACGATCAGGAATTCGCGTTGCCGTCGGTGCGCCTGCGAGTGCAGCGGGTGACAGGTGTCGTGGTTGCCGGGCACGAGCCATTTCACGCCGGGGCGGCGGTCGAGCCAGGCGAGGGCTTTCCATTCGGCGTGAGCGCCACCGAGGCTGATGTCGCCGAGCACCCATACGTGGTCGTTTTGGCCGATGGCGCTGTCCCAGATGTCGGCGAGGTAGTCGTCGTGGGCGCTGGTGCTGTCGAATCCGCGGAGTTCGGCGACGCGTCGGTGCCCGAGGTGCAGGTCGCTGGTGTAGAAGACGCGGCTCATGACCGGCATCCGTCGTGGCTGGGGCGGCGGATGTGGAAATGCACGGTCCGGCCGTCGGGTTCGCGTACGGCGAGTTCGTGCTCGAAGATGGCACCGATCAGTCCGGTGTCCCATTACACGGTGTCGGCTGATTCGATCGCGGCGATAACGCCGTCGAGGTCCCAGTCCGCGCCGAAGCTGCCGCGCATGCTGTGGACGAGCGAACGGCCGTAGTCGGCGGATTCGGGGTCGGTGACGGTGAACGCTTGGGCGCGGGCGGCATCGAGGAATTCGGTGCGGTCCGTGGTCATCGGGGTTCTCCAGAAGTGAGGGCGGCGGCTGCGAGCGCGCCGAGCAGTTCGAGGAATCGGGTGCGGTAGGTGCAGGTGGTGCCGGTGGCGGTGTGCCAGGCGTGGTGGGCCTGGCGGGCGAGGCGGCCTCGGTAGGCGTAGCGGGTGAAGCCGTGATGGTTGGGGAGCTGGTCGATTTCGTCGCGCAGGTGCGGTAGCGCGGCGCGGTAGGCGTGCGTGGGCCGGGTGTGGTCGCAGCGCTGCATTTCCAGCCAGAGGGCTTCGAACGTCTGGAACGGGTGGTCGAATGGCGCACTGATCAGGCATTCGACGCACCGTGCGGCGGCGGGCGCTGTGGCCGCCGGGTGGGTGGTGGGCATGGGTGTCTCCCGAGATGGACCCTGTGCCCCGCCGCACGGGGCGGGGCACAGGGCGAGGGCTAGAGGATGGTGGCCGCGTAGAACATCTGGTCGGCGAGGGGCAGCGGGTAGGGGTCACCCGCGCGGTGGTGGCTGGTCACCAGTTCGCCGGTATCGCGGTATTTGGTTGCGGCCCAGAGGTTCCCGGACCGGTCCATCACGTACACGTAGACCGCATCTCGCAGGCCGCTGTCGGAGGGAATGCCGTCGACAGCGGTGCGGGTGGCTTCCTCTGTGGTGTTCTCGGGTCCGCCGAGGGCCACTTCGAAGCAGAGCAAGAGCGCTTGGACGGCGGCCGCCATCGTCGGCGCGATGCGCGCGAAGTCGGTGAACAGCCCCGCGACGTCGGTGTCGGCGGCGATCTGCACCCGGCGGAGCGCGACGGTGTGCCCGCCGTCAGCGGGCACGAACAGTCCGACCGCTGGCGGGTTGTCCCACCCGCTGTACTGCCTGGCGATTCCGTCGGCGAGTTCGCGCAGGCTCTGAGCGTCGACCTTCATGCCGCCCCCTCCTGCCCGGTGATGGCGGGGGTGTCGTCGGTGGCGAGGGCGACGGCTTCGGTCACGAGCTCGTCGGTGACACCGGCGGCGACCGCCTGCGCGTCGCGGTAGAGGTCGATCTCGAGCGTCGGGGCGTAGACGAGCGCGAATCCGTTGGCGCACACCTTGATCGGGGTGTCGGGGACGCGGCGTCCCGGCGCGTAGGCGACGCTGGTGTTGTCGATGACGGTGCGGACGTGATCGGCGAGGTCGGCGAGGTTGCTGCCCTCGAGGCAGGAGGCTTGCGTGTCTGGCCAGTCGGCGGGGGTGGGGACGGTGGATTCCCACACGATGCGCCAGGTAGCGGGCTTGCCGGCCACGGTGGTGTCGAGCCATTCGAGGTCGGTGGTGATCTGGAATGTCAGGTCGTCACATGTTGGTAGGCGCAGGAGGCGCGCGATGGTGGCGGTGTCTTCGATCATCGTTTCTCTTCCCTTGGTGTCCCGCCAGGGTTCTGGTGTTGGCGCACCAGGGGGCGGGGGTTGGTGGGGTGTATCCCCACCCATGAGATTACATGGACGCTGTAGAGAGTTCAACTGTCTTCGGGAGGTTTTTCCAGCCCGTCCGATAACGCTGCCTGACCTGCTCAGACGCCGGATTGCGCCCATATTCGGCTAACCGCTCCGACACCGGCGGCGGGACCGGCGTCACGTCCGTCGGCGGCCGCAACTCCGCCCGCGCGACCGCCCGCTCCGGCGGCACACCCGCCAGCGCGCGCACAGCGTGGATGAGGACCGCCATCCGGTCCAAGACCTTCGGACTGCTGGTTTCGCGCGTCAGGCGAGCCGCTAGCCGGTCGTGATCCCACCCCGCGTCCAGCAGCGCCTGCACCAGGTGATGGTGCTGGCGGATCACTTGCGGCGACACGACTTCCGGGGCCAACCCGACCCGCGGCCATTCCAGCTCCGCCAGCAACCCAGCGCCCGCCGACAGCAGCGCCCACAGGCCTCGGTCTGGATCCTCGGTCAGACAGTCAGCACCGGCCGGGGCCGAGGCCGCCGCGTCGCTCGCGGGCGCGCTGACTGACTGACTGGTGTTCTCTCTCTTAGTGTTCTTAGAACTAGTGTTCTTAGTCTGCGGATCACCCAACGTAGGTTCACCCACCGTTGGCTCAGCCACCGTTGGATAACCGTACTTTGGCTCCGACCAGGCTTTTTCGGTCTCCGCCGCCAGGGTTCGATTATCGAACGTTGGCGGCGAGCTGGGGTTTCGTACGAACTCCGGCTCGTCGGCGGCCAGCAGGCCCGGCTCGGCGGGCTCGTCGGTGATGAAGTACGCCATCGCCCCCAACGTCCCGTCCTCGCGCCGCTCCCGCTCCCGCACCAGGTACCCGAACGCCTCGAGTTCCTTCAGCCCCGCCATCACCGCCGCACGGCCCTCCACGCCCGCGCGCACGATCATCTCCACCGTCACCCCGAACCCGTCACGGTGCGTGGAGATGTACCCGAACAGGCCCTTCGCTTTGAAGCTGATGCGCGGATCCCGGAACAGGTTGTTGCTGATCTGGGTGAACCGGTCCGCCGCCATCCGGCCCCGGCGAATCCTGCCGCCGCGCCGACCACTCTCACTCACACCCCCACCCCCACTAGATTCGCCGGTAGCCCCAACTCGCTGCGGATACGCGCCGTCGAATACCGCGACATCCGCGTCCACGCCGCCAGCTCGCTATCGGTCATCCCCAACTCGTGCAGCCGCGCCACCAGCAACCGCCGATCCGCCGACGGCAACGCGTCCGCGGACTCACGCCCCGCCAGCGCACGCCCGAACTGGATCGGCCACAACGGCTTGCGATCCGCCCACCACGGCCGCCGGAACTCGCGCAGGTACTCCACCTCCCACGTCGGATGCATCTTCACCCGCTCCCGACGGCCGTCGAGCTGCACCGACAGCGACGCCTGATCAGCGCCGAGGATCGTGCCCTCCAGCGGCTGCCCGTCACCGGCGTAGCGGACCCGCCGGTACAGATCGGCAGGCACCCCGTAGGCGGCGCGGATGTAGTCCAGGCTCACCGCTGCGGCTCCCACTGCGCCCGCCGGAACGCGGTCTCGCTGAACAGGTTGATGCGGCCGTCCGGATCGCAGGTCACATAGTCGCCCATCTCCAGCAGCATCGAGGTGCCGGTACCCAGGGCGGTGACGTCGAGCATGAATCCCTCCGGCGCCACCCACACCCGCGCGCCGAGCTGGAACACCTGATCGAGGTTGTGACCGTCGAACTGCACGGCCAGGACGTCCTCGCTGCGCCGGTACCGGCGCACGGCCGCCGCGTCGTCGGGCACGGGCGCGGGGGTGTCGAGAGCGGTCATGAGTATTGCCTCCTTGCTGGTCGATGCCGGGGGCGCACACACGCGCACCCCCGGCACGGTCGGGGGTTAGCGGCGACGGCCGAAGCCTTGAGTGCGTCCCGCGACGCGGTACTGCCGGTCAAGCCACTGGCTTTGCCGGGCCAGCGCGTGTTGGTAGCCGATGACGACGCCCACGAGCACGCCGAGCGGGAAGGTGCTGAGGAACACCACCGAAACGAGCACCGTCATGCCGACTGCCGTCCTTCGCTGTCGTCGCTGGCAGCGGCAACCACGGCGTCGACGGTTGCCTCGTCGACGCCGTCCTGTTCGGCGCGCAACGATTTCATGCGGGCCTCCGCGAGTGCCCGCAGCAGATTCATCTGCGTCTCGGGCAGCCCGCCGGCCTGCTTCCACAAGACGCGTAGCGTCGTGACCTCGACAGCATCAGTGATCTCGTCGTGCAGCTGCGCTGTGATGGCATCGACGTCGACCGGGGTGCCGTGCTGGTCCCGGTCGGTCTCATCGATGCCCGTGCCGACCGATTGCGGCACACCGTCTTGGACATCTCCCTCGCCCTGGTTCGGCGAGTTCACCAGGGTGACGCGTACGAGTGCGTCGGTCTGGCCCTTGTTGTAGAGCGACAGCCCGAACTGGTCACCCAAGGCGATGGCGCACCGCTTCTTGGCGGTACTGATAGCCGCCTTCATCGCCAGGTCGTGCGCGTCGGCGCGGGTGAGGTTCGACGCGTCACCGCACGAGCCGTCTTCGTAACGGCAGACGGGGTTCCCGTCCGGGTCGCGGACGGTCAGCCGCATCACCGCGCGGTAGCAGACGTCGAATCTCCCTCGCGGCTCTTTGCCGTCCTTGGTGACGTGCTGTTGCTCGAAAACGAACTCGAGGGAGAGCAGTTCGAAGTCGAAGTGGCCGAATCCGAACGTCCGGACCAGGTGGGCGAGCACGTCCTGCTGCGGCAGGTACGACTTTTGCTTGTCATCTCGTGCGATGCGATTGACGTTGATCGGTCGAAGCAGCTGCTCGACCTGGTGGGCAGTGAAAGGCATGAGAGGTCTCCACAGAGAGGTCGCTCACCGTGCGGAGCGACCCCAGAAGTCGTGACAAGAGGGAAAGTGCAGGTCAGGCCGCGATCAATGCGCGGCCGCCGGGTCTGAGGCCAGCCTTGTAGGCGGCCCAGTAGTTGCTGCGGGCGTCGCCGCAGCGCTGGCAGCGGCATGCGTAGGCGACGTAGCCGCCGGAGTAGTCGCCGTGCTGGCAGCGTTCGTCCAGAGATGTCAGGTAGCCGTCGATGACGGCGCGGTTCGCGCGGCGACGCTGCATGCGCTCGCGCTGTAACCGGTTGCGGGCCTGGCGGTCGGCGATCACTGCGTCGGTCCTTCCAACGCGGGCCGGGCGACACCGAGGACAGCTGGCAGGTCGATATCGCCGCGCGCGACCATGGCCGCGATCTCCGCGACCACATCCACACCCTTCTCAGCGCTCCATGACACCACCGGGTCACCGGTCTTCACCGTCACCCCCGGCGGCAACGGCTCACCGAGCTTCTTGGCTTCCTTCGCCTCGGCGAGCAGCGAATTCGCGTACTGCGGTGTCAGCTGCGGCACCAACTCCACCACCTCCGAGACGTCCACACCGAACCGTTCGGCCAGGTACGGGGCCGCCTCGGACGGCTCGATGGAGAACTCGGTGCGGCCTTCGGCTACGCGGACCGCGCCGAGGCGGACACGACGCCCGTCCTCGGTGCGGCGTGTGGATGTCGCGATGCGGGTGGTGCCTGTCTCTTCCTCCCGCGCCATCTGCTGCTTGAGCGCCTTCTCGCCAGCGGCGGCGGCCGCACGGATGGCCGCTATGTAGGCGATCAGGTCGTGCAGCTTCGGTTCCGGCCGGGATGCGGGCGCGGTCACGGCTGCCATCCCAGCCAGTGGGCGTAGGCCAATCCGGTCACCATCGCCGCGACGGCCAGCGACGTGACCAGGCACAGCACGTCGCCGCGGTCCAGCGAGCGGGGCGGTCGGGTGGGTGCGTGACGAGCGGGTGCTAGCACGCTATCATTGGGCCGACCCGTGGTTTGAGGGATCTTCATCGGGGTTCCTTCTCTTGGGAAACGGGTACAGAAGCCCCCTACCGCGCTTGAGTGTTGGCGCACGAGCGGTAGGTGGGCTTTTGTCATATCTGCCGTCACGCTCCAGCGAAACTCACATCTACGTCTCAGGTGTGAAGCGATCCGGTAACCGACACAATAATGCCCTCGGCATCCGAGTGCAACCGAACGGCAACGTACACCACGCGTAAGCCGTCTAGCTGGGATAATTCACAAACAAGGCGTGCACCGGTACGGAAACATGCATGATCGAGACCCCGGATTTCTATTGCAACTAGCCGGTAACACTGCTGCTACTCTCTCCCCATGAGTAACACGACGATCGGCCTCGAGGCGGCGCGGCAGGTCGGCGAGATCCTGCAGCGCAAGCGCGAAGGCAGGAACCTCACCCTCGACGAAGTCGCCGAACAGACCGGAATCAGCGAACGCCGACTCCGACAGATCGAGAAAGGTGAGACCCCACGCGGCGGCAGGGTCATCCCCACCCGGCTCCCGCGCGCCAAGCTGATGGACCTGTGCGACGTGCTCGGCATCGAGATGGCAACAGCCAACCGGATACTCTCACTCGCCGGGTATCAACCCCTCGATGACGTCCGGGAAGTCGTATATTTGCATGACCTCCCGGAGGACGCGCAACGCCGAATCCGGGCGCTCGCCGCGAAGTATCGCGGCCGAGCACACTGACAGGAACAAACGGACATTTCAGGGGGCGCGCACCATCATGCCGATGCATCGTCATCACGGCCACATCCCGCCGGTTCAAGGACCGACACCCAGCGCGCTCCGCACCTTCGACGCCTACCGCCGCGCCGACCGGCTCGGCCTCGAAGTGGCGTTCGAAGACCTCGAAACCGAAGCCACCTCGCTGCTGCTCCGCAACGACGGCGTCATCCTCATCGAGAAATCGCTGTGCGAGATCGAACGCCACGACGAGCTCACCCACCAACTCCAGCACCTCGAAGCATCCGCACGCCGCGACGAATCACTCGCCGACCTCGAAACCCGCGTCCGCCGCGGCACCGCGCACCGGCTCATCCCGTTCGACCCGCTCCTGGACGCCGTCTCCCTGGTCCTCGAATCCGAGAAGACCCCCAGAGCGACCAGCGTGGCCACGGTCCTCGGCGTCCAAACCGTCACGCTGCAAGACCGCTTCCGATCCTTCACCCCCACCGAACTCGCCGACGGCATCGAAGAAGTCATCAACCTGCTCGTCTGGCCGAGCATCGTCGCGGTCAAAACCACCTGCCTCCAAGACAGCAGCGGCCCCGCCTCCTGGCTGCGCCGCATCCTCCCACCCTGGCACTGACCCCGCAGGTCTACAGGACGTCCAACACGTCCGGTGGAGGCAGCTCCCGCGCGCACCACGCCGCCGATTCGGCAGCCAACGCGCCCGCCGCCTCCACCACCTCCACATCAGGGCTCGCGTCCACGTCGGTCAGCTCACGCGCGAGATCGTCCACATCGGCGTCGTCATCCTGCACGCCCATGCGCCAACACCACGCCCTTCTCCGGTCAGACGTGCGGACATCACGCACCGCCGCGGCCACCAACCTCCGACGAAAAGACTCGCCCCGCAACACCATCGGCCGCAATGGCACTTCCGCACTACCGCGCCCGGAAGTGCCACAACAATCGGCCCCGGCCTGCGGCGACACGATCCCTGTCGGATAGCTCCCGCACCATAAACGGGCACCACCCGCGCAGCGAAGGGACCGCCCTATGACCCACGCCACCCGCACACCACGCCCCTACGGCGACGGCGGTCCTCTCCTCCCATACCCCGCCCCCATCGACGCCACCCGCGCCTGCGGGCATTGGAGCGGCCACTCCTGTCGCGGCTGCCAGCACTGCACCGCCTGCACCGGCTGCACATGCGGTGAAGCCGAACGAGATTGACGAGGCACCCTTAACGGCCGTTAAGGTGAACTCCTGATCGGAACCCTTAACGGCCGTTAAGGCGCGGCAGCGTATCCGCTGCACACGCACACTCTCCCCAAACTGGCGACGGACACGCATGATTGGCGCGCCGTCGGGGCGCGCAGTTCGTTCCCGAGTTGTGCAAAACTGAGCGCCGAACACGCGCCAGCGCTCATGGGAGGCAATCTGTTGACCACCACCCTCGAATTACCGAAGCCCTACGTCATCACCCTGGGCAATCTGAAAGGCGGCGTCGGGAAGACCACCACGGCATTCTTCCTCGCCTGCTACTTCGCGCAGAAGCACGACAAGAAGGTGCTCGTCGTGTGCGCCGACCCGCTCAGCCAGACCGGATACTCCTGGTACACGCTGCTCACCGAGGCGGGCGTAGCGGTCCCGTTCGATCTCATCCACTTCCCGTCACGGTTCATGGCCAGCTGCATCAAGGACAACGCCGCCAAGGGCTACGAGGTGATCATCGTCGATGCCGGCGGTGAATCCGCGGAGATCCTGAAGGGCGCGATCCCCGAGAGCGACGACGTGATCCTGATCGCGGGCGCGACGGGCGCGGACATGAAGCGCATCCCCCCGACCTTCGTAGCAGCCGAAGAGGCCACCAGGAACGTCACCCGCGACATCGGGGTGTACGTGCTGATGACGAAATGCCCCGTCACGATGAAGGGTGGCCGCAACGTCTCCAGCGAGTACCTGAAGTACCGCCGCCGCGCCGAAGAGACCGGCTACGACGTATTCGACACCTACATCAGCAACTGGAAGTGGTATCGCGAAGCCGCCGACGGCGACATCGGCGACGGAGCCGAGAACCCCATCGAGGACCTGGGCGAGTACGAGAAGGTCGGCGAAGAACTCGTGGCACGCTTCCGGACCGACGCCGACGCTGAGATGGTGAGCGCCTGATGCCTCCACAGCGCCGTAAGGGACTGGGCGGCAATACCGCGTCCAACGACACCCCCAAGACTCTCCAGGCAACCACGCCGCCCGTCTCGCCGTACCGCGACGCGCAATGGCCAGCGAGCGGGAATCTCGCCGTCGTCCCCACGCCGGAAGCGCCTTCCACGGCGGTCCCTGCCGAGGGGCAGGTCGTCAAGCTGCCGGTCGGCGAGGTCGCCCGGAATCCGCGGAACCCACGCCGTCCTCACCCGGACGTCACCGATCTCGAATCCATCAGGGAGAAGCAGCTCCAGGCCGGGCGGGGTGTCACCCGCGCCGCCTACCTCCGCTTGTACCCCGAGGATGAGGCAAAGATCGGCGACGCCGAGCACGTCGCGGTTCTCGGTTGTCGTCGTCACCTCGCGTGCGAGAAGTACGACGTTCCGACCTACGAGATGGTCATCGACGATTCGATGGCGGAGAGTCGTGCCACGCTGCGCGCGTGGGCGTTGCGAGAGAATATCGACCGCAAGAGCCTCGACGTCGTCGAAGAGGCCGAAGCCTTGAAGCAGCAGGTTGCGGAGTTGGGCTCGCAGGCGGAGGCCGCACGGTCGATCGGCCGGACAGAAGCGTTCGTCTCTCAACGCCTTCGTCTCCTGAAGCTCGTCCCGGAAATGCTCGAGAAGTTGCGGGCCGGAGAGATCGCCATCGAGGAGGCTCGCAACCTCGCGTTGGTCCCTGCCCCCGAACAGGTGGCGCGCTGGATGACCGCCCAGCTCGCCAAACTCGACGCCGACCCGGACGCCGACGCTGAACCGCAGCCGAAGCCGTCGAAGCCGCGGGCGGGCGTCGTTCAGATCGCGAAGGCCCTCAAACGGTGGAACGCCGAACCGGACGTCCTCGCCGTCGCGATCGGCTCCGAGCTGGAACCCGCCCAGATCCGCGTCGTAGTCGACAAGCTGACCGAGCAACTACAGCCGGCCGACGAGACGCCTTAACGGCCGTTAAGGGCAATGGAAGGGCGGACGCCCCCGCGCGCACGATGCGAGCGGGGGCGTCGCTATGTGGTCACCGGCGGGTGCGAAATCGAGTCGGCGGCGCGATCCGGACCCGCACTCTCGGTTTCTGCGGGCGTAGGTCTATGCCGCTGAGCGAGTGCCCGCGACCAGTCAGCCAGTGCACCAGGTCGAGCAGATCGCCGGTGTGGTGGATGATGGCCGCGCCCTCCCTCGACGCGGTGCGCCGCACGGTGACGTAGTCGCCGCACTTCTCGTTCCAGGCGTCGACGTCGCTCGCCAGGTCGTCGAACGTCTTGGCCCGCGCGGTCACGACGCCAGCCCTTCCCGCGCGGCCGCGGCCTGGGCGTCGAACTGGGCGGCGGCCGCGGCCTGGCGGTCCCGTTCGGCGATCAACTCCGCGATCCGCTTATCGATCGAGGCGGCTTCGGCCCGCTTCCTGTCACCCTCGATGGGCGCTTGGCGGGCGACGCTGGCGCGGTGGAGTTGGTCGAGGTCCGGGCGTGCGAGGAAGTGCAGCAGCAGCGCCCGCACGATCGCCGCGACCCGCTCGGTGGTGCGTGGCGGGGCCTGCCGGGTGTTGTTGAGGTACCCGGTCGGTTCCCACACGTTGATGCGCCACCCGCTGATCTCGCCGACGGTGTCGGCGTTGATGCCGTGCGTCGCGCCGACGATGGTGATGCCGTTGACGACCGGCAGCTTGGGGTATTCGTTGCGGAAGCGGTGCCCTCGGCTGCCGTCGTCTTCCCCGTAGATCACGCCGAGCCGGGCGGGCCGGTCGGCTAGGTGCGCGTCGTCGATCACCACGGTGAATGTGCCGTTCGCGCGGCGGCTGGCCACGTCGTAGTAGACCCGCGCATTCTCGAGGTCCGCCCGCTCGGTCATGTACACGGTGCCGAATTCGCCGATGTCGAGCGGGAGGCCGGGCGGGTTCTCCCGCTCCCGCCGGGCGTCCCGCTTCCCCTGCGACTGCTGGACGATCAGCGGCCCGAGCAGCCGCGCGAGCTCGGTCACCGGCTGCCCTTCTGTCACGGTGACGGTTCCGGCGTCGGTGTCCATTCCGGCGCGGTCCGGGGCGTCGGTGTGAGCGACGCGCAGCCCCAGCTTCCCGGCTTGCTCGACCAGGTTCTCCCACAGCATCCCGGTCGGGTCCTCCACGGCCGGAGCGGGCACTGTCTCCGCGCCGTCGATGGGGTCGGTCATCGAGATGTCGAACACCGACGACATGATCCAGCCGCGCAGCTCCTCCTCACCGGCGTCGTTGCGGCCGACACTCGGCACACAGATCTTCAGCCCGAGCTGGTTCGGCTTCCGGCCGCGCTTGCGCCACTCGTCCTTGGTGTCGATGTCGGTGAGGGTGATGCCGCGAGCGGCGGCCTGCTGGAAGACGAGCATCTGATTGCGCAGGCTGTAACCGAGGAACCGCGGCGATCCCGTCCGCTGCGCGTGCGTTACGACCTGCTCGACGGTCTGCGGGTCTTTCAGGCCGTCGTCGGCGGCGGCGTTCCGGGCGGCGTCGGCTGCCGCGAAGGCCGCCTTCTCTTCCTCGGTGTAGGTCTTGCGGCTGCGCCGCTTCTTCGCCGGGCTCACAGCTGCACCGCCTCATCTGCCGCGATGCCCTCGGCCAGGATGCGCGCGAATTCCGCTGCCTGGTCCGGGGCCACGTCCATCGTCAACCGCACTGCCCACTCGAGCGCCCCAGTGTCGGGGTTGTAGTAGTTGCGGCCGATGTCGCCCTGGACGCACAGCAGGCCGCCGCGTCGCGGGTGCCCGTAGATGTTGTTGGCGGTGTCGAATGCCCGCACGCCGAGGTGTTCGGCGATCGTCCGCATCAGCTGCTTGCGGGCTTCGATGACGGCGATCGCGCGCTCCCGCTGCTGCTTGGCCGCGGCCCACGTCGCGGTGTAGCCGTGTGGGCCGTCCAGAATGCGCCGCCGGATGTCGGCGACGATCTTGGCGTCCGCGCGGTCCCACGCCACGGTGGCGGTGAATGCGGTCGGCAGCCCGTCCGGGATCTTCAGCTGCTGGAGGTTGCCGGTGAACCGGATGCGCGGCGAGCCGTCGCCGGGGTCAGTGAATCCACGCAGCAGCAACTGCTGGCTGTTCGGCCCGTTCAGGCTGATGTCGCTGGCCTGGTCGCCGCGCCCGGCCGACCAGCCTTCCCCGACGAGCGGGGCGAGTCCACACGCACGCGCGTAGACCTGTGCGGGGGTGATCCTGCCCATGGCAGGTCCTCACTTTCTCTTGAGAAACACCCCGGCTGGTAGTTGGCGCTACCAGCGGGGCGGGTTTCGTGGGTTGGCGTCTCACCAACCAACCACAACGTTACTGTCAATCAATAGAGTGTTCAACTATTTCTTGCTGCGTAGGTAGCGGCGCACCACCGGCGCATGCCACACCCACCAGCGGCCGTCGATCTGCCGAATCGGCTGCGGCGCACCGGAATCCGGATCGTGCACCCACTTCAGCCACGTCGCTTCCGTCACGCCCGCCTCGTCCGCGCACCGCGCGGTCGTCCACTCATTGCGCTTGAGCTTCGACTCATCCAGCACGCGCGGCTTCCAGTTGCCGTAACCAGGCCGGTTCTGCGCCCACGTCAACACATCGGCCGGCAGCCAGAACCGCCGCCACTGCTGCGCTTCGGGCACCTTCGACGCCGGTACCGGGTCCGGAGCCGGGTTCGTCTGCGTCTTCTCCGCGACAGCGTTGTTCCACGCGCCTTCGCTGATACCGACCTCCTCGGCGCACTCCCGCGCGTCCCACAGGCCCGGCACGCTCGGCAGCTCCCGCGTGCCCGTTCCCGGCCGGTTCTCCGCCCACCGCCGCACCGTCGAGGAGAACCACACCACCCGGCCGTCCTTCTTCATGGGAGCCGCGTCGGGCGCGGGGTTCGTCTTCGTCTTGCTGGCCACGTACCTGCGCCACGCGGCTACCGTGAGCGCCTTGCCGGTGATCTCCTCGACCAGCGCGACGCACTCCTCGGCGGTCAGCAGTTCGTCATTCTCCACGGCATCCATACGCGGCACGTTACACGCACTCGGTAGGAAGTATCGGTGGGTCGGGCGTGGCGGCCCAGTCGGCTGTGTCCGTGACGCGGCACGGCGGTACGCGCCTGGCGGTCGGGCAGGGCCTGCGCGGCCCTGCCCTCCCCGCGGGGCGGTGATCATCGTCAACATCGGGGTTCCTTCCAGGTCGTCGGGGGGAGTTGGCACTACCCCTCACACCAAACGATACGGTGACAATATAGGGAGTTCAAATACTCCCCGGGGGAAGCCCCATCCCGCTGCGGGGTGGGGCTTCCTGGTAGCGCTTGGCTCTACTGGTGGATCCACAGGTCTGTCGCGGCCTCGAACACGGTGCGCAACTCGCGCGGGTCCTTCACACCGCGCTCGATCGTGCTGGCCTCGAACCCTCGAGCGCGCACGTTGCCCACCTCGAGGGTCCAGGTCCCGTCCTCGGCCTCGGTCACCCGCGCGGCGTCGACGCGCCGCCCGACCCTGGTAGCGAGCCGGAACGCCACCCCATCGATCAGGGCGACGAACAGGTAGGCGTCGATCATGCCCGTGAGCAGGTTCTGCGCGGCGGCGGCGGTGGTGATCGCGGGGTTGTCGGCGAGTGCGATCAGGGCGCGACCGGCGGTGCTGGTGTCGGTGATCTTCATCGGGGTCCTTTCCTCGGTGGGGGTGGTTGGCGTCCACCCCTCCCCCGCAATATTACAGTCACTAGGTAGTGAGTTCAATGGTGAAACTCGGAAGAAACTTCTACCGGTTCGGGTTGAACTCTCTACATTGTGACTGTAATGTAGTTGGTGTTAGGAGGTGGACAACCGAGAGTCACCCCAACACCACGACACGGGAGGAGGTGGACACCACAACCACCACCTCCCGGGAAGGAACCCCAATGTTCAAGATCACCGACGCCCAGGTTCACGCGATCCAGACCGCGTTCGACGAGAACGGGATCGACGCCAAGGTCGACCCGAACTACACCGGACGCAACATGTACGACGAGACCTGCTTCGGGGTGGTCACCTCCACCAAGATCAGCGTGGTCGCGGTGCGCGTGGCCGCCGTACTGGCCCAGGCCGAGTACGGCGACAACGCCAGCCTCGAGAAGATCGAAACCACGCTGATGGAGATGGACGAGGCGACCGACAGCATGGGGACCGACACCATCGTGTACTGGACCAACGTCAAGCACGTGGACGTCGAGACCGAGTAACCGGGAAGCCGGGGGCGGGGCACCCAACCCACCCCCGGCGCACCACCTACCAGCGGCCCGCCCCTACCAGGGGGCGGGCCGCCTGCGGCTGTCCACCCGCAGGGCGGCGGCGAGCCCATCGCACCGCCCTAGCCCGACCCCGCACCGTGCGGCCGGGGCCAGGCGCGCCGTAGGCGGACGTTCCCCGCGGGGGTGCCCTTGTGGTCCAGGCGCAGGCGCTCGGACCGCCCAGGGCGCGCCTGGACCCCTCGCGCTCCGCCGACTGGGCAGCCCTCGCGCCGCACGGGGACAGCGCAGGACCCGCCCCTGGTAGGGGGCGGGTCCTCGACGGCGGTGGGCTAGAGGCCCAGCTCCGACTTCAGCGCCTCGACCTGCTCGCCGGTCGGCCTGGTCGAGAACGGCTTGCTGTGCGCCCAGGCCGCGACGTGCATCGCCAGGGTGAACGCTTCGATCGTGTCGTCGGTGAGCAGCCGGGCGATGTCGCGGACCTTCTGATCGGCCTCGGCGCGGTAGCGCATCACGCTCGCGGAGACGTCGACGGGGAAGCCGAACGCCGCCAGGCGCGCGTTGGCGAGCATCACCGCGAACAGGGCGGCGGGGTTGGCGGTGGTCTTGGCGCTGATCATCGAGGTTCCTTTCTGTGCTGGGGTGGTTGGCGTCCACCCCCTGACACCTGCAACATTACAGGCACATGATAGTGAGTTCAACAATTGAGAAGCGGGCTGTGTGGCGGGTTGTTGGGTGAAAGGGCCGCCCCTGGTAGGGGCGGCCCTTCGTACCTACTGGATGTGCATCGCGTACAACACGCGCACCCGGTCGAGGATCGCGAAGATCCCCTTGACGACCTTGCCGTCGCTGAACGTCGACGTGATCGTCCCGTTCGCCCGGACCTTGTTCTTCGCGAGCACGATGTGCACCGCTCCCAAGGCGATCAACTCCTCGTTGATCAGGCCGACCTCCACGCGCGCCAGGTACTCGACCAAGTCGCGCCCAGTGTTGGGGCTCTTGGCTGCCACCTCGTCCAGCTTGGCCTGGATGGCATCCCAGGTGGCGGGGCGGTTGGTCTCGATCATCGGGGTTCCTTTCCGGGGAGGTGGGTGGCTTGGCGTCCACCTCCTCCCGCTTTCTCTGGTAACCGGGGTGGCTGCTCCGTCCACCCCCTGGCACCCGTGACATTACAGTCACTTGGTAGGGAGTTCAACATGTAGATCAAAAGAAAATTCATCAGTGGAACTGTTGAGATAACTACATAGTGCCTGTAACGTACGGGGTGTTGGGGGTGGACCCGCCACCCCGCCAAGGAAAGGAACCCCGATGTACACGCTCAACAACACGCAGACCCGCGGTTTGGGTGACGGGCGGGTTCTGCGCTGGGGCGACGCCGCGCACGAGGACGTCGAGCAGGGGTGATCCCGTCGCCGGGGCGCACAGCAGCTCGCCCGCGCTTCGGCGGCGAACGAGCAGACGCCCCGGCCGGGGCACCATCAACCAGTCAAACCGGGGGCGCGGTAGCGCCAACTGCCTGCGCCCCTTCCCTACGAAGGAATCTCGCATGATCAGCAACGCCATCACGCGCCTGCGCGCAGAGTTCGCCGACCAGCCCCGCATCGTCGCCGGTGACGACACTGGCCCCGACAGCATCGACCTGGCCGAGGTTCACGCCGCCTTGGCCGCCCGCGCCGAGCGCTACGGCGCCACGCCCGCCGTGGGCGACTGGGTGTGGATGCGGGCCGACGACACCATGCACCGCATCGCGCGCCTCGAGGGCGGCTACGCCGCCTTCGGTGACGTCCTCACCACCGAGGGTGACCTCGAGGGCAACTTCTACCTGTCCGACACCGGCGAGATGCGCTACTTCGGCGGCACCCGCCGCGGCGTCCCCGCCTCCACGCTGCGCCGGACCCTCGAGGTCGCGCCGACGTGGGTATGGCGGCACCACCACGGGACGCACGCGGTGGTCAACATCGCGGTCGACGTCGTGGTGTGGCAGTCCACCTACCAGGGGCGATGACCGCCGGAAATGAATCCGGAGAAGATGTTGAATACACTATAGATTGACTGTAATGTAGGTGGTGTGAGGGGGACGGGGAAGCGCCAACGACCCCGCCCCCGGCACGCCGACCGAAAGGAAACCCCGAATGGCCCACCCGCTCGACACCCTCGGCCTCGTCCGCGACCGGCAGGTAGTCCAGCAGCGCCGGGCAGTGATCGCCCGCGCACTCGCCCATATCGCCACCACCGACAACGCCACCGTCGTCGCCCAGCTGCTCGCCGCCGACATTCGCCTGCACGATCACCTCCGCCGCGACCCCCTGGCCCTGATCCAGACACTGCACGACGGCATGTACGCCGCCGACGCCCACTTCGTCGCCGCGTACTTCGGTGCCCGGCAGGTCCTCCAGGCCGCCGGTCAGCCCACCGCCTGACCGATCCCCCCCTCGCCGGGGCGCGGGTAGCGCCAACTACCCCGCCCCGGCCCCCGAGAGAAGGACGTTCTCATGCTCATCACCCCCGTGCGCCCCGGCGCGCTCAGCCCCTGCGTGTTCGACCAGGCCGACGCCGACGAGGTCGCCGCCCGCATGGCCGCCCGCGCCCGCAACTACCCCGGCCCTGCCGCCGGTGACTGGGTGGAGCTGCACGACCGCAGCCTGTACCGCCTCGCCGACACCGGCCGCCTCGCCCGCCACCCCAAATTCGCCCGCAACCCCCACGACTTCTACCTCGAATCCGACGGGCTCATGAACTACGGGCACAGCGGATGGGAGCGCGGCGTCCCCCTCGAAGTCCTGCGCCGCACCGGCCAGACCTTGCCCGGCCGCGCCCAGATGCTGCACGTCGGCCCCGGCCGGACCCGCACCGTCGCGTTCACCCTCGACCTGCCCGTGTGGCGCTGCCCGCGCCTGCGCCACCAGTAACCCACCACCCCGAGTCGACCACGCCCCCGCCGACCACCGGCGGGGGCGGAGAGGAAGCACGTCATGACCAGCACCCAGCGCCCCCGCGTCACCGCCCACGCCCGCGCCGCCAGCCTCCACGGCGGCCGCGCCCTCAATCAAGACGCGTGGGACTGCCGCACCTACGCCCACACCAGCGTCACCGGATTCGCCAGCGGCTACCGTGTCGCGGCCGTCGCCGACGGCCTCGGCTGGCACGACGGCTCCGGCTACGTCGCCTACGCCGCCGCCCGCATGGCGTGCGCGCTGGCCGCCGCCGAGGACTTCAGCGACGACCTGCCCCACCTGATCCGCACCGTCGCCGCCGCCCTGCCCGAGGTCGGCCAGTACGCCCGCTCCGAGGACTACGACGACGATTACGCCCAAGCCCTCGAGGGCTTCGGTGACCGCGCCCCACTCGGCTACAACGACGCCCCGTTCCCCGATACCACCCTGGTCGTGGCGACCGTGGACGAGTACAGCGGCGACGTCCATGTGGCGTGGTCGGGAGACAGCCGCGCCTACGTCCTCACCGAGAGCGGCCGACTCGTCCAGCTCACCACCGACCACAACGAAGCGTTCACCGACGGCGACCTCACGAAGGGCTCCGGCGCCCTGGTGCGCACCCTCGCGACGGCCGCCGTGAACCGCCATGGCCCGCAGGGCAATCAGTGGGTCGCCTGGTCGAGTGAGGAGTTCCGGCCGCGCCGGGTGCTGCTGTGCACCGACGGCGTGCACGGCCCCCTCGAGGATGTCGAGATCGCCGCGATTCTCGAGTCCACGGCCGGTGCCACCGAGGCGGCCGAGCGGCTGACTTCGGCGGCGGTCGCAGCGGCCGGTGCGGGCGCGGACAACGCGACCGCGCTGGTCATCGACATCAAACCCGCACAGTGACACGTGTGGGGGTGGGAAACGCCAACAACCCGCCCCCACGGAAAGGAACCCCGATGGCCGTCATCGTCTACATCGCCGACACCGAATACCACCTGGTCGTGAAGTCCGAGGACGAACTGATCCTCACCGGCACGCGCGGCGCGGAATACCCCGGCACCCGCGACCCCGCCGACCCCACCCTCTACACCTTCAACTACCGCAACGGACGCCCGCTCAAGACCCGCCACACCAACAAGCCGGTCCGCATGCGCCACATCGACGGCCGCTACGTCGCCGCCCTCATCTACACCGCCTACATCGACGCGGGCGGCGGCCGGACCCGCCAGATCACCTTCGAGGCCACCGGATACCGCGACGCCGTCGCCATCGCCGAACGCCACGCCAACCGCCGGCCCATCCGCCGCCTGATCTAACCCCACCACCGTGCGGGCCGGGAGCGCCAACTCCCGCCCGCCGGACCCCCACGGAGGAAACCCTGATGACCACCAGCACCACCACCCTCGAGCCCGCGACCACCGCCGACCTCCGGCGCGGCGACATCGTCCACCTCCACGGCATGCGCCTGTACCTGGACACCGACCCGCGCACCTTCACCGGCACCGGCGGCCGTGCCGTGCACTACGTCGACGCCGAGATCACCAACTTCGACCACCTGGTCGCGCTCGCCGAGACCGACCCGCTCACCGCCGGACTGATCGTGTCCACCTGCCGCGACGGCCGCTACCCGCTCCAAGGCCACGGCGGCCGCCGATGGCAGCGCGAACCCCGCGCCTAAATCCTCAGCCACGTCCAGGCGGGACGCCGGCGTGCGTCCCGCCTCCCCCGGAGGTCCGAACACCATGCAGCACACGACAATCCGCCCACAAGGCGTACAGCCGCCCGAACTCCTCCCGTCCCGCTTCCGGGTGACGCGCACCGACCGCGACGGCACCGAATCGTGGACCGGCAGCGCCACCGAGCTGGAGACCGCACTGCGCCGCGCCATCCACATGACCGGCTGCACCATCGAAGCCCACCGCGACGGCGGGGCCACCATCGTCCGCACGGTGCCCAAAGCCGCCTGGGACGTCGACGGCATCACCCTGCGCTACAAGCCGATCATCCCCGCCAACCTCACTGAGCAGCGCAGCGCCGACCTGCGCATCATCGCCCGCGAGCCCTGGGTCCGTCGCGACGGCCGCGGCCTGACCACGCCCCGCTACGAGATCCCGCCCGCCGCGACCGCGCGCCTGTTCGCCCGCGGCCTGGTCACCGAGGACGCCGTGACCGGGGACGTCGGCGTGAGCATCGTCGCCCGCCTGGCGCTGCTCGCCGACGAGCACCGCACCCGGACCACGCAGCCACGCGGCTCTACCACCACAGCGCTGAGTACATCGGCCGCGACCGACATGGCGGCCGGATCTATGACGGCTCGAGCTGGGCGGGCTGCTCCTGCAAGCAGTTGTCGGAGTACACCGACCACCGTGCGGGAGCCGCCCGCGCGGCCCGCCGCCACCGGCAGGAGGCCGCGGCCTCGATGCTCGATGCCTTGTTCACCCGGGCTACGCAGGGACTATGAGGCACCTCGAAAAATATAGTTGAACTCACTATGACATGACTGTAACTTTTGGTCTGTAAGGGAAACGGACACACAGAACAGGAACAGATCATGTCGACGGAATTCAAGTTTGAACTCGGTGGAGACCTCGCGTTCGTGCGCTGGAGCCGGGGTCAAGGTAAGGGAGTCGCCTACGAGTTCGGAACGCGCACGAACCTGGCGTACGTCATGAACCGAATGGCGGAGGGTGACCAACTGGTAGCGGACCAAGCCAGCATGGACACGGACCCTGTGAACCCGGTGGCGCTCCTGGACGCGATGGCGGCGCGACTGATCACGTTCGGGGAGTTCTCCCTGACGCTCGAGGTCGGATCGGGCGACCTCTGGCGGTTCTCGGTAGAGGAGCGTTCCGGACGGCGGCCTTGATGTTCACCACGGCGTAGGTGTCCTTGAGCACCTACGCCCCGCGCCCTGGTCGGAACCACCGCTACCAGGGACTTCGGGCGATTCAAGCATATAAGTTGAACTAACTATAGAGTGACTGTAACATAGTGGGTGTTAAGGGGTGGGCAACCACCCCCCACCGAAGAAAGGGAGGAACCCCGATGAACGAGATCAAGATCGCCGTGACCGCGCCCGACGCCTTCGACGCGCGAGTCCAGATGCAGAAGATCATCACCGAGATCAGCAACAACGTCAGCAAGTACAACGCGATCATGGCCGAGATCGACACCCATCACCGCACCCTGCGCGGCGGCCAGCACGGCTTCGGGGCGAGCGCAGCCGCCAGCCTGGCCAACGCCGCCGCCCGACTCGCGCAGGTAGACGGCCGGATCGCGGCGCTGGCCGAGATCGGCAACCTGCTGCTGGGAACCAAGGCGGTCGAACACCTGCTCGCGGGCGGTGAGGTCACCCTGACCGCCGGATAGCCGCCCGGCGGCGCGTCATCGCGTGGGGTGGGAGTCGCCCACACCCTGCCCCACGCCTCGGCTGATTGGTCGCTACCAGGGACTTTGAGGCAACTTCACGGTAAGTGTTGAACTACCTACAGGGTGACTGTAATGTAATTGGTGTAAGGAACGAACCCCCGAAAGGAACCCCGATGAACGCCACTGAGATCCAGAACCTGATCACCAGCAACACCCGCGACGGCATCCGGATCCGCGGAGCGGCCAGGTTCGAGGCGCTCTCCATCACCGCCGGGGACAAGCTCGAATACGCCTGCAAGCTCGCGGAATACACCGAAGCCGTGGCGAACGGAGACGCCGACCTCGCCAACGCCGTGTTCCAGGCGGCCCGCGAGTGGGCCACGAACAACGCCCGCTGACCAACACCCCTGACCCGGTGCGGGGATCGGCGCCAAACGATCCCCGCACCGCCCACCCCGCGAAGAGGCAGGAAACCCCCGATGAACGCCGACACCGCCGCCGACCCGACCGTCTACGTCGACCCCTACCCTGGCCGTAAAGGCAGTGACACCGTCGCCGAGAAGTGCGGCAACTGCGACAACGGCATCTACGCCGCCCCCACAAGGCTCAAGTGGTCTCGCAACGGGGTGGAAGCACCGTGGTGCCTGGCCTGCGAAGGGTCCGGCACCCGCCCGATCAAGGTGTCCTCAGTCCGCGCCCGCGTCCGCCGCGCCGCCAACCAGGCCAAGCGAGACCGCGAACTCGCCCCCTACCGCGACTGGCTCGCCGCCGAAGCCCGCTACCTCGAGATCGTCGCCGCCGAGGACGCCGCCTACGCCGAGGACGCCGCCCGCGAAGCCCGCAAGACCGGCTACCTCGCCGAGGTCGGCGCGAAGGTCACCGACCTCACCGGCGAGATCACCACCGCCTACCGCTTCGACGCCTCCGACTTCCGCGGCCGCGAGATCACCAAGATGATGCTGGTCGTCACCCTCGCCGACGGCAAGGTCGTCAAGTGGGTCAGCGGCGGCTCGGCCGCGTTCGGGCTCTGGTCCGGCGAAACATTCCGCGCGTGGGAGCGCGGCGACACGGTGCGCATCGACCGCGCCATCGTCAAGAAGCACACCGTCTACCGCAAGACCGGCCAGGAGCAGACCGAGCTGAAGAACGTCAAGCTCACCCTCCTGGTGCCCGCCAACCCCGGCGAATAGGCCCCACGTCCACCAGGGCGGCCCCGCGGCCGGCCGCCCTCCCCTGGTCGCCCGAGTCGCGGCGTGTCCGCCGTAGCCCCCGCCGGACGCCATGATGCCGTACGCCGCACGGGGCTGCGGCCCGCCGTAAACCAACCGGCGAAACATTTTGAACTGACTACAAGGTGACTGTAATATACGGGGTGTACGGAGCACTCGCCCCGAAAGGAACCCCGATGACCACCACCCCCCAGCCGATGACCGAAGCCGACGCCCTCTGGTTCCTCTCCGGCTACGACATCGACACCACCACCGCCCACCGCATCCTGCGCCACATGACCGAATGGGCAGTCCCCTTCACCTCCACCAACCTGCGCAACTGGAGCGCCACCGCCCACGAGGCGTCCGCCGCCTAACCACCCCCACCCCGGCGGGGGATCGGCGCCAAACGATCCCCCGCCCCCAATCCCAAGACCTCCGACAGGACACCGATGAACGCCAACGCCTTCCGTAACCACGTCGCCACCACCATCGCCCGCACCCGCAACGCCCTGCGCCGCCGCACCGCACACCTGGAAGTCCGCCTCCGCAACGGCGGCACCATCGCCTACGCCCTCCGTACCCGCGAATTCGTCACCATCACCACATTCCTCGACACCATCGGCGTCGATCAGGAATTCCAGCGCCGCAACGCCTCCCAGATCGGCAAGGACACCGCCAACGCGTACCGCGCCCGCGCCAAACGGGACAACACCCGACCCGAACCGCTGCGCGTATGGACCGTCTCCCGCACCCACGGCCTGCCGATCCACGTATTCGCCTACCGCGACGGCGACCCGATCCTCGCCGAAGGCTTGAAGACCTTCATCCACCGCCGGGAGGCCAAGCGCCGCCGAGCCGCCCGCAAGGCCACCGTCAACGCCTGACCCTCACCCCGGCCGCCGGGCCACCCCGCCCGGCGGCCACCCCAGCCAAGGAGCGCCGCATGCACAACAACCTCGACCGCGCGACACCGACCGGCAGCGACCCCCGCCCAGGCGACATCGTGATGCTGTTCCGCCTCGACGAGAACAGCACCGCCTCACCGCTGTGTGCCCAGTACGCCATCCTCGCCCTGCTGCGCCAGGCCGGATTCATCCCCGACGACGAAGCCGACCAGGCCGTCGACGCCATGGACATCGCCGAATTCACGCAGCGAGGTCGCCTCCAACAGCCCATCGTGCGCCGCTACGGCCGCCTCGAAGGCTGGCACTAACCCCACCCGAAGGAGCAGTCCCCATGCAGCACATCACCCGCACCCTCACCGCCCACACCGACCACGGCCCGACCGTGCACACCGACACCATGACCGCCGACCTCGCTCTCGACCACCTCGGCCGCTTCCTCGACGACGGCTACCAAGTCACCGCCGACCGTGACCACGACGGCATCACCTTCCGAGTCCGCGGCACGGAGCCGTCGGGCGACCGCTTCACCGCCACCTACCGACAGCAGCACGCCGCGATCCCCGCCCCAGCCCCGCCGGTGCCCACCGTGGACGACCTCGCCCGCGTTATCGACCCCGAAGCCTGGAGCGACCCCGAAGCGCTGGGCCTCCCCGCGCCGGAGGGCGTCATCTACACCTTCGACACCCGCCGCGCCGCGTCACTCGAAGCCGCCGAACGCGTCCGCCAGGCCCTCGCCTCCAACGACTGACCACTCCCCCGGCCGGGGCCACCAACGGCCCCGGCCACACCCTCGAAAGGAACAACGCCCCAATGGAACTCGGACTCTTCGCCTTCAACCTCGCCGCCGCCCTGAGCAGTGACACCGAGACGTGGGCGGCCAGCAGCGACCGCACCACTCCCCATAACGCCATCCTCACCACCCCCAACGGCCTGCACCTCACCCTCGCCCAAGTGGGACCCGACCAGGTGGAGATCACCGCCCCGCTCGACGCCAACATTCCCGACTACCGGGAACTGCGCCCCGACACCACGACGCTGCCCGCCCTGTCCATCACCGTGGATACCCGCTTCGTGGACGTGGCCGCGGCCCGTGTCCGTTCGACAATCCTGGACGGCGAACCCGGGCTGCGCGCAACGGTCGCGGAGTACGAGCAGATCCGGGAAGCCGCGCGGCAGCTCGAGCAGCAGCGCATGGAACTCATCGAGTCGATGCAGCGGGGCATCTGCTTCGAGCGGTACATGCCGCCGGGCCAGACCGGACACGAACGCGAGTGGCGGCACTACGAGGTACGGATGCGCGTGGACACCGCCCACGTAGTGACTACGGCGTCGGGCGCGCTGCTGCCGGGGCTGCGGGTGGAGATCACCGGTCCCGCCGATATCGAGGACTACGCGAGCGAGGCGGCCCGCTACTTCTTCAGGAGTGTGGTCGACAACTACGAAGTGACTACTCGTGCGGATGGTGCGCTCACCTGGCAAAACTCGTAACGTGAATGGAGTTGAACTAACTACATTGTGACTGTAATCTAGTTGGTGTGGGGGTGGACGCCAAACCACCCCCACACCAACACCGAAAGGAACCCCGATGAGCGACAACAGCATCGAACTCACCTACCGCCCCGACGGCCAAGCACTACGAGCCCTCACCGGCAACGCCTACCCCAGCGTCTCCCGCACCATCCGATTCCTCGAACTCCACACCGGCGCAACCCGATTCGAACGACTCGCCAACGGCGTCCAGTTCCGCATCCCCACCAACGCCACCACCGCCCGCGCCGTCCACATCACGATGAACGACCCCGACAGCTACACCATCGAATTCGGCACCATCCGCCACAACACCTTCACCCCCCACCCCACCCTCACCCACACCGACGTCACCCTCCAACGCCTCGGCCCCGTCTTCGAATCCGTCACCGGCCTCACCGCCTACCCGAACCAGGAAGGAACCCACTAGCCGTGCAGCTCGTCACCACCGCCGAATGGAACCTCACCGGCACCACCCACGGCACCCTCCGCATCCTCGGCTACCACGCCCGCATTCGACCCGTCGCCGGCACCACCTCACTGCGCTGGTCGGTCGTGCGCGACACCCCGGACGGCCTCGAACGAGTCGATGACGGGGCCAGTCTCGACATCGCCGACGCCCAGGACGAATGCGAGGAAGCCATCCGCGAACACCGCAACCTCGGGTATGTCGTGGCCGAGCTGCGGGAGGTGAGCGACCGATGAGCGCGTGCATCTCCGAGTGGGGCGAGTTCAGCGAGCACGACTGCTACCAATCCGAATTCGTGTGCGAGCGTTGCTGGTTCGAGGACACCGCCAAGATGCGCGCCCGCATCACCGAACTGGAGTCCGGCCGGGATCAGATCGCGACCAAGCTCGCGAACCATCGAGCCACCTCCACCCGCTGCTTCTCCACCGGTGAGTACAAGAACCCGGTCCGGCAGGGTTACGACCGCGGCCTGACCGAGGCGCTGGCACTGCTGGGCATCGACGCCCAGGAGGTGAACCGTGCCTGAGTACGCTCGTGTTCCTGACTCCCCGCTGGCGAAGTGGCTTGCGCACGAACTCCATCCGGACCTTGATGACGCTCGCTCGATGGCTGAGGAGCTGATCACCGCCCGCGCCCGCATCGCCGAGTTGGAGGCGCGGGTGAAGCCGCCCATGCCTACGCCTACGTACCACCTGGACGTGCCGACGCTCGTCCGCGACGGCGCAACCCTGCTCGTCACCTACAACCCCGGCGAGCAAGGCCGATGCGACGAATACGGCTACGTGATCACCGAACCCCATGACGGCTGGTACATCGCGACCCTTACCGACGTCGACGGAATCGAACTCGGGTGGGGCGACGGCACCACGGTCACTCAAGCCATCGACACCGTGCGACCGCGCACGTACACGCCCGCCGAGGAACTCGACGATCCACCGTTCTAACCAGCCCGTGCTGCCCGGCGATTATGGGACAAACCCTCGGGACGCCATAGTCGCCGGGACACGGCACGCTTTTCGTCAGCTACAGGAACCGGTCGCGGCGTCGCGGATACCGGCCTCCCATGCGGCCTTCTGCTCGCTGCTCCACACAGTCCACTCGTCTAACTCATGACCGTCGGCGATTATCTCCGCCGCAGCCTCATCGGCGGTCCACGACGAGTCATCCAACTCGGCGGCGAAATCGCGGGATGCGGCGAAAAATTCCAGCAATTCCGTGCAGGTCCTGAGACGCAGCTGGTCGGGCGAGTCCAAAACCGGTTTATCTGCGGTTGCAGTGGAGGGCACGGCAGCGGCGGTCGTGCTGGCGGCTGTTTGCGTCGTGGGCGTGCTCGTGGCCGCGTCGGGGGTGTCGGTTTGGGAGCAGGCCGCGATTAGCGCAGCAGCGGTGATAGCGATGGCAAGGCGAGCGGCGCGGAAAGCCACTGTGTCCCCCCGTGTTTCGAGAATTGGTTTGGCTCGACGGATGCTAGCCGATCGTCAATGTGGCTGCCCAGCCGCAAGGTAGCTGGCGTCGTCCGGCGCGGCGCTGGCAGCCCCCACCTGCCGACCTGTGGATTCCACGCTGCACGGCCCAAATTCGGGTCAGGTACGCGCAGGCGCGCCGCCGGGGCGCGTGGGTACCGCTGCCGAGCGTTATATCGGTGAATTCGGCCAGTTCAACGCAGTGCGAGAGCGCGCGGCCGCCGCGTCGGATGGGAAGTGGCCGGCTCGCGCTGGCAAGCTCCGGCCGCGCGATTGCGGTAGTTGGCTTGGTTCTGTTCGTGATCTCGGTTAGCGCGCCGGTTCGGGTGTTGTGACGCGCTTTTCGTTTCCGTTGGTCGGGTTCAGGATCCACATGCCTGGCGATACCTGTTCCGATCTGGCCTGGGCTTCCTTCTGCCGATGCCCCCATATCGTGGAGTCTGACCACCACACATCTGTCAGCTCGGCCAGTGGTCTAAGGTTCACGCCGGTCAGGTTCGCGCCGTGCAGGTGCGCGTCGCGCAGGTGCGCGTGGGTCAGATCCGCGTCGCGCAGGTCCGCGCCGCGCAGGTGCGCGTGGGTCAGGTTCGCGCGGCCCAGGTGCGCGCCGTGCAGGTTCGCGCGGCCCAGGTGCGCGCCGAACAGGACCGCGCCGAACAGGACCGCGCCGATCAGGTGCGCGTCGCGCAGGTCTGCGTCGGGCAGGTGCGCGCCGGTCAGGTTCGCGCTGATCAGGTTCGCGTGGGTCAGGTGCGCGCCGTGCAGGTTCGCGTGGGTCAGGTGCGCGCCGGTCAGGTTCGCGCCGGTCAGGTTCGCGCCGGTCAGGTTCGCGTGGGTCAGGTTCGCGCCGGTCAGGTTCGCGCCGCGCAGGTTCGCGCGGCCCAGGTCCGCGCCGTGCAGGTTCGCATAAGCGAGATCCGCGTGGGTCAGGTTCGCGCGGGTCAGTCTCGCGCGGTACAGGTTCGCTGAGGTCAGGTTCGCGCTGGTCAGGTTCGCGTGGTTTAGCTTTACGCGGCGCAGATTCGTGTGGGCCAGGTTCGCATGGGCCAAAACTGCGTTGTTCAGGTTCTGTCCGGGTTTGATTGTCGTTGCAGGGCGGGGGTAGCGGTACTGGTCGGTGTGGGGTTGGAATGCTGGCCAGGTGCCAGCCAGGACGGACAGCAGCCGCCGCCAGAATGTGTCATCGGGTGATGTGGTAATCGGTGGGCCGGTGTGGGGTTGGAATGCTGGCCAGGTGCCAGCCAGGACGGACAGCAGCCGCCGCCAGAATGTGTCATCGACGGGGTTCATGTGCCACTCGCCTTGCCCGAATCGTCTTCGTCGGCGTTGTCTTCGATGGTAGACGTTTCGGGGGTGGTGTCGTCGGTGCTTTGGTGGCTGCTGCTTGGTTCGGGGTTGAGTGTTCGTTGCGCGAACGCCGTGAACTTTCCCATGAGGAAAGGGGCTGCGGCACCGGCACCTAGGGCCGCGACGGGGTTGCAGACGAGTCCGGCTGCGGCCACTCCGCCGGCGATTAGTGCGCCGGTAGCTAGACGTATGACGACTACGGTCAGGTAGACCTGTCCGCCGGGGCCGCCGTTGGCGGTGAGCCATGGCAGTCCTTTGGTGCGTTCAGCGTTCTGAGCGAATACGACTCCGGAATACGCGGCTGCGCCACCTGCACCCCATAGGGCGTACTGCCACCACATGACCGGCACGGTAGCGCCTGGTCGAGTCGTTGGTTTCATTATCTAGTGGGCTTGCGCGCAGAGACGCGAAATAGTGCGTGCAGGCTGGTGCTTGCTGAGGGTTCCTACGGGTGGTCGGGGCAGTGCATGTCGATGTCGTCGATGATGTTCGTGACGTTCATGCCTCGCCTGCTCATGCGACGGCTTCCGGGGTGCGGTGCATCGCCCGCATTCCGGCCTTGTAGCAGGCTTCGCACATACCGCGGCCGCCGTGGATGACATAGCCGGGTTCTCGCCGCTGCTTGCTGGTCATGGGGCGCGTGCATTGGGCGCAGTGCGTGTGTCGGGTGGCGCGGATGACGCCGGTGCGGCGGGCTCGGGTGTAGCAGCCGCGGCAGCGTCCCCCGGCCGCTTCGACCACTCCCCCGTTGCGGGCCGCGGTGGGGGTGTGGGCGGGGACGAAGTGGCGGCGGCAGGTCCGGCAGGCACGCATCGGTTCCGGGCTGGTGGTGTGGCCTGCGATCGCGGTCAGCTGCGTGATGGTGTCGTCGCTGCCGTCACAGCAGATTCCGGCCATGATGACACCGGAGGCGACGGCGTGCCGGGACAGGCCGGTGACCTTACCGGCGGTGAGGGCGTCGCGGGCGCAGGCGGTCAGGCGCGGGCAGCGGGTGCGGCATTGCTGGGCCGCCCACGCAGCGGTGGGGACCTCGTTCCACGGGGTTTCGTCGGGTTGGAGCCAGAGGTTGGGGTCGGCGAGGCATGGCTGGGTAGCAGCCAGAAGGGTTGGCACGGGGTGATCCCTCCGGGAGTCGAGTGTTGGCGCACAAGATCAACCCGAGCATGCGTTACCGCACGGTTGCACGTCAACACCGGACGCCGGAAACCCACACAGCCTGTGTGTTCGCTACCGGCCTCGGGTGTGGGTTACCGGCCTGTTGCAGCGCCTAGCTTGCGGGACATCACCAGCCGGAGACGGCCGCGCCGCGCCGCGCACCGCGACTCATCGCATGTGCAGCCCTCGGCTTGCAGGCGGCCCGCCAGTTCGAAGAAGTCGTCGGCGGGGATGACGGTGTTGGCGTGCTCGGCCATCCATGCCCGCGATACCACCTGAAGGCGTGCGCGCTGGCAGCCGCGCAGCTCCACCACGGCCGCGGAATCCATGTCCAGCAGTCGAATGGTTTTCGAGCCGTTGCTCGTGAGGACTACTTCCATGCGGACAGCGCCGATGTCGTAGCTCTGGCAGGTAACGCCCAACGTCACCACCTATTTCCTTCCCGCCCCGACAGCCCCCGCCAGAGGGCGGTGGTGCAGATCACCGATTGTAGCCAGCTCCCCACAAGTGAGGACAAGTTGGCACAGAATGTCTTAATACCCATCCGTCCGGTCTGATATGCGGCGCAATTCGGACGTTCCCGCAGGGATGCGGCGGCGTTCCGGTGTCGGCTGTTTCGTCACCCCCCACCACCCCCGGTGCCACGATGCGGGACGCCAACACTCGACCCCGCCCGAAAGACCCGAACATCGTTGACCCCGCCACCAACCCCGGCGCACACACCGAGGGCGGTGACCGCGTGAGCGCGAACCACCCCGACCCCGATACCGCGCGCCGACACCGCCACCCCGACGAACTCGCCCTCTACCACGCCAACCCGCGCCGCGGCCACCTGCCCGCCATCACCGAATCGCTGATCATGAACGGCCAATACCGGCCCATCGTGACCAACCTCGGCACCCACACCGGCCGGCCGCTGGAAGTGCTCGCAGGCAACCACACCCTGCTCGCCATCCGCGAACTCGCCACCGCCACCGCCGACGACCCCCGATGGACACACCTCGCACGGCAGCCGTTCCCGCCCGGCGACCCGTGCTGGCAGCGGGTACTCGTCCACGAGATCGACGTGGACGACGAGACCGCCCGCCGTATCGTCGCCGTCGACAACCGCACCGGCGAACTCGGCTCCTACGACGACGAACTACTCCTCGACATCCTGCGCGAACTGGACGACCTCGCCGGTACCGGCTACGACGACGTCGCCCTGGCCGCGCTCGAGGACATCGTCGCCGGGGCACCCGATTTGGACGACCTCGCCGACGAGCTCGGGCCCGACGAGCCCGACGACCACGCCACGCTGTCGTTGAAGCAGATCGACCCGCACACCCGCCGCCTGTGGGAGGAGCACCGCAAGGCGTTCTCCGACGACGACACCGCCCTGCTGCGGCTGCTCGATGACGAACTCCGCGGGGACGGCGCGTGATCCGGCCGACCGCGAACGCGCTGGTCTCCTTCCACTACTTCGGCAAGTTCGACCTCGACCAGCTGTCACGACTCCGGTTGATCGGCGACTCCGGGGCCTATTCGGCGCGCGTCAAAGGCATCGAGATCTCCAACGCCCAGTTGGCGGCGTGGGCCAAGCAGTGGCGGCACCGGCTCGCGTGGGTCGCGTCCCTCGACATCGCCGGAGACATCCCGGCCACCCGCCGCAACTGGCACACCCTCGTCGACGGGCACGGAATCCCCGCCGTCTCGTCGCTGCACGTCGGCACCGACCCCGCCGAGATGGACTACTACGCCGCGCACGGCGTGGACTTCCTCGGCCTGGGCGGCATGGCGGGCGGCAACTCCTCCCCGAAACGACAGCTGCGCTGGCTGATCGACGTGTTCCGGTACGCACGCACCCACCACCCGCAGATGCGATTCCACGGGTGGGGCGTCACCAACCGGTCCATGATGCGGCTGCCGTTCTGGAGCGTGGACTCGTCCGGGTGGGCGGCCTCCTACCGGTACGGGCTCCTCGCCCTGCACGACCCGCGCACCGGCAAACCCGTCCAAGTCCGTATGGACGGGTCTGCCGCCTATGACCGCGATATCGCGTACATGCTGCGCGACCACTACGGCGTCACCCCCTCCCAGCTGGCGCGCTCCACCGCCGCCAACCGCGAACTCGTCATCCGCGTCTCCGCGCTCTCGGCCGCCGCGAAACAGGACTGGTTCCGGCGCATGCACGGCACCATCACGTCCCCCACGTGGGGGCAGCTCAACGGCTGCGTCGACGGCCCGCACATGCATTTGGCCGAGGCCGCGCCCCGCAACATCACCGTCCTCAACGACATGCTCACCGAGGTCCCCGCATGATCCTGTCCGGCTTCAACTCCGAATCCTTCGGCACCCCGCCACCGTTGGCACGGTGGGACAACGCCGTCGCCCTCTACTCCGGCGGCGTCGACTCCTACTGCATGACGCACCTGTACCAGCCCGACGTGCTGCTGAACGTGTCCATGGGCGGCCGGTACGGGCACACCGAAACACAACGCCTGTGCCTGCCGCCCGGCTACGAGCCCGCCCAGCTGCGCTCGGTGAACGCATTCGCGGTCGGCCGCTACGAAGACCCCGACTCCAAGATCATCCCCGGCCGCAACGCCATGCTCGGCCTCTACGCCCTCCAGTACGGCGACAACATCCTCATGGGCTCGGTCGCCGGATCCACCGGCAACGACAAAGACCAGGAATTCGCCGACCGCTTCAACCACCTGTGCGACCACATGTTCGCGCCGCAACGCTGGCTCCCCGACGGCCGCAGAGTGCGGATGATCCTGCCCGTCAAGGACGTCACCAAAACCCAACTCGTCGGCGCGGTCCTGGCGACCGGGCACGACCCAGAGTTGTTGGCCCGCAACACCTTCTCCTGCTACGAACCCGACCGCCACGACCTCCCATGCGGGAAATGCCCCGCCTGCGGCCGCAAATGGGCCGCATTCACCGTCTGGGGTGTCCCGGTCGGATTCGACGGGCGGGAAGCGTTCCGGCCGTACTGGGACGAAGTGTGCGACGGCCGCGCCGACCATCGCGGCGACCAGTTCCGGCTCGACGTCGTCGATGCCTGGCACGGCCACATCCGCGGCCATCACGGTGTCCAGGCCCGGACCGCCGCCGCGCCCCCGAAGATCGGCGACCGGCGGTGACCGCGTTCGCCACCGAGCACGCCGTCGCGGCCGCCGCCCTGGAGGTGTGCGACCGCGTCCGCAACCACAACCCGCTCACCACCTACCGGCACTACGTCGCCGCGTGCGCCCGTAACCCCGAACGCATGGCGCAAGTCCTCATGGCCCTCGGCGCGTGGATCGACCCCGACACCCCGGTCTCGGTCCTCGGCGACCGCGCCGAAGCGGCCGCCGCCAACCGCGCTGTGCCGCAACCGAAACCAAGGATGCCCCGTTGACCACCCACATCACCGTCACCCACCACGCGGAAGCCGCGCACCGCATCCCCGTCCTGTCCGGGCCCGGCGCGAAGTGCCGCAACATCCACGGCCACTCCTGGCACCTGGAATGGACTTTCGACGCCACCGGGATCGGTGTCGAGGGCATCGAATTCGGTGCGATCAAGACCGTCCTGCGTGGCTGGGTGGACGAGCGCATGGACCACGGATTCATCGGCCACGCCGAGGATCAGTGGACCAAGCTGTTGGCCGCCGACGGGCTCAAGGTGCTGCGTCTGCCGACGTGGCCGACGACCGAGGCGATCGCCGAACACCTCGCTCAAGTCACCGAGACCCTGTTGCCGGATCTGCGGCTGGTGTCGGTGCTGGTGCGGGAAGGCCACGGCAACACCGCCGTCTACTCCCCCGACCACGCCCCAGCGTCAGCGCCGGATATCACCTCGCCAACGACCGCTCGGCGGACCCTGACCGGCCGCTTCTGAATCACGGAGAACCCACTATGATTACTCGTCCGGCTGTGAACGCGTCTGCGTCCGCGACCGGCGGCGTCGGTTTCACCGGCGCGCTCGTCCTGCTGCTCATCGCCCTCAAACTGTGCGGCGTCATCACCGTGTCGTGGTGGCTTATCGTCGCCGTCGCGTGCCTGCCCGCCGCGTTCCTGCTCGGCTTCCTCCTCGTGGTGGCGCTCGGCTTGCTCCTCCGCGTCGCCGTGGAAGCGGCCGTGGACCGATGGAAGGGGCGCGCGTGAGCATGGGACGTCCGGCGATCCTGCCGGTGAACGAAATCTTCGGCCCGACCCTCCAAGGGGAAGGCCCGGCCGCCGGGCGCGCCGCCCAGTTCGTGCGGCTCGGCGGCTGCAACCTGTCCTGTACCTTCTGCGACACCCCGTACACGTGGGACGACCAGCGTTTCGACCTGGCGGCAGAGAACCCGCGCATCACCGCCGAGGAAGTCCTCGCCGAACTGCGGCCGGACACGCTGACCGTCATCACCGGCGGCGAACCGTTGATGCACCAGCATCGCACCGGCTGGGAGCGCCTGCTGCAGGGGTTGGTGTTCCGGATGGGCTGCACCGTGCACGTCGAAACGAACGGCACCCTGCCGCCGAACCTGACCACGAAAACGTACGTGTCCATGGCCGTGGTGTCGCCGAAGCTCGGCAACGCCGGCGCGCACCGTCGCAACCAGAACCCGGCCCTGCATCCGGCATGGGTGGAACTGGTGAAGAGCAATGACGGTGCGCTGGCACGCAACTCGGTGCTCAAGGTTGTGGTAGACGACGCCTCCGGTGTGGACGAGGCGGTTGGGTACGCCGCCGGGGTCGGCTGGCCGAAAGACCGCGTGTGGGTGATGCCGAAAGGCACCACCACCGACAACCTCCAGACCATCTGGCCCGAGGTCGCGCGCCGCGCCGCCGACGTCGGCGTCAACGCCTCCCACCGCCTGCATGTGCTGGCGTGGGGCGACCAGAGGGGGGTGTAGCCGGTGACTGTGTGGCCGTGGCCCGCCGAACTGGAGCTGTCGGAGGCCAGCCTCGCTCTCCAAGCCGCCCAGCAGCGCTACCAGGCGGCCATTCAACGCGTCCCGGCGGCGTCGCCGACCAGCGAGCCCCGCGACGGACAGCCGACCCGCTTGGACACCATGGAGGCGGCCGTCTCCTACCTGCTGGGCGCGTTCGGGGTCGACGAGGGCGACCACACCGCCGATACGCCGCGTCGTGTCGCGAAGGCGTGGGCGCACATGCTGTCCGGCTACC